>CBDUGF010000005.1:0-62447 GCA_965366835.1 uncultured Rhodobacterales bacterium
TGTCGATCGCGGTGGTGGTCGTGCAGGGCACGAAGCCTGAGCTTTTCCGCTCGGCCAAGGCGGATGTGAACAAGCCCTATCTCGAACTCATCGCCTCGATTGCCAAGGTAATCACCGAAAATCAGGAGTTCATCGGGCAGGTTCGCGTGGTGGGCCATACCGATTCGGTTCCGGTGCAGCGGTCAAACCCGTTTCAATCGAATCAGGGCCTGTCGGAGGCGCGGGCCAAGTCGATTGCCGATCTTCTGGTGGAGAACGGTGTTCCCGCTGCGTTGGTATCCTCCGAAGGCAAAGCGGCGGCAGAGCCAATCGGCGACAACACGACCAGCGAAGGCCGCGCTCGAAATCGCCGAGTCGAAGTCATCTTGCAGAAGAAGGTCTGAGGCATGGGTGTTCTGAAGAAAATCCTCGGATTCTTCCTGTCGCGCTTCTTCTGGACAGCGGTGGGGATTGTCATTCTCTGCGTGCTGATCTGGCTCTATGGCGGGCTGGTCAGCTTTGGCGATGTTGCGCCGCTGGCTTCGGACATGGCCAAGCTGATCGCCATCGGCCTGATCCTGATCCTCTGGTTGTTCCTGATGCTGCTGCGGCAGCTACGTGCAGCCAGGGCCAACCAGGCTTTCGTGGCCGAGCTTGCCGCGCCGACGGCATCGCCCGAACTAGCCCCAGGCGAAGAGAACGTTGCCGAGATCAACACCAAGTTCCAGGACGTTCTGACCCAGATGAAGCGCTCAAAGCTGGGGGGGCGCCGCTTTCTGCGGGATATGCCTTGGTATGTGATCATTGGCCCGCCGGGCACCGGCAAGACCACCGCGCTGCGCCAATCGGGCCTGCATTTTCCGATTGATCTGACCGATGATCTGAAAGGTGTGGGCGGCACCCGAAATTGTGACTGGTTCTTCACCGAAGATGCCGTGCTGATCGACACCGCGGGCCGCTATACCGAACAGGAGAGCGATCCCGAGATTGATGCAGCAGAATGGCGAGGATTCCTCAACCTTCTGGACAAACACCGCGGACGCCGCGCGCTTAACGGCGTGATCCTGACCATTTCGATTCAGGAGCTGGCAGGAGATGAAGGCTCGATCCGCGAACATGGCCGCGAGATTCGCAAACGGCTCAATGAGCTTTCGACCGCGCTCGAGCTGAGATTGCCGGTCTATCTGATGATTACCAAGGCCGATCTGGTGCCGGGGTTTGAAAGTTTCTTTGGCGACATGTCCTCGCGTGAACGCGAGCAAGTCTGGGGGGCGACCCTTGGTACCGCCGACCGCGTCGATGGCATCACTGTCGAACGTGAAATGAAGGCGCTGCAATCGTCGCTTGAAGACCGCCTGGTTTCACGGCTTTCCGTCGATGCGCCGCTGGAACAGCGCGCCGAGATTTTCCGTTTTCCTTCCCAGGTTGATCAATTGACCGGCCCTCTCAAGGTGCTGATCGACGCCGTTTTCGGCGAAAGCCGGTATGAGGAAACGCCCTGGCTGCGCGGCTTCTATTTCACCTCGGCCACACAGGAAGGCTCCCCCATCGACCGAATGATGGCGGGGATGGCGCATTCTCTCGGTCTTTCCGCCCCCACGCTTGAACGCCGCAGCCATGGCGAAAAGCGCAGTTTTTTTCTGCGTGGGCTGCTCACCGATCTGATCTTCCCCGAGGCCGGGTTGGGCCGGTTTGATCCGCGGGCAGAGGAGCGCCGCCGCTGGCTCTGGCGCGGTACGCTCGCCGGCGCGGCTCTGATCACTATCGTAGCCTGCACGCTTTTCCTGTTTTCGTTCTTGCGCTTTTCCGGCGGCTTGACGGATCAGGAGCGCCAGTTGACCAAACTCAGCTCGCGGCTCTCGAATGTCGCCGCGCGGCAGGCTCCGACCGATCCACTTGATCTCAATCTCGCGCTGGAGGCAGCAAATGAGACTCTGAACGCTCAGACCAACATCGCCACCTCTGCCTTGACGCTTGCGGGACCAACGGCTGGGAAGGAGCTTGATCAAATTCACAAGCTTGCCTACGACCATACCCTGCGCAACATTCTCGAGCCGCGCATGGTCGCGCTTCTGGAAGCCACCATGTGGCGGCATTCACGCGATCCCGAATTCCTGCTGGGCGCGCTAAAATCCTATCAGATGCTGACAGGACAAGCGCCCTATGACACCGACTTTGTCGGCGTCTGGTGGCAGACGGTTCTGCCCGAGTTCGCCCCGATCGATCCGTTTCCCACGGAACAGTCCATTGACCATCAGCTTGCCGCGCTGGAACGCATCGCGGGCGAGACCGACAAGATTGCTTCAGATCCGCAGCTTGTGTCGGTTGCGCTCGAGTCGATCTGCACCATTCCATTGTCGGTGCGCGCCTATCGCACCTTGCGCGCACATCCGGATGTGGCGGGTCTTGCGGAATGGATCCCAGCGGAGTTTGCCGGACCCAATGGTGCGCTCGTGCTTACTCGCGTTTCAGAGAAGACATTGCGCGTTGGCTTACCCGGTGCTTTTACCTTCAAGGGCTTTCATGAAACGGTCTTGCCATTGGCGCCGGAAATCGCAGCGCAGGCGACCCTGGATCGCGCGGTGTTCGCCGGGGGTTGCGCCGAAAGCTCGCAGACCTCGGCAGAATTGCTCGAGAAAGACATACTCAAGCTCTACTACGATGATTTCATAGCCCAGTGGGATGGCTTCCTGCGCGACGTTCGCCTCGCTCCGATCAAGGATCTGGCGCAGGCGCGGCAAAACCTCAAGGATTTGGCATCAGCTGACAGCGCCCTGAAACGCCTCCTCGCGGCGGTGGTGGATGAGACCTTCCTCACCCGCCCGCCAGCAGAAGGCGAAGGCGGCGGCCCACCCAAGGGCGTGATGAAGGCCGCATCAAAACTCGGCAAACTTGGCAAGCTGGTCAAGCAGGGCAGCAAGATTGCAAAGGTGACGGGCGGATCGAACGAGCCGACGGAACTACCGGGAAAACCCGTTGCCGATCATTTCACGGCGATCCGCGCCGCGGTGCAGGAAGTGGACGGCCAGCCGCCCTTGCTGACCGATGCCGTGGCCGCGCTCACCGCGCTCTCGAATGAATTGCAGACCGTCGCCGCCAGCCCGGATCCGCAATCTGCGCTGCTTGCGCGCGGCGGCCTGCCGCAGCTTACCGGGGCGATTGCCATCGTGGCGCAAACCCTGCCCGATCCGATTGACGATTGGCTTGCCGGTATTGCTGGTGACACGATCTCGGTCACCCGCGATGCGGTGATCGCCCAGCTTAATGCGCGCTGGCGTGCCGATGTAATGCCGTTCTGCCTTTCTGCCACCCAGGGCCGCTATCCATTCGATCAGCGTTCCAAGATCGACGTGAACACGCAGGATTTCTCGCGACTGTTCGGAGCCGGCGGGCTGATCGATTCCTATATCAATGATCACCTCCTGAAATACATCGACACGACCACGAGACCCTGGGCGTGGCGTTCCGATTTCGGGCTCGATGCGAAACTTCTGGCACCGTTCGAGAATGCCCGCTCAATGCGCGATGCGTTGTTCCCGGGTGGCGCCGGGCCCGTCATGGCGTTTTCGCTCGAACCCAAGGATCTCTCGGCCAATGCTTCGCGGGTAACCCTCAATGTCGATGGACAAGTTCTGACCTATTTCAATTCGGTCACGCGTCCCATGCCGATGACTTGGCCCGGCCCGGACGGCACCGGTGTGATCACGCTCTCTTTTGCGCCGGTCGACGGCACCGCCGAGCGATTTACCCGCGAAACCGGAAGCTGGGCGTTTTTGAGGATGATCCGCGGCGGACGGCTGGCCAAGACGGCTCTGCCCGAAGTTTTCAATCTGTCGCTGGATGTGGGCGGCTTCAATGCCCGTTTCGAGTTGCGTGCGAATTCGGTCGAAAACCCGTTTGATCTAAAAATGTTCTCTGGCTTCACCTGCCCGCGCGGGTTCTGAAGTGGCGGGGTTTTTCGGCAAGCTCCCGGTGAGTGGTGATTTCCTCGCGCGCGGGCTTGCGCCAGGTCAGCGCGCCTGGCTCGATGGCTGGGTCACGCGCTGGCTTGCCGATCATGCGCGCGACCCCGATCTTTGGCCCGCCGGCGGTTTGCGTGGCCTGCTTGATGCACCCGAGGGCCCGCTGCTCGTGGTGATCGGGCCAAGCATCGACCTGCCCGGGCGCCGCTTTCCGGTCCTGGCCTGCACCAAGGCGCCTGACGTCTCGCAGGCTAGTGCGGACCGCTGGGCCGATCTTGCTGCCGTTGCGTTATCGCGCGCTGTGCAAGGCGACTATGATGCGGATACATTGCTTGCCGCACTCAATTCGATCCCGCCACCAGAGTTTGCTGACAAGCCGCTTGTGCCGCCTGTGCTTTGGGGCGCCGATTCGATCGGCCCGCCCGATGCGATCATCGCCGCACTTTTTGCAGCGACGCCGCCTAGTTCTGATTGATCTTGCTGCCCTTCATCGTGATGTCTTTCGACGCTTTCACGTTGATCTCGCCGCTGCCTTTTGTGGTGATGTCCTTGCCCTCGATATTGATGGTACCGTCCTTCTTCATCGAGATTGCGGCTTTGCCCACCTTGATTATTATCGAATCACCGGCCTCGATGATCAGGTCCTTGCCCACCTTGATCGCGCAATCCTCTCCGATCTCGATCACGCTGCCCTTGGCGATCTTTTCCACCCGGGCGCCGCCGGTCTCAAAGCTCTGATCCTTGGCGATCTTGACCGTCTGGCCGCCACCGATGGTCACTGATTGATCAGATGCAATGGTCCAGCCGTCGCTGCTGCCAACAGTATGGGTCTGGCTCGAGCCCACGGTCACCACGCGCGCACCGCCGATCGTATTGTTCTGCGGCCCGCCAACCTGACGGGTTTCCGCGGCACCCACCGTATCGGCGCGCGCCGCGCCAACAGTAATCGTCTGCGCCACGCCGACAGTTTGGGAATGGTTGGCGCCGATTGATTCGGTCGAGTTCGTGCCGATCTGGATGGTCTCATTCGACCCGACCGTCAGGCTGCGATTCACACCGACCGTTTCGGTGTCGTTCGATCCGATGGCGACTGTCCGGTCGACTCCAACGGTGGTGGATTTGTTGTTGTCGACCGTTTCGGTCCGGTCGTGATGCACGTTCTGGGTTGCGTCATTGCCGATATCTTCGAAGAAATCATTGCCGATGGTGCGGCTTTCATTGTTCTTGACCAGTTCGTTATGATCTTTCTCTGCCTGGAAATAGACTTCCTCCTGGCCTTTCTTGTCTTCGAACCGCATCTCGTTCCAGCCGCCGCCGCCCAGCGAGGAATTGGATTTCCATCCCGACTGCGTGGCATTGCCGGGCAATTCATAAGGCGGCATCTGCTCGGCGTTATAGACCCGCCCGGTGATGATCGGTTGATCGGGATCGCCTTCCAGAAAATCGACAATCACTTCCTGCCCGATCCGCGGAATCTGAATGAAACCCCAGCCTGAGCCGGCCCAGACCGAACTCACACGAATGAAGCAGGTGGAGTTCTGATCATTCCCGCCTTCACGATCCCAATGAAACTGGACCTTCACACGGGCAAATTCGTCGGTGTGAATCTCTTCGCCCGAAGGCCCGACAACCACCGCCGTCTGAGGCCCGCGCATCACTGGTTTGGGTGTCAAGCGAGCGGGGCGGTAAAACGTGTCGGCGGGGATCAGATCGTATCGTGCCTTGAAGCCCTGCTCCTGCTCTTCACCGGCAAGACCGGCGGCATACTGACCTTCCCAGATCTCGTATTCCGCCTTGAGGATCACCAGCTTGATATTGTCGGCTTCGCGTGGATTGCCGACCAGCGCAAACCTGTGCCCGGAGTAAGGCGGGATCGCGGTGCTATTGGCACAAATGACCTGCGACAGGGCGCGCCCCTCTTCGACACGTATGTCCGAAAGGTCGGCGCCGCGCCCGTGCTCGATGAACTTCCCAGGGTAGAAATAGCGCTCCTTGTCGTCTCCGGTGTGCCATCCTGACTTGTCAGCAGTCGACATCAGGTCGGCCGAAGGCTTTTGGAAGTCATAGTCGGTATGAACCCATTTCGCCGGTGATGCGCTGTCTATCCGTTCAAAACGGGTGATGACGTTTTGCTCTCCGGTGCGCTGCAAGCTGCCCTGTTCAAACTTGATCTCTTCGCATGCCGGGGCGTCTTTCAGACTGTCGAGCTTGTCGCAGATGACCATGGTGTGAACGCCATCATCGAATTCAAAGTAATAGAAAACGCCTTCGTGTTCCAGCAACCGCTGTACGAAATCGAGATCAGACTCGCCATACTGGACGCAGTATTCGCGCTCGGGATAGCTGCCGGAAAGCTCAAGTCTGTAGTCACTCATACCGGCATCATCCAAGACCTTCGAGACGATATCCGGCACGGTCATGCGTTGAAAGATCCGGTTGTCCAGCGATTTTGAAAGAAACCAGAACGCCGGCCGCAATATCAGGCGATACTGAAAACGCCCGCCGGATTCATTCCCGCAATAGCTGAACTGGTCCACCAGACCCTGAAAGTATCGCGGTTCCTGATCTTCGCTTTGGCTGCGCTTGACGGTAACGCTGATCGCCTCGCCCAGCAATTTATCCGAAGTGATCTCAGGGTCTTCGCTTTGCAGGGTCAGCTCGTATCGGAAACACTTGCTGACCTCGTCTGAGCCGATAAGCCGTTCGAATTGCAGCATCGGAGTGCCGTCAGGGGAATCACCTAACGGTGTGGTGACTTCGATATATCGCTCTAATACCATTCTGACCGATCCTTCTGTCAGGGGGCGAAATGCGTTTGGAAACCATCAATTGAATAGAACTATACCCGGATTCGTCTCATTTTACTGCAAAAGCTAAAGCGCCGCAGGGCAGGAAAACCCCCGTATCTGAGCTCTTGCCGAAACCGGGTTCACCGCCCGGTCAAATCCCATCTCAAGAAATATACGCCCCGAAGCGGTGCGCAGGTCGAGCAGAACGCGCTGACCCTTGTCGCGCAGGCGCAGCCGCAATCCATCGATCAGCCGCATCAGGCTCCAACTGCCCGAATGCAGGATCCGGGCGCTTTCGGTGCCATCACTAAAGGCGACTTCCAATCCCTTGTCGGGTTCCGGGCCGGGCCAGTTCAACATAGCCGGCGCGCCGCGCGCCCGCACAGGAACTCCGACACCTCCAATAGCGAAAACCGTCTCGCCGCGTTCAGCCAAAGCCGCCAATGTCAGGTCGAGTCCGACTCGCCCGCTTGCGCCGAACAGCGCATTGGAAACAATAAATGCGCGCTCAAAGAAGGCTGCGCTTTCAGGTTTCAATCCGGCAAACCGAGCTTCGGGTTTCCAGCGCCAGGGGCTGGAATCAGTCTCTAACAAGGGCAAAGCGGAGGCATTCGCAAACAGGATCAATTGCCCATTCGGACCCAGAAGTGCGGCTATGCCTTCGATATCCGCATCGGCACCATCGCCAAACGGATAGCGCCCTTCAAGCGACTCGCGGCACGATGGGTAAACCAGCTGCTGCCACTGGCGCGTGAGGGGGTTCGATCCATCTTCGGTTTGAGCCGCCGCCGACTGCGCAAGCACGTCCTCTGCGATCTGCACCACGATGGAAGGAGCGGCCTTCAACGCCTGAATCGAGCGCGCGGTGTCCTGCCAGGTCATCAGCCGCTGGCTGCCGCGCTGCGCATTCAGATCGATTGATCCGAGGGCGACATTGAGCGTCGAGAACAGGCGCGAGATTTCAGCCATCCGGCCTTGTTCGACATACTGAATCATGGCGCCGAATTCACGCGCGAGGCGCAGTTGCTGTTCGTGCGTGCGCGATCGATCGGCGCCACCTGTTTCGAGCCAAACCTTGTTCAAAAGCTGCGAAATAGGGTTTTCAGGGACAGACAGCTTGCCAGAGACTTCGATTGCAGTTGATCGTTTGGCAAAGGGCCGGACGCGCAAGTCGGCGAGGAACGCCTTCCACGCGGAAATCGTGTTGTCATGCAGCCTTTCGAGCACCAGATCCGGCGAGGCATTAACCGACGCCAATGGCTGACCGGTGATGCCTTGTGCAACGTTGCGGGCGCGTTGAACCGCCAGGCCGATACCGAACTCGCGCGCGTGGGTCCATCCAATTTGGGTAAACAGCCCGGGCATCCCTGCATTCACTGCTCTACCCGACCGGCGCAGCACCACTTCATCGAGTCCGGGAACTTCAATCTCGGGGCGCCAGCGAGGCATAGCACGCGTTTCCTCGGCCCGAAGCAACTCCAGCCAGGCCAGATCGGGTTCCTCTGCCTCAGCGGCAAATCTCCTGGCTTGTGTCATCAGTACAGGATCCCGAGCCAGAAGCTCGGCATCCGGGCCCTGAAGTGCCGCCGCGTGGACGGACAGGCCGTCAAGGCCCATGTCGCCTTCATAATCTTCCAGCCATCCTACGATGTAAGACGTCTGCCAATTGTTGTCTCCGCTCAGAACTGCCCACGCCCTGAGTGCATCGTAAAGCTCGAGGCCCTCGCCCTGGGTCGCAACCGCATGCTCAATGGCATCACCGACGGCGCGCGGCACCCGCGCGGCGACTTCGGCCTGATAAAGCTGTTCAATACGGGTTTCGCTATCGATCCATGGCAATCGGATGGCGCGCTTGAACGGGGCTTTCTCGACCGCACGCGATAGTCGCGTGTTGGCGTCGGCCAACTGGTTCAGCCGCGCAACGAGATCAGCGCCCTGTGGATCGCGATCCAGGCCAATTTGCAGGATTTCAGTCTCTAACTCGGCTGAAAGTCGCGACTGAAAGCGATATTCGATGAAACAGGCATAAACCGCGATAGCCGCAATGAACAAGACAAGAGTGGCGGCGATCCAAGCGCCCCAATTGCCCGAGTGCTGTATTTGCGGACCTCGGCGCAGGTCTGCGATGCGCGCGATCACTTCGTCCAGAAAGCGTTCCAGTTCATCAAATCCGCGGCCCTGACGGCGCGCAGTATCGCGGAACTTCGTCAGCCGCTCCCGGGTTATCTCGCGCCCTTCAAACAGCCTTTGACTCGCCAGAACCGTCCAGGTGGAGAGTCGCAATCCCGGCATTTGTTGTGCCCGTCGATCGATCAGGTAGGCCAGGGCATAGCGTGCGGGTTTCAGCGTCGATTCCGGCGCGCCGCCGCTCTTTGCCTGAAGCTCAAACCGGTCAAGAAGGCTTGCCGCCTGTTCGATCAGCCGCATCTCTCCCGCCTGAGAAGCGTTCTCTATCGTCTCTAGGAAAGCCCAAATCGGATGAGCTGCCCGGCCATAAGCGGTGTCGTCGTGGCTGGGTTCACGCCGTGCCATGGCTCAAAGCGTTCCTTCGGCCTGCCATTTCCTCAGGGTTTCGACCCCCACTTCGAAATGCATTGAATCTTCGCGAGAATAGGTTGCGCCCCAGAACCAACCCTCCTCGTTAAACAGTTCGGCCAGGAGCAGAAGCCCGAACTGCGTGCTGCCATCGGCAAAAGGGTCGAGCTTGCCCTCGATTTTCAGATCAATCGCGGTGCCCCAGGAATGATTCGATACAGACCGGGTCGAGCCTCGGATAAGTCTTGCACAGAGCGCCCCCGCGGTGCCGAGCTTCTCCGCGAGGTCGGGTTCATCCTCTTTCAGCCGGTCGTAGATGCGTTCCAGCGAATCCAGCGCCGGCCTCAGCATCGTGACCCTGACAGGCCCGATCTGACGAGTCTCCAGAAGCGCCTTGATCCTGGGATTGGTCACCGGTTGGCAATCGGTGGAATAGCTCTCTCGCGGATGGCCAAGCACCTCCAGCATGATCCGATTGCCGGGTTGCGTGACACCTTTGTTGAAACGCGCCTTGGCGAGCAGCATCTTCTCCGTTGGTGCCTCGATTCCGGGTCCATCGTAGCCGCTGTCATCACCGACAATATCAGGCGAGGCGATGACAACATCGGGCATCGCGGCTGGCTGCGCCGCGCGCAAGGTCATATCTTCGCTCAGCCGCTCGATTTCGGCGCGGGCATCTTGCAGATCGGCGCGCAATTCGTCCTGTTCCGCCCGCAGACGGCTCATCGCCGCTTCGGTGCGTTCCAGGCGCAATTCGGCGCTGCCGTCGGCGGTCTCCAGAAGCGCGCCGACGAGCGCAAAGGAAATGGCAGCCACGATCAGCCCGATGGCGATGATGATCGGTCCGATCAGAGTGCCTTGCCGCATCACGCGTGCCTCGCGAAGACGCCGATCACCGATACGTTGTCGGGCGCACCCGAGCTGAGCGATGCAGAGATGAACTGACGACAAATCGCTTCTGGCCGGGCGCCAACCGCAAGCGTATCAGCGATTTCCTGATCGCCGATACAGGCGGTCAGACCGTCACTGCACATCAGCACACGATCGCCCGGCACCAGCGGTACTGCACGGGTGTCGATCTCGATCGTTTCGCCGAAACCGACGGCACGTGTAACCACATGTGCTTCGGGATGGTCTTTTCGCCCGTCCGCCGGGATCAGTCCCTGGTCCACCAGATCCTGCACCACTGTGTGGTCATGAGTAAGCAATCTCAACTGGCCGCTGCGCATCAGATAAGCGCGGCAATCTCCGGCCCACGCCAGATGCGCCACCGAGTTCTGGATCATCATCGCCACGACCGTCGCGCCGATGTTGCCGGTGCAGGCCTTCAGACTATGCTCTCGAATGCGCCGATTGGCCTCTTCCAGCCGCGCCCGCAAAGCCGGCCCAGCCAGCGCATCATCCGGAACAGTTGAGAGGCAGTCAATTACGATATCGGAGGCCACATCGCCGTTACCATAGCCACCCATACCATCGGCAACCGCCCAGAGCGTGCCTGATGGATCGGTCAGGATGGCATCTTCGTTCTTCTCGCGCACCACGCCGCTATGCGTCATCCCCGCCCCGAAAAAGACCGGTACAGATGGCTTCGGGGACGGTATGCGGGTGGTTGAAGCGGTCAACTTCCTGGCCCCTCGGGGCAGGCCACTGCCGCAGTTCTACGGGCCAAAACGTGCATCTGTCACAATCTCATAGAATAAGGCTGAATTGAATCCCATTCGATGATACCCTAGGTATTACCCCATACAAGACTCTATTTTCACGGGTGCATAAGATGAAAAAACTCTTTAACCTCGCGCTGGCCGGCGTCCTGCTGTGTTCCGCAGCCCCCGCCTTCGCGCAAGATGACATGAGTGTTGATGAAATCCGCAGTGCGTTTGAACGCCAGCTTCAGGCATTCAGCAGCGTCAAGACCCGCGGCCTCGGCGGGGGCCAGGATCGCGGGCTCAAGTTGATAACCGTTGATGACATCAAGACTGATGATAAGGGCGAACAAGTGGTAGTCACGGAGACGGCCACACAAGATGCCGGAACCGCTACGACAACAGCAGCGGCGACGGATACGACTTCAACACAGACGACCACTTCCACCGAAACCGCCGGTACAACACTCGAAACAACGACAGACACAACCCCAACGGACAGTTCGACGGGTGCCACCGTCACCACCACCGTGGCGGGTACCACGGCGACAACCAGCTCGGAGCCGAGCGTTACGTTGGCCGCGGCAAATGACCCGAACAAGCCGCTTGTCTATGGCCAGTTCAAGCCCGAGTTGCAGGTCAACCTGCATATCGAGTTCGGTTTTGATTCAGCAGCGCTCGACGCCTCTCAGAAACCAAAGCTTGAAAAGATTTGCATCGTCTTGCAGACCTCGCCGATCAACAAGATCCGCATCGTCGGGCATACCGATACCAAGGGGACAAACGAGTATAACGAGCGTCTGTCGATCCTGCGGGCGCGTGAAGTGGCGCGGCATCTGAACGAGGAATGCGGCATTGCCAGCTCGCGCATGGAAACCATCGGCCTTGGTGAACGCTTTCCGATCAACGCGGACGATCCCGCTGCGGATGAAAACCGGCGCGTGGAATTTCAGGCTTTGAGCTGAAGCTGAAAACGAACAAAGCCCCGAACAAGCATTCGGGGCTTTGTGGTCTTTGCCGAAGCGTAGCGCCCTCAGTTCGCCTTGAGGTTCCTTGCTGAATCGCGGATCGCGTCATACTGACCGTTGGGGCGGAACCGCCACAGATAACTGTCGATCACCGCTTCAGCCGACACTGGCTCGATGCCGAGGTCGTCAAAGCCCTTTTCATTCCCGCTCACCACGTTGTCGTATTGCAATTGCTTGACCTGGTCGCGGGTCAGAAGCCCGTTCCTGATCAATCCGAGGGTAGCAATCTCCACCATATCGAAGCCCCAGGCCATCAATCGTCCGATCCACATCGGCAAATCGGGCACCAGTCGCTTGCGATTTATCGCGGACAGCATCACATCGACCCATCCGCGCAGGGTTTTCACTTCCGGACCGCCAAGCTCGAAAATGCCCCTCGCCTTGCCTTCTACGCCCAGCACGGCCGCTCTGGCCACGTCGTCGACGTAAACCGGCTGGAACCTTGTTTCTGCGCCGAAGAGCGGCAGCACGGGCCCGAACCTGCTCATGGCGGCGAACCGATTGAAGAAACCGTCCTCGTTTCCGAAAATCACACTCGGCCGCAGAATCGCCGCGTCTGGGAAATGCTCCAGAACCGCCTCTTCGCCCTTGCACTTGGTTTGGGCATAGGTGCTGTCAGTGTCGCGATCACAGCCCAGCGCGGAAATCTGCACCAGGGTCCGAACTCCGGCAGCAGTGGCCAGCCTGGCCACACGCTCGGCGCCTTCGTGCTGCACCGCATCGAAGCTGTTCTTCCCGCGCGCATCGAAGGTACCCACACAGTTGACCACGGCGTCCGCGCCTTTCATCACAGCTGCTACGCTGGCATCGTCGCGAATGTTGGCAAACACCGGCTCAACCTGTCCGGGTACTCCATAGGGCTTCACAAACATCGCTTCGTTCGGGCGGCGAACCGCTACGCGGACGCGCCAGCCCTTTGCGGCCAATTGCTGGGCGATGTAGCGGCCCACGAATCCCGATCCGCCAAATATGGTAACAAGCTTGCTCACGGCCGGCCTCCAGTTGATGCTGCGCGTCATCCTTTCCTAGCCGCCCGCGGTGAGTGGGACAAGGCGATTTGTCGTGCGGGCAGGTTTACCGGAAAACGCCGTTGACACCCAGACCATGCGGGCGTAAATGCCTGCCTCACGACACCTGCCCAGGTGGCGGAATTGGTAGACGCGCTAGCTTCAGGTGCTAGTATTGGCAACGATGTGGAGGTTCGAGTCCTCTCCTGGGCACCATTCGTAAAGGCCAGAAATCCGTGTGTTCGCTGCCTTTCAAGGATTTCGAAGAAGATTTCCCAAGAAATTGAGCTGGAAGTTACCCCGTTCAGGACCGACCCGATGGTTTGAGTTGGGATCGCTAATTTGCGTGTTGCGAGCGGCGCTCGCCAGACTGGCGCAGCCGGCCGGAAACCGCCTGGAACAGCTTCAGGTCTAAGCCATCTCGTAACTTGGCAGGGGATTTGGTGGAGCCTAGCGGGATCGAACCGCTGACCTCCTGCATGCCATGCAGGCGCTCTCCCAGCTGAGCTAAGGCCCCAAGAAACACGAGCTTTCGCCCGACGCCCGGGTATTAGGCAAAGGCCACGGCAGGATCAAGAAGAAAATGCCAGCCGCGGCCTGAATTCACGATCAATCGTCGTCGTCTGCCGCGACGTCGGCAATATCGTCGAGCGAGACGTCATCGTCGTCGTCATCGTCATCGAGCACATCGTCATCGAGATCGACATCGACCTCCGCTTCGTCGAGCGTTTCCAGCTCGACTTCCGCCTCGGCTTCCTTCGCCTTCTTGGTGGCCGCGTCTTCGGTGTCGGCGGCGATCAGGCTGCGCTTGCCGGTGTCGAATTCACAGACTTCCCCGGTATAGGGGCTGACGATCGGATTCTTGTTCAGGTCGTAAAAGCGCTTGCCGGTGGTTGGGCAGACACGCTTGACGCCCCATTCTTCCTTGGGCATGGGCTTCCCTTTCGAATTTATATTTGCTTGTCGGCGATCCGCGCCAACTGCCATAACGGGGCGCAGGTGTCAAAGGCTTTCCTGAGAGGCGCGATGAGCAGTCGAGATAAAGGCGAGGAGAAGGTGGTTTGAACCGCCACATCCTCAAAGGTGACCCACCGGTCGAGGTGATTTTGCGGCGTTCGGCGCGGGCGCGGCGGATATCGCTCAGGGTCTCGTCCATCGACGGGCGAGTGACACTAACCTGCCCGCCCGGCGTGCGCGAGACCGAAGCGCTGGGTTTTGCCGAAGAAAAGGCGGAATGGCTGCGCGGTCATCTGGATCGCCGGCCAGATGAAGTGATTGTCCGGCCCGGCGTCGACCTGCCTGTGCGTGGTGAAATGCTGCGTGTCGTCTGCATTTCCGGGCGCGGACGCGGCGTGCGCTTGGGCGATGGTGAGGTGGTCTTGTCCGGTGATCCGGTGCGTGCTGGCGCGCGATTACAGGGTTTCCTCAAGGAAATGGCGCGGGCGCGTCTTTCCGAAGCCTCGGATCGTCATGCCGAAGCGCTCGATTGTCGCTATTCCCGTCTGAGCTTGCGCGACACGCGTTCGCGCTGGGGCTCCTGTTCGTCTAAAGGTGGATTGATGTTTTCCTGGCGCCTCATCCTCGCACCGGACGAAGTGCTCGATTACGTCGCCGCGCATGAGGTGGCGCATCTGGTCGAGATGAATCACTCCAAGCGGTTCTGGGATCGTGTTACCCAGATTTACGGTGATCACGCTCGGCCTCGACGTTGGCTGAAAACCCATGGCGCGGGGCTTCATCGGTATCGGTTTTGACGCGCTGTAGCTTGCTGACCGGAACCAAGTTTGCCACCGCAGCAGCAAGTGGTTTGTGATTGACCTGCGGCAAGTATGTGATCACAAACATGTTATGCTAAACTCGCAACGCCCTGATCCAAAGCCATCTGCCCACGATATGGTCTACAGGCGACTTCGCACCCGCATCATGCATGGCGACATGCTCCCCGGGCAGGCGATCACGCTACGCGGAATCGGCAAGGAATTCGGCGTGTCGATGACACCGGCACGCGAATCTGTGCGGCGGCTGGTGGCCGAAGGGGCGCTGTCGATGTCATCCTCCGGGCGCGTGGCGACGCCCGAGCTCAGCTCGGACCGGATCGAAGAGCTTGCAGCACTGCGCACCTTGATCGAAGTGGAGCTAGCCAGCCGGGCTTTGCCTCGCGCGCACATGGCGCTGATCGACCGGCTGCAAACCATCAATTCCGGCCTGACCGACATGATCAACCGGCAGGATCCGGTCGGCTATATCCGCACCAACCTCGAGTTTCACCGCACACTCTATCTGCGCGCCCAGGCACCGGCGATGCTGGCCATGGCCGAAACCGTCTGGCTTCAGCTCGGCCCAACGATGCGGCAGCTCTACGGGCGGCTGAAACGCAAATCACTGCCACCGTATCACCGGATGATTATCGCCTCCCTGAAAGCCGGCGACGAGCCGGGGCTGCGGCTGGCCGTTCGCTCGGACGTAACGCAGGGCCTCAAGATGCTGTTGGCCTGAGCGATGGATGATCCGAATGGCTTGATCATGATCGTCCTCGGCGCACTATTCCTCGCCGGTCTGGCAGCCGATGCCATCGGACATCGCACCCGCCTGCCGCGGGTTACACTGCTGTTGGGTTGCGGCATCATCGTAGGCAAGTCCGGCTTCGACCTGATTCCTGCTTCCGTCACCAGCTGGTATGAATTCCTTTCCGTCATCGCATTGACCATGGTGGCGTTCCTGCTGGGCAACACGCTGAAAGCCAAGACGCTGCGAAAGTCTGGCGCTGCCATATTCTCGATTTCTCTCAGCATCGTCATCGCCACCGTGGCCATCGTTACCACGGCGCTTTGGCTGGCGGGTGTCGATCCGGCGGCAGCGCTGCTTTTGGGCGGCATCGCCACTGCGACCGATCCTGCCGCAACCCGCGATGCGATCCGCCAGCTCGGGGTCAAATTCGGCTTCACCAAGCGAATCGAGGCAATTGTCGCGATTGATGACGCTTGGGGGCTCATTGCTTTCGCGCTGGTGGCGGTGTTGGCCCAGGGCATGAACGGGTCGTTTTCTGCCGGGCTTCTGGTTGAAGCCCTGTTCGAAATCGTCGTGGCAATTGGTCTGGGGCTCGCGGTGGGCGTTCCTGCTGCGTTTCTGACCGGGCGGCTGAAAAAGGGCGAGCCGCAACAGACCGAAGCATTGGGCGTGGTGTTCATGGCTGCCGGGTTGGCACAGTGGCTCGATGTGTCCTTCCTGATTACCGGTATGGTCGCCGGCGCGGTGATTGCCAATTTCGCTCGCCATCACGGTCGCGCCTTTACGCAGATCGAACATCTTCAATGGCCGTTCATGATGCTGTTTTTCCTGCTTGCCGGCGCGTCGCTGAACATTGGAACATTGATGCAAATCGGCTTGGTCGGCGTGACCTATATCTTTGCTCGGATCGCCGGGCGCATCGTAGGCGGCTGGGCCGGAGCAATGCTGTCGTCAGTGCCTGAGAACGAACGGGCCTGGTATGGGCCTGCCCTTCTGGCCCAGGCGGGCGTCGCTGTGGGTATGGCCCTGGTCGCCGCCCAGGAAATGCCGCAACACGCTGATCTGATCCTGACACTCGTGATCGGCACGACCGTGTTGTTTGAAATTGTCGGGCCTCTGGTAACGGCGTTTGCCGTGCTTCGCGTGGCTGGCGTGAATGATGGCGACAAAAAGAGCTGAGCGTCAGGACGCGCGATCTTTGATGGGCAGGATCAGCTTCAGCAGCGCTTTCAATCTGTCACGGTCCTCAGGCGACGGGATCGGTTCCAGAAGCGCCTGGTTCGCCTCACTGACGATCTCGTGCAGCTTCGGTGCAAGAGCATGTGCCTCTGCCGTGGCATGAACCGCAACCGCCCGGCGCGAGGTGACGTGGTTTCGGCGCTCGATCCTGCCTTGTTCCTCAAGCCGATCCACCGCGCGGCTGACCGCATAGGCGGGCGCGTGGATGATCTCGGCTATCTCGGACTGGGGCAGACCGTCATGCTCCAACACCGTCATCATGACCGCGAATTGTGGGAGCGACATGTCGCAGGCAGCCAGCCGCGCCGTCATCTCGCGGTTGAGCGCACCCGAAATACGCTGAATCATCCAGCCGAGACTGTTTTCGCGAATCTCTCTTGTGGCGTTCGAGGTCATGGGCCGAATGTAGCGCAATTAATCGCATATGCAAATGTTGCAATTGCAAGTATTCCTGAAACCGGTTATAGAAAAGACGATTCCGCTGCGCTGAGGAGGCTGCCATGACACGTTATCATCCGTTGCTTGTCGCATTGCATTGGCTTTTAGCTGTGATGATCGTTATCGCGCTGATCGCGGGCAATTTCCTGTTGGCCGAAACGCCCAACAGCGATCCGGAAAAGCTGTTTGCCTTGAGTCTGCATATGTCGATCGGCGTCGCGATTGTCGTGCTGATGCTGATTCGTCTGATTACCAGGGTCAGGGCCGATAACCCGCCTCATGCCGAAACCGGCAATGTCCTTCTCAACAAGGCGGCGGGTGCGGCGCATGTCGGGCTCTACCTTCTGGTCTTCGCGATGGGCGCTTCGGGTCTGGCCCTGGCTTACGCAGCAGGTCTGCCGGCAATCGTGTTCGGTGGATCGGGCGCGCCGCTTCCACCAGACTTTTCGGAATACCTGCCGCGCGCGGCCCATGGCCTTGTCGCAACGCTTCTGGCGCTATTGGTCCTGGCCCATGTCGCGGGCTTTGCCTATCACCAGTTGCTGCTCAAGGATGGCCTGTTCAAGCGCATGTGGTTTGGCAACCGGCGAGTTTAGGCCGCCAGGCCCTTCGAACCGATATCTAGGAATTTCTTGCGCCGCTCGCGGACCAGCTTCTTTGGCGCCTTGCCGTCTAGTTCGACCAGCATGCTGGAAATCGCCGCGCCCACCGCGTCGATGGTGGCTGACGGGTCGCGATGCGCGCCGCCCAGGGGTTCGCGAATGATCCGGTCGGCCACGCCCAGCTTTTCC
Source organism: uncultured Rhodobacterales bacterium (assembly GCA_965366835.1). Taxonomy (GTDB): domain Bacteria; phylum Pseudomonadota; class Alphaproteobacteria; order Rhodobacterales; family Rhodobacteraceae; genus JAKGBX01. The sequence goes on from CBDUGF010000005.1 coordinate 17,920, forward strand.
AGATCCTGTGCCGTCAGCCGCAGAGCTTCCGCCGCCTCGCGCGTCTTCTCGGCATCTTTCCAGAGGATCGAGGCGCAGCCTTCGGGTGAAATAACCGAATAGATCGAGTGTTCCAGCATTGCCAGGCGATCGGCGGTGGCAAAGGCCACAGCTCCGCCAGAGCCGCCTTCGCCGATGATAACAGACACCAGGGGGACGCCGATCTGCAAACAGGCCTCGGTCGAGCGGGCGATCGCCTCGGACTGGCCCCGCTCTTCCGCGCCTTTGCCAGGATAGGCCCCGGCGGTATCGACCAGCGTGACCACCGGCAGGCCGAACTTGTCGGCCAGTTGCATCAGCCGCACGGCCTTGCGATAGCCCTCGGGACGGGCCATGCCGAAATTGTGCAGGATGCGGGATTTGGTGTCGGAGCCTTTCTCGTGCCCGATGACGACCACGGGTTCGTCATTGAAACGGGCCAGCCCGCCCATCACAGCCAGATCGTCAGCGAAATTCCGATCGCCCGCCAAGGGAGTGTATTCGGTGAACAACGCCTTGATGTAGTCTCTGCAATGCGGTCTTTGAGGATGCCGTGCCACCTGGCATTTGCGCCATGGCGTGAGCGATTTGTAGATCTCGCGTAATAGCTCGGCGGCTTTCTTGTCGAGCGCGGCGGCTTCGGATTCGACATCCATCTCCTCGTTGGCCCGTGCCATTGCACGCAGCTCTTCCGCCTTGCCTTCAATTTCGGCCAGCGGTTTCTCGAAATCGAGATAGTTGGTCATCGTTTGAACTCCCACGCCGCACTTGCCGCTATATGGCCGCACTGGGCTTGCGATGCAACTCCGCAAGATTTGTTCAGAGAATTCGTGCAAGGTATCAAGGGCGAGAGTGCGAGGGGAGTGACCAGTGAGGTCCGACTATGAAAAACGTATGCTTCGGGTGTTGGACTACATTCATACCAACCCGGACGGCGATCTTTCGCTGGATGCACTTGCCGATATCGCAGCGATGAGCCGGTTTCACTGGCACCGGGTGTTTCATGCGATGACTGGTGAAACCTGCGCCCAGGCGGTGCGTCGAATCCGGCTCAACCGGGCCGCCTGCTGGCTGGTGCGCAAAGACTTTCCCGTGGCCGAAATCGCGGCGCGGGTGGGTTACCCCTCGGCACAGAGCTTTGGCCGGGCGTTCAAATCGTCCTATGGCATGACCCCGGCGCAATTTCGAAAATCGGGTGCGGACGACACGCCGCACCTGCTTGTCCGCGAAGGAGAACGAGCGATGTATGATGTCACTGTCGAAAAAGCCCCGGCCCGTCGTCTGGCCGCCTTGCCCCATCGTGGGCCATATGTGGAGATCGGCAACGCCTTCGAGCAGGCCAGCGCGATGATTGGCGCGCGCAACCTCTGGAGTCAGGTGCGTGGCATGGTCGGTGTCTATCTTGACGATCCCTCCGCCGTGCCAGACGCCGAATTGCGATCCTGGGCCGGGTTCGAACTGGCAGGCGGTATTGATATTCCGCAGGGGTTCGAGCAGATCGACATTCCCGGAGGGGAAGCCGCGCGGTTGCGGTTTCAGGGACCCTATGCCGGATTGAGCAAGGGCTATGACTATCTCTATTGCGACTGGCTGCCCAATTCGGGGCGCGATCCGGGCGATGCACCGGCCTATGAAGTCTACGTCAACACGCCCGGAGATGTTGCGCCCTCCGAACTGCTCACCGATATTCACCTTCCGCTCGCGCCATGACCAAGCTCGATTTCAAGAAGACCGAAAAAGCGCTCTACACGGTCGGGCGCAAGGGTTGGGAGCAAATCTATGTTCCCGAACGCACCTTCCTGATGATCGATGGGCAGGGTGATCCGAACGGATTGGCTTATGCGGCTGCGATTCAGGCGCTCTATCCCATGGCCTATGGCGTGAAATTCGCCCTCAAGATTGATGGTCGGGATTTTGTCGTGCCGCCGCTCGAGGCTCTCTGGTGGGCCGAGGACATGGGTGCTTTTGTCTCTGGGGATCGATCCGCCTGGCAATGGACTGCGATGTTGCGGGTTCCGGACGCGCTGAGCGAGACCGAATTTGAAGCCGTTCGCGAAGCGGTTGTAGCCAAACAGGCGAAGAAGGCCGCCGGGGCCGCGCCGGATCTGCTAAATGCGGTGCGGCTTGGTCGCTCGACAGAGGGCGCCTGCCTGCAATACCTTCATCTCGGCCCCTACACCGATGAAGCCCCGGCCCTGGCCGAGCTGCATGAGAAGGTGATGCCTGCAATGGGGCTGACATTTGCCGGCCATCATCACGAGATCTATCTTTCCGATCCGCGCCGCGTGGCCCCGGCAAAGCTGAAGACCATTCTGCGCCAACCAGTCAAACCTGTCGGAGATTGAGCCATGAGCAACACCATCCTGACCCCGCGCAACCTGCTATTTGGCTTCGCCAGCTGGGCCATCCCTTTCTTCGCGGCCTTCGCGTTTTACGATCAGACCGGGGCGCTTTCGGTCGATGTCTTCTTGTTCAAATCGCTGATGATCGTCGTTGGCGCCTTGTCGGGCGCATGGCTGCTTCTACGTGCATTTCGCCACCTGCGCCCAAGCTTTCGCAACGGTTTGGCGATCGGCGTGCTTTGGTTCGCGATCAATTGCGGGTTGGACCTCGCCGTTCTCGTCGGAGCGATGGGCATGGGCGCGGGAGAATGGGCCATGGCTATCGGATTGCGCTATCTGGTGATTCCGATCATGGCTGCGGCGATCGGCAAGATGGGAGAAAGCGCTTGATGACGCCAGAGGTGAATGCAGCATTCAAGGCGATGCCGTCGCCCGCGCGGCAGGGCTGTTTAGCGCTGCGGGAAATGATCTTCGAGGTTGCCGCAGAAACGCCCGAAGCGGGGCGACTGTCAGAAGAACTGCGCTGGCGTCAACCGTCCTACCTCACGCTTGAAACCAAGGCAGGAACTGCCCTCCGGCTCGGCTGTCCCAAGGCCGGCGGGTTTGGCCTTTTCGTGCATTGTCAGACCTCGCTGATCGAAGATTTTCGGCCACTTGCACCAGCGGGCGCGCGGTTCGATGGTACGCGCGCTGTGCTGTTTGCGGATCAAAACGATGTGGACAAAGCCGCGCTCAGCCTGCTGATCCGCGCGGCGCTGACCTATCATCTTTGAAGGGCAAGCGCGGCCCGCAAGGCCAGTTCGGGCGAGGCGAGAACGGGCATGTCCAGATCATCCAACAGAGGCGCAGCCCCGGTCATCGACGCCTGCGCCAACACTGCGCAAGCCAGTCCGGGGATGCGTCTCGCCGCTTCGCGGATTGCTGCGGCGATCGCCGCCGAAAAGGCGCCTGTCTCGCCGCTCTCGAACAGGGGCCAGTATTCGCCGAGAAACAGGGCATGCACCTTTCGCGGCGCGGCTTCGCGGGCCAGTTCCTCCTCCAGTAGCGCAATCGAGGGTGCAAGGGTGCTTTGCAGGCAATAGACCATCAGGATCGGCCCGCCCGCCTGCGCCGCGGCCCGCATCATCGGCTGGTCGATCCGAAGCGCTCCGGCCTTGCGCGCGATATCTCCGATGGTGGAGCAAGTGCAGAGCACCGGGCCGCTGCAGCCCTGAACCATATGCATAATTTCAGCATTCATGGCGGCGTCAATTCCGCGCTGCGCCCGGCTCAGGAAATCTTCGCGAACCAGATGAGTAAGCGCGACGCCGGGCGCGATCCGATCGCGAAGCGCGTCGAAAGCGGCCTGGTGTGCGGCGGAAGTGTGCAGCAGGGTCAGAGGCATTTTAACCACAAAAACAAGGAGGTAAGGCGCGCAGAAATGCGCGCCCCAGGGTCGTGATCAGACTTGGCGCACGGCACCTTTTGCCGCCGATGTGGTCAGCGCGGCATAGGCTCTTAGCGCGCCTGAGACCTTGCGCTTGCGTGTTTCTTCCGGTTGCCAGCCCTTGGCTTCGCGCGCCTTGCGGCGGTTGGCCAGCGTGGCCTCATCCACCGCCAGATTGATGCTGCGGTTGGGGATGTCGATCTCGATCAGGTCGCCTTCTTCGACCAGGCCGATGGTGCCACCCTCCGCCGCTTCGGGCGAGACATGGCCGATGGAGAGGCCCGACGTCGCCCCGGAGAAGCGCCCGTCTGTCACCAGTGCGCAGGCTTTGCCCAGCCCCTTGGATTTCAGGTAGCTCGTCGGATAGAGCATCTCCTGCATGCCCGGTCCGCCGCGTGGGCCTTCATAGCGGATCAGCACGATATCGCCCGCCACGATCTTGCCGGTCAGGATCGCGCTCACGGCGCTGTCCTGGCTCTCGAAAATTTTTGCGGGGCCTGAAAAGACCAGAATCGAATCGTCGACACCGGCAGTTTTTACCACGCAGCCATCTTCCGCGAGGTTACCGTAGAGAACGGCCAGCCCGCCATCCTGGGAGAACGCATTGGCCTTGTTGCGAATCACGCCTGATTCGCGGTCGAGATCGAGCTCGGCGTAGCGGCGCGATTGCGAAAACGCGGTCTGGGTCGGCACGCCGCCGGGGGCGGCGCGGTAGAATTCGTGAACCGCGGGATCGTTGCTGCGCGCCACGTCCCATTTATCCAGCGCCGCGGCCAGGGTGGCGGAATGCACGGTGGCCACGGAGGTGTTGAGCAGGCCGGCGCGGTCCATCTCGCCAAGGATCGCCATGATGCCACCGGCGCGGTGCACGTCTTCCATATGCACATCGGATTTCGCCGGTGCGACCTTGCACAGGCAGGGCACCTGACGCGACAAGCGGTCGATATCCGACTGGTCGAAATCGACCTCGCCCTCGGCGGCGGCGGCGAGCAGGTGCAGGATCGTGTTGGTCGACCCGCCCATGGCGATATCGAGCGACATGGCATTCTCGAATGCGGTTTTCGAGGCGACGGAGCGCGGCAGGATCGAGGTGTCATCGCCCTCGTAATAGCGCTTGCAGAGATCGACCACGGTGCGCCCGGCTTGCAGGAACAGCTCCTTGCGGTCGCCATGAGTTGCCAGCATCGAGCCGTTGCCGGGCAGCGCCAGACCGAGGGCTTCGGCGAGGCAGTTCATCGAGTTGGCGGTGAACATGCCCGAACACGACCCGCAGGTGGGACAAGCCGAACGTTCATAGGCACTTACGTCGGCATCGCTCATCGTGTCATCGGCGGCGGCGACCATGGCATCGACCAGATCGACGGCTTTCTCGGTGCCGTCTTCCAGCACCACCTTGCCGGCTTCCATCGGCCCGCCGGAGACGAACACGGCGGGGATGTTGAGCCGCATGGCGGCCATCAGCATGCCGGGGGTGATCTTGTCGCAGTTGGAAATGCAGACCATCGCATCGGCGCAATGGGCGTTGACCATGTATTCGACGCTGTCGGCGATGATCTCGCGGGAAGGCAGCGAATAGAGCATGCCGTCATGGCCCATGGCGATGCCGTCATCCACCGCGATGGTGTTGAATTCCTTGGCCACGCCGCCGGCTTTCTCGACCTCGCGCGCGACCATCTGGCCGAGATCCTTGAGATGGACATGGCCGGGCACGAACTGGGTGAAGCTGTTGACGATGGCGATGATCGGCTTGCCGAAATCGCTGTCTGTCATGCCGGTGGCGCGCCACAGGCCGCGGGCGCCGGCCATGTTGCGGCCATGGGTGGAGGTGCGGGAACGATAGGCTGGCATGATGGGGCTCCGGTTCGCTGGGTGGGTTGTCTGATCCCGTTTAGCGGCAAGGCGGGGGAGGCTCAAGCGGTGGTGGCGTTGGGCAGCTTGGCCGGCGGCGTGGAGGTGCGTGAAATCACGCACCCTACGGTGCCGTGAGAGCGACGAGAATTGCGAAAAGGTTATGGCGGCGCCCCGCGTGGTTAACGGCGGCTTCGAGCGGCGAATCGGGGGGGTGACTCCCGGCTGACATCCGGCTGACTCCCGGCTGCCGGGTGAGGCGCGCGTTGGAGGGGCGAAAAAGGATTAAGCCATCGGGCGTTGCCGGTTGCGGGATCGCAACGGCAAGGCGCGGGCCTGCAAGCGGTTTGGAACCATTTCCAAAGCGAGTCGTTGATCCGATGATCCCGCGAGTTTGCAAGCGAAAGGATGACCGATGACACGATCCGCGACGCCACCGTATTCAGACGCCACCCGCCGAGAGACGCATTCGGCAAGAGGGAAAATGGGCTATGGCCGGTTCCTTGCCATGATCGCGACCTCGACGGTGGTGATGTATGGGCTGATGTATCTCAATACCTATGCCATGGATCACATCTTCTATTCGCAGACACGGATGTGGATGGCGCTCTATATGGGCGCGGCGATGGCGATCATCATGCTCGCCTTCATGTTGGGGATGTATTCCAACGGCCGGGTGAATGCCGCGATCTTCATCGGCGCGGCGATTGCCTTTGGCGCCGGTGTCTGGCTGGTGCGCTCGCAGGCGACCGTGGGCGATGTAGCCTGGATGAAGGCGATGATCCCGCACCATTCCATTGCCGTTCTGACCAGCGAACGGGCCGATATTTCCGACCCGAGGGTGCGCGCGCTGGCCGATGCGATCATCGAGGCGCAGCGCAGCGAGATTGCGGAAATGAAGCGATACATTGCGGATATCGAGGCCAATGGCGATGCCCCGCCGGGAACCGAACGCCAAACCGCATCGAAGTGATCTGACCGCGCGGCCAGGGCGCAAGGAAGCGCGCACGGAATTAGGGGCGAAGCCCGCCGTGCCTTCGCTGATCCGCCCGCCCGGGGCGGCGATCGGTCGACAAGTTGGGCATCACCACCGCCGGTTGGATTTGGCTGGCATTTAGCGCGCAGGACGACGGTTGGACCGCCACGCCCGCGGGTCTGCGATGGTCCGCCTGTGGCGTTCCGTCAGCCTTTCGCGGCGGTAACGATGAACTCGACAAGATACTGCGGCGTGGCGAGTTTTGCCTCGCCACAGGCGCGGGCGGCGGCGTGGCCCTTGGGCACCCATGCGTCATAGACGCTGTTCATCGCGGTGAAATCCGACATGTCCGCGAGCCAGATGACGACCTGCAAGAGGTTGGTCTTGTCGGTGCCGACCTCGGCGAGGAGCGTGTCGATCTTGTCGAGGCAATCCTGCGTCTGCTGTTTGACGCCGGCGCCGGGTGTGCCGACCTGCCCGGCGAGGTAGACGGTGTTCCCATGTTCGACGATCTGGCTCATCCGGTCGCCGGTGTGGTGGCGTTTGATATCGGGCATATTGGCACTCCCCTCGGGTTAGGTGGTTTGGGGCGCAGCGTGGGCGAAAGCGGGCGGCGCCGCAAGGGGGGCTCAGACCTCGGCCGGGTGGAGCGGCGCTGCGCGGGCGCTGCGCGGTATTGCGGACACCTGCCCGGTATTGTCGAGCCAGTCGCACCATGCGCGGCCTGCGCCAATGGCAAAGTCAAGCGGCGCGGGCAGGGCGGCGGAACGGCCCAGCGTTTCGAGGCGCGAGCTTGCTTCGATCAGGAGGATCGCGCCGCCGACCACGATGGTCGCGCTGAGCAACGGGGAGGCGGCGATATCGTGATGCTGGCCCAATACGACCCAGCCCGCGAACCCGAGTCGTGAAAGCGCGGTCCCGTCGATCAGGCGGCGCAGGCGGGGAAACACGAAAGACGACACCGCTGCGGCCAGAACCACGGCGACGGCATAAAACAAGCCGGTAAATACCGGGAAGGGCAGGCCGAACGCGGTAGCATGAACATGGGCATAGAGCGCGAATCCCGCGACAAAGGCGAGCAGACCCGAGGTCACAAGCCGCCGCCGCTGGGTTTGAATGTGTCGTGTGATCCTGTTCACCGATAGGCCCCCGTCATTGGCTGTCAGGGTATGCATGACGGGTGAAAGGGAGGTTAATCGGACCAAATCGGGTCAAGAATGGGGCCGAACGCAAAAACCCCGGCGCGGGGGCCGGGGTTTACGCAAGACGGATGGCGGGGTCAGCCCCGCCTTGCGGGTGTCAGCCGCCGACCAGCTCGGACATGCGCACGATCACCTCGGCCTGTTTCATCGAGGCGATGTCGATCAGCTTGCCCTTGTGGGTGGTCGCGCCGAGGCCCTTTTTCTGGGCTTCTTCCATGGCGGCGAGGATCTCGCGGGCTTCGGCCACAGCTTTGTCGGAGGGGGTGAAGACCTCGTTGGCGAGCTTGACCTGTTTCGGGTGGATCGCCCATTTGCCGACCATGCCGAGCGTGGCGGCGCGCCGGGCCTGGGCGACGAAAGCCTCGTCATCGGAAAAATCGCCGAACGGGCCATCGACCGGCAGCACGCCATGGGTGCGGCAGGCGGCGACGATGGCCGAGATCGCCCAGTGCCACGGATCGGGGTAATGGGTCTGGCCCTCGTGGACCATGTAATAGTTCTCCTGGGTGCCGCCGATGCCTGTGGTGGCCATGCCCATCGACGCGGCGAAATCGGCGTAGCCGAGGCTGATCGCCTGCATCCGCGGGCTGGCAGCGGCGATTTCCTCGACATGGGCGATGCCGGCGGCGGTCTCGATGATCGCCTCGAAGCTGACCGGCTTCTTGCGGCCCTTGGCGGCCTCGACGGCGGCGACCAGGGCTTCGACGGCATAGATATCCTCGGAGCGGCCGACCATCGGGATCATGATCTGATCGAGCCGGTCGGAGGCGTTTTCCAGGAGGTCGACGACATCGCGATACCAATGCGGGGAATCGAGGCCATTGATCCGCACCGACAGGTATTTGTTGCCCCAATCGACCTCGTGGGTGGCCTTGATGATATTCTGGCGCGCCTTTTCCTTGTCGTTGGGAGCGACGCTGTCTTCGAGATCGAGGTTGATCACGTCGGCGGCGCTGGCGGCCATTTTCTCGAACAGTTCGGGGCGTGAGCCGGGGCCGAACAGTTGGCAACGATTGGGGCGGGCGGGCGCGGGGGGTTGGCGGCGGAAGGACATGTGCGGGCCTTTCGGTGCAATGAAGTTGCGTGGGTTCAATGCGGAGCGATATTAAATTGCGCCAAGGCCCGCAAGGCGGATTTTGCGGGTGCAGAAAGGCACTGCGCCGAAGGGATTTTCCGCCGAAACTCGGCAGGGGATCGAATTTTCTGCGAAAATTCGGAGAATTTGGCGATGAAGCTTCGAAAATGGCCTTGGATTTGAGGATGTTTGCAAGCGCATTCCATCGATTCTGCCAAATCATGGCCTTTGGGGAGTTTTCACATCGTGCGAAGGGGCCGTAAGCCATGATCAAGACACCGTATCTGTTGTTTCTCGGCGATGCGCCCGACCAGCTGGCCGCCAAGGTGGCGCAGGGGATCAAGGATTGGCGGCCCGGCAATGCCGTGGGGCAATACCGGATGGAGGGCTGCCGCGCCGATGTCGGGCTGGCCGATATGGACCTGATCGAAGCGCGCGAGGCCGGGGCCGAGACGCTGGTGATCGGGGTAGCCAATCGCGGCGGGGTGATCAGCCAGGACTGGAAGAAGGTGCTGGTGATGGCGCTGGAAGAGGGCTTTGATCTGGCGAGCGGGCTGCACAACCTGCTCAGGGACGAGCCCGATCTTGTGGCGGTGGCCGAGGCGACGGGGCGCGAGCTGCATGACGTGCGGGTGCCGGATGTGAAATATCCGATTGCCAATGGCGTGAAGCGGCGCGGCAAGCGCTGTCTGGCGGTGGGCACCGATTGTTCGGTGGGCAAGATGTATACCTCGCTGGCGATGGATCTGGAAATGAAGCAGCGCGGGCTGAAATCGAGCTTTCGCGCCACCGGGCAGACTGGCATCCTGATCACCGGCAACGGTGTGCCGCTGGATGCGGTGGTGGCGGATTTCATGGCCGGGTCGGTGGAATGGCTGACGCCGGACAATGACGACGATCACTGGGATCACATCGAGGGCCAGGGCTCGCTGTTTCACGTCTCCTATTCGGGGGTGACGATGGCGTTGATCCATGGCGGGCAACCCGATGCGCTGATCCTGAGCCATGAGCCGACGCGCACCCATATGCGAGGGCTGCCGGACTATCAGCAGCCGAGCCTGCAAGAGCTGCGCGATGTGGCGCTGACGCTGGCACGGGTGGCCAATCCAGCCTGCCAGGTGGTGGGGATTTCGGTCAACACCCAGCATATGAGCGAGGACGAGGCCAACGCCTATCTCGCCGGGGTCGAAGCCGAGATGGGGCTGCCGGCGGTCGATCCGTTCCGCCATGGCGCGGCGCGATTGGTGGACGCGTTGCAGGCGCTCTGAGAGACTGGGGCCTCTGGCTGCGGGGGGAGCCTCCCCTCTCGGCGGCAAAGCGGCCTGTCGGGCAATGGGCGCGAGTATTTCGGGAAAGATGAAAGGGCGAAGTTTGCAGATCACGGTCACACCGGACATTTTCAGGCTGGCGCAGGTGTTTACCATCTCGCGCGGATCGCGCAGTGAGGCGAAGGTTCTGACCGTGCGGATCTCGGACGGGGCCAGCGCGGGCCGGGGCGAGTGCGTGCCTTACGCGCGCTATGGCGAGACGCTGGAGAGTGTGACGGCAGAGATCGAGGCGCTGAGCGGGCCGGTCACGCGGGCCGGATTGCAGGAGATGCTGCCGGCCGGGGCGGCGCGCAACGCGGTGGATTGCGCGCTGTGGGATCTGGAGGCCAAGAAGGCCGGAGTGCGGGCATGGGAGCTGGCCGGGCTGCCCGCGCCGGGGCCGGAGATCACCGCTTATACCTTGTCGCTCGACACGCCGGAAAAGATGCGTGCGCAGGCGGCGAAACATGCCTTTCGCCCGATCTTGAAGATCAAGCTTGGGACGCCGGACGACATGGCGCGGCTGGAAGCGGTGCGCGCGGGGGCGCCGAAATCGACCATCATCGTGGATGCCAACGAGGGCTGGTCGGCTCAGATATATGCCGATCTGGCGCCGCATCTGGTGCGCCTCGGGGTGGCCTTGGTCGAACAGCCGCTGCCCGCGGGCGAGGATGAGGCGCTGATCGGTATGGCGCGGCCGGTGCCGGTCTGTGCTGACGAGAGCGCGCATGATCGCACTTCGCTTGCGGGCCTCAAGGGCAAATACGACGTGGTGAACATCAAGCTCGACAAGACCGGCGGGCTGACCGAGGCGCTGGCGCTGAAACAGGCGGCATTGGCGGCGGGATACAGGGTGATGGTGGGCTGCATGGTCGGTTCGTCGCTGGCGATGGCGCCGGCGGTGCTGGTGGCGCAGGGCGCGATGGTGACCGATCTCGACGGACCGCTGTTGTTGGCCGAGGATCGCGACCATGCGCTGAGCTTCGATGAGAAGGGCGTGCATCCGCCGAGCGCCGCATTGTGGGGATAGGATGCGGACCGCGATCATCTGGGACGCGGAATTTCTGAGCGATGCCGGGGCGCCGCAGCGGTTCTGGTGTGGCCCGGACGACCCTGACCCGGTGCTGGCACAGATCGGCGCGGTGCGGCTCGGGCTGGAGGGCGAATTTGCCGTTCTGGAGAGGTTTCAGCGGATGGTGATCCCGCGTGACTGGGCGGGCGCGCGCTGGCCGCTGTCGCCGCTTTTCACGCGCCTGACGGGGATCGGCGATGACCGGGTCACCGGTGAGGGCGTCGAGCTTCAACCGGCGCTGGCGGCGCTGGCGGGATTCGCGGCGGGCGACATGATCTGGGCCTGGGGCAATGACGAGTTGTTTGCCGTGGCGCTCTCCTGCTACCTGGCCGGGATTGCGCCGCCGATCGCGGCGACGCGATTTGGCAATGCCACGCGATTGCTGGTCAGGGCCGGGGTGCCGCGCGGCGAGGTGGAGAGCCTGCGCTCGAACACGCTTTGCGCCCATTTCGGCTTGTCCGACGAAGGCGCGCGGGCGCATGACGCGCTGGGCGATGCGCTGTCGGTGGCCCTGGTCTTGCAGCATTTTCTGCGCAAGGGGCGCTTGCGGGCGGAGGATTTCGCGCGTGATCGTGGCACCGGGGCGCATGGGGCTTGAGGCTGTCAGGCGCGCCCGGCGATCTGGGTGAAGAACACGCCTGCGGCCATCAGCGCTATGCCCAGTGCGCGGGTGAGTGAGATCGGCGTTTGCTGGGCGCCGAACAGGCCGAACTGGTCGATCAGTCCGGCAGAAACGAGCTGACCCAGCAGCACGAAGAACACCGCGTTGCCGATGCCGAAGCTCGGCGCGATCCAGGTGATCGAGAGCACGTAGAAGGCGACCAGAACGCCGCCGAGGAAGAGGTGCGGCGGGGCGGCGGCGGCGCCCGAGAGCGATCCGCCGGTGAGCAGCAGGACGAGGCAGGCCGAGGCCAGCGCCACCAGGAACAGGATCACCCCGGCGGCGGCGGGCGAGCCGAGCTTCTGGCCCAGCGCGGCGTTGAGCCCGGCAAGAATCGGAATTCCGATGCCAGCGGCGAGCATGATGAGGGCCGATTGCGGGGCTGCTGGCATGTCTTTCCCTTTCAAGGATTTCGCGCTAGGCGATTAGATGTAAGTTGCCCAGAACACGCCACCCGGTCAATGCGAGGGCCGCGCCTTCGGAAAAGGAGAATGAGATGAGCCGCACCGTCTATGTAAACGGAGAGTATCTGCCCGAGGAAAACGCAACCGTTTCGATCTTTGACCGCTCGTTCCTGATGGCTGACGGGGTTTATGAGGTGACCTCGGTGCTGGGCGGCAAGCTGATCGATTTCGACGGCCATCTGGCGCGGCTGGAACGCTCGCTTGTCGAGCTCGACATGCAAAAGCCCGAGGCGTTTGACGATCTGCTGGAGATCCACCGCGAACTGGTGCGGGCGAATGGCATCGACGAGGGGTTGATCTATCTCCAGGTTTCGCGCGGCTCGGCAGGAGACCGGGATTTCGCCTTTCCCGATCCTGACGTTGTGAAGCCGACGCTGGTGCTGTTCACCCAGTCAAAGCCCGGTCTGGCCGACAGCCCGGCGGCGAAAAAGGGCATCAAGGTAATCTCGATCGAGGATATCCGCTGGGGCCGCCGCGATATCAAGACGGTGCAGCTTCTCTATCCGTCGATGGGCAAGATGATGGCGAAGAAGGCGGGCTGCGACGATGCCTGGCTGGTCGAGGACGGGCATGTGACCGAAGGCACCAGCAACAACGCCTATATCGTGAAGGGCGGCAAGATCATCACGCGGCAATTGTCGAGCGATATCCTGCACGGGATCACCCGCGCCGCTGTGCTGCGGATGGCGCGCGAGGCGCAGATGGCGGTGGAAGAACGCGCCTTTACCATCGACGAGGCCAAGGCGGCGGATGAGGCGTTTGTCACCTCGGCGAGCACGTTTGTGTTTCCGGTGGTGGAGATCGATGGTGTGACGCTGGGCGATGGCGCGCCGGGGCCGGTGGCGAAACGGCTGCGCGAGATCTATCTGGAAGAAAGCCGGAAGGCGGCGATCTGACGCAGGAAAGCGCGAGTCGGCAAAAACGTATATACAAACGATATCGTTTAGAGTTACCATTGCATGACCCGAGCGAGGGGAATTTATGGCTGAGAAGAAAAAGTCGCGGAAGAAGGGTCTGAAAGACCGTCAGCTGATCATCAGGATCAGCGCGTCGGACAGGAACCGGTTTGTTTCGCTTTGCGATGCGCTCGATACGAGTGCGGCGCGCGAAGTGAGACGCTTTATCCGCGATTTTCTCAAGGAGCATAAGGACGTCGAGGCCGGGGATGACACTTAACTCAAGGAGAAAACCTGATGGCGAAGAAAGCGAAGATCAAAAAGCTGAAGAAAGAGGTCAAGTCCCGCAAGGCGAAGGTCGCCAAGCAGGAGACCAAGTTGAAATCGGCCAAGAAGGCGCTGAAGAAAGCGTCCTGAACTGGCGAGACAATGTGGGAAGGCTGGCCACGTGCCAGCCTTTTCGCGTTGCGTCGTGTGATCAAAGGGAGAGACGAGAATGGCAACGGTAGAGAGCGTTAAGGGGGTCGGCCCGGTCCTGGCAAAGACCTTGCGGGGCGCGGGGATCGCGACGGCAGAGGCATTGGCAAAGACCGAGTTGACCGTGCTGAAGGCGATTGATGGGATTGGCGAGCGGCGGGCGGTGTTGCTGTTGGCCGCAGCGGGCGCGCCAGCGTCGAAACCAGCGGCAAGGCAGGCGCCGGCCGTCAAGCGAGCGCCAGCTGCCAACCGCGCCCCGGCGGTCAAGCGCACCCAGGCGCCGGTGACGCGCAAGCCGGCGCCTGTGGGCACGGCGGCGAAGGTCGTGGCAAAGGTGGAGGCTGTGGCCGCCAAGGCGACAAAGGCAGCGAAGAAGGCCGAGAAGAAGGCCGAAGCCAAAGCGGCCAAGGCGCTGAAGGCGCTGAAGAAGAAGGCGGCCAAGGCGGAAAAGGCGGCGCTGAAGACGGCGGCCAAGGCGGAAAAGGCGGCGTTGAAGACGGCGGCCAAGGCGGAGAAAGCTCTGAAGAAGAAAGCCGCCAAGGCGAAGAAGAAGGCGGCGGAAAAGAAGGCGTCGGTGAAGAAGGCCGCGAAGGCAGCCGCAAAGAAAGCCGCAAAGAAAGCGAAAAAGTCGAAGAAATAGGCCCCTCGGGGCGTTACTTCTTGGCTACGTTCGCCTCGAAAGCCTGTTTGAACGCTGCCTGTTTTTCGGCATCGGTGGGGGTCTGGTTCTGCGCCACCCAATCGGCATAATCCATGCCGTAGAAGGCGGCGCGGCCCGCGGCCTTGTCCATCTCGATGCCGCGGGCATTGGCGGCTTCCTGATACCAGCGGGCAAGGCAGTTGCGGCAGAACCCGGCCAGGTTCATCAGGTCGATATTCTGCACCTCCGGACGGTCCTGCATCAGATGTTGTTGCAGGCGGCGGAAGGCCGCGGCTTCGAGTTCGATGCGGGTGGTGTCGTCCATGTCGCGCTCCTGTAGCTTGGCTCAGGACATAGGTAGCCCGCCGCGCCGCAGGGTCACCCGCGGCGCGGCGCCGGAACCGCTATTTGGCCGCGCCTTGCGCCACCGGCGCGACAGCGGCGCTGGCTCCGGGCTTCTTGCGGCTGAGGGTCGAGCCGGAACCGACGTGATAGGGTTTCTTGCGTGTCGGCGCCTTGCGGGCCGAGGGTTTGACTTTTTTCATGGCAGTATCCTTGGGTGCTGAAATAACCGACCGACCCTAACAGCTTTGGTCGGGAAAAGAACCCCCGCGCGACGCCGGTTCCAATCCTTTCGCGCTTTTCCTGAATCAGCGAAAACCGCCGAAGGCCCTAAAGCCCGGTTTCGGCCAGAACCTCGGTCAGGATCGGGGCGAGGCGGCGGGCCCAGGCGTGTTGCTGATCCGCGGTTTCGATCACGTCATGACGCAGTTCGATCAGCACGTTGGGCCGGGGGGTTTGCAGCGCGTGCTGGTCGATGGCGTCGCCGGGCAGGTGGCCGGCATAGGGCTCGTTGTCACCGACGCAGAGATCGGGCTCGCGCTCCAGCCGCTTGACCAGAGCCGGGCCGAAGCTGGTATCGCCGGCATGCAGGATGCCGATCTGCCAGGGCCGGGGCGCGCGACCGTTGAGCTTGGGCGAGAAGCTGTGGATCGCCACGATGGCGGTGTCCTCGCGGCGGGCGGCCAGCGCCGCATAGGCCGCATGATAGGGCCGCCAGTAGCTTTCCAGCCGCCGCGCCGTCTCCTGCGCACCGATGTGGCGGTTGGCCGGGATCAGCGTGCCGTCATAGAGCTTCATGATCAGGGTCGGGTCGTCTTCGCCGCGGTTGGGGTCGATCACCAGCCGCGAGAACCGCGACAGGATGGCGGGGGCGCCGAGCAGATCGGCCAGCGCCCGCGTCACGCCCGCCGCGCCGAGATCATAGGCGATATGGCGGTTCATTTCCGAGGCAGGCAGGCCGAGATCGCCGCCGTTGACCTCGACCGGGACATGATTGGTGGCGTGATCGCAGGTGATCAGCCAGCGCGACGGCCGGTCTGCCCCGATTATGTCGTATGGTTTCTCTGCCATGAACCTGTCATTCCCCCGAACCTAGGAGTTAGGCGAAATCGGTGCGGAAGTGAATTGCACATTTTCGCCCGATGGCATTTGTTGGCAATGATCGCCAGACACCGGATGAAGACAACGACAAGGGCAGGCAGAAGATGAGACGCAACCGCAACATCAAGATCGTGGCCACGCTGGGCCCGGCATCGAACGATCACGCCACCATCAAGGCGCTGCATCAGGCCGGGGCGGATGTGTTTCGGCTCAACATGAGCCATGGCAGCCATGACGAGATTCGCGCCCGCCACCGGATCATCCGCGAAATCGAGCGCGAGATGGACAGCCCGATCGCGATTCTGGCCGATTTGCAGGGGCCGAAGCTGCGGGTGGGAAAGTTCGCCGATGGTGAAGTGGATCTGGAAGCCGGCGCGGCCTTCCGGCTCGATCTCGACAAGGCCGAGGGCGATGTCAGCCGCGTCTGCCTGCCGCATCCGGAGATTTTCCAGGTGCTGGAGCCGGGCGCGAACCTGCTGGTCAACGATGGCAAGATCCGGCTCGAGGTGGCAAGCTGCGGCGCCGATTTCGCCGAATGCAAGGTCATCACCGGCGGCACGATTTCCGACCGCAAGGGGGTGAACGTGCCCGATGTGGTGCTGCCGCTGGCGGCGCTGTCGAAGAAGGACCGCAAGGATCTGGAATTCGCCTGCGATCTCGGGGTCGACTGGCTGGCGCTGTCGTTTGTGCAGCGGCCCGAGGATGTGCACGAGGCCCGGGCGCTGGCCGATGGCCGCGCCGCGATAATGTCGAAGATCGAGAAGCCTTCGGCGGTAAAGTGTTTCGAGGAAATTCTGGCGGTGTCGGACGGAATCATGGTGGCGCGCGGCGATCTCGGGGTCGAATTGCCGGTGCAGAACGTGCCGCCGATCCAGAAACGCCTGGTGCGGCTTTGCCGGGCGGCGGCCAAACCTGTGATCGTGGCGACGCAGATGCTGGAATCGATGATCGAGAGCCCGATGCCGACACGCGCCGAGGTCTCCGACGTGGCCAACGCGATCTACGAAGGCGCCGATGCGGTGATGCTGTCGGCGGAATCGGCGGCCGGAGACTATCCGGTCGAGGCGGTGACGACGATGAGCAATGTCGCTGTCGAGGTCGAGAACGATCCCAATTACCGCGTCATCATCGAAGCCTCGCGCCGGGCCGAGCGCACCACCATCGCCGATGCCATCGTCGCTGCCGCGCGCGAAATCGCGGAGACCACCGATATCAAGGTGATATGCTGTTTCACCCAGAGCGGCACCACCGCGCTGCTGACTGCGCGCGAACGGCCCCGGGTGCCGATCATCGCGATGACCAGCCTGCGCGGCACCGCGCGGCGGCTGGCGCTGAGCTGGGGTACGAACTGTATCATGACGGGCGAGTTGCAACGCTTCAAACAGGCGGTGGTGAATTCGGCGCGCGCCGCGCGGGTGCATGGCTTTGCCACCACCGAGGATCAGATCGTGGTGATCGCCGGGGTGCCGTTCAACCAGCCCGGAACCACCAATATCCTGAGGGTTGCGCCATGTGATGAAAGTTTGATTTTTGCCTCTGATCCGGAGTAATCTTGGCCATCATTTTACAGCAAGATGAAGTAGCGAGTTGCGCGCGTTTGAAGGACAGTTGTCATGGATCATGATCTGGCGTTGGTAATCGGGCTTGTGGTGGCGGTTTTCTCGATCCCGGCCGTGGTGTCGGCATTGTCGGACCGCCGCACCCCGCGCGCGGCGGCGATTGCGATGATTATCGGCGGCGGGCTGATCGCCTGGGCGGTGGCGCAGAAACCTGGCGGCTACAGCATCGGCGAGGTTCCCAGTGTCGTGGTCAAGGTCGTTGCGCGCTACGTGAACTGAGCCCAAAACCCCTTGCAAGCCGCCAAACCGCCCGTTATAGGACGCCTCTGTCAGCGCGGCCGGCCAAAGTGGCATGCCGAGTCGTGCGTGTGACCGAACTCGAACTCAAGGAGACGGAAATGCCCAAGATGAAGACGAAATCGAGCTGCAAGAAGCGGTTCAAGGTGACGGCCTCGGGCCGCATCAAGGCGGGTCAGGCCGGCAAACGCCACGGCATGATCAAACGCTCCAGAAAATTCATTCGTGACGCCCGCGGCACGACCGTTCTGTCAAAGGCTGATGAGCAGATCATCAAGCCAATGATGCCCTACGCGCGCTGAGGAGGGCTGAGAGATGTCGAGAGTCAAAAGCGGAACCGTCACCCACGCCCGTCACAAGAAGGTCATCAAGGCCGCCAAGGGCTATTATGGCCGGCGCAAGAATACCTTCCGCGTGGCCACGCAGGCCGTGGACAAGGCCAACCAATACGCCACCCGCGACCGCAAGAACCGCAAGCGCAACTTCCGCGCCCTGTGGATTCAGCGGATCAACGCGGCGGTGCGTTCGGTCGATGAATCGCTGACCTATTCGCGCTTCATCAATGGGCTGAGCCTGGCCGGGATCGAGGTCGACCGCAAGGTTCTGGCCGATCTGGCGGTGCA
The DNA here is from genome assembly GCA_965366835.1 of uncultured Rhodobacterales bacterium. Lineage (GTDB taxonomy): Bacteria > Pseudomonadota > Alphaproteobacteria > Rhodobacterales > Rhodobacteraceae > JAKGBX01. Next base: position 36,246 of record CBDUGF010000005.1, read on the forward strand.
TGAGCCCGAAGCGTTCGGTGCGATCGTCAATCAGGCGAAAGCGGCGCTGGCCTAAGCCATCGGCGCCATGTGATTTCGGAAAGCCCCGGCTCGGCAGCGAGCGCGGGGCTTTTCTTGTTCGGGAGGGTGAGATGCAGATTGAAACCGTGGCCGTTATCGGCGGTGGGCTGATCGGGCAGAGCTGGGCCGCGTTGTTTCTGGCGCAAGGGCTACGTGTGACCGTGCAGGATGTGGCCGAAGGGTTCGAAGCGCGGGTGCGCGATGCGGTCGCGGCAGCGTGGCCCGATCTCGAGCGGTTGGGGCTGGCGAGCGGGCCGGTGCCGTATGAGCGGCTGGGCTTTGCCGACGCGATTGTCGATGCCTGCGCGGGCGCCGGGCTGGTGCAGGAATGCGGCCCCGACCGGATCGATGCGAAGCGCGAAATCCTCGCCGCGATCGAGGCCGGTGCGCCCGAGACGGCGCTGATCGCCTCGTCCACCTCGTCGCTTCTCGCCAGTGATCTTCAGGCAGGAGCGCGCCATCCCGGGCGCATTCTGGTGGCACATCCGTTCAATCCGCCGCATCTGGTGCCGCTGGTCGAAATCGTGCCGGGGGCGCAGACCTCGGCAGAGGCTGTTGCCGCCGCGCGGGCGTTTTACGGCGCGCTGCACCGCGAAGTGATCGTGATGAAGAAGGAGGCGGTGGGCCATATCGCCAATCGTCTGGGCGCGGCGCTGTTTCGCGAGGCGGTGCATCTGGTGGCCGAGGGGATTGCCAGCGTCGAGGATGTCGACCGCGCCATTGCTCATGGGCCGGGGTTGCGCTGGGCGTTGATGGGGCCGTTCGCCACCTATCATCTCGGCGGCGGGGCCGGCGGGTTCCGGCATTACCTCGAACATCTCGGCCCGACGCAGGCGGCGCGCTGGGCCGATCTGGGCGATCCGGCGCTGGACGAAGAAACCCGTGCCAGGCTGATTGCCGGGGTCGATGCGGCGCTGGCGGGCGTGGATACGGGCAAGCTGGCGGAAACGCGCGACAGAGGGCTGGTAGCGATCCTCAAGCTGAAGGCGGAGGGCTGAGAGACCGTCGATGGAACCCGTGAAAAGAGCAATCTCGGGGTTTTCGCCTGTTTGCAGGGGTGCGCAAGCCGGGCCGCACCTGCCCGTGGGGTGGCGCTGCAACGGTTGTGTCGGGCAGTTTATGCCTGCCAAAGACGTGTTTGGCATGATCGGAAGGATTGGGCCGAAAAAGCGCCAGCCCGCCGGGACGGGCAGGCGCTGCCCGGCGGCCTTCGGCCTTGTTCCGGGCGGATGTCTTTCTCAAACCTCCTGCAAAGGCCGCTGCATCAGCGCTGCCGCCGCGCCCAGAAGCAATATCCCCGCCGCCGCCAGCAGGCTGACGCCGATATCGCCGAAATGATCGCCGACGAGGCCGGCGCCATAGGGGCCGACGGTCTGGGCGACGGCGAAGACCACGGTGAAGAAGCTGATCGCGGCGCCCCAGCTTTCCGGCGGCAGGTTTTGCCGCGAGAAGCTGGTGACGGTGCCGGGCGGCATGAAGACGCAGAGGCCGAAGATCGTGGCCGAGACGATGAGCGCCGCAGCACCGGGGATGAGAACCGGCAGGGCCGAGCCGATGGCAATCCCCGTGAGCACCAGCGCCAGCGGCAGTCCCGAAGCGAACCGCGCCAGCACCGGGCGCCAGAGGAACGGCGAGACGAAGATGCAGCTGCCGAGGATCACCCAGACGAGGGCGATGAAATGCGGGCTGAGCGCCTGTTCGGTCATCCAGGCCGACAGGAACGTGAGATAGACGATATAGCCGAGGCCGAACCCGGCATAACCGGCCAGCTCGCCCAGCATCCGGCGCAGCGGCAGCGGCTGGGCCGGGGTCGTAACGGCGAGCCTGGGCGGCTGCAGCACCTTCGCCGCCCAGAGACCGAGCGGCAGCGCCAGGAGGCTGGCCCCGCCGATCAGCAACCAGCCAAGGGGCCAGGCGGCATCGCCGCGCACCCCCAGCATGATCGGCAGCGCCGCCCCGGCCAGCACAATGCCAAGCCCGCCGCCTGAGCCGAACAGGATGGCGATGGCCAGGGCATTGCGCCTGGGATCGTCGCGGAAAAGCTGCGCCGCCAGCGTTCCGGCCGTGGCAAACGACATCGCCCCGAACACCCCCGCCATGATGCGCCACAGGGTCTGCCACCACAGCGCGGTATTGAGCCCGGTGACCAGCAGCGCCAGCGTGGTGGTGATCAGCCCGAAGGCGAAGAGCCGCGACGGGCGCACCCGCCGGATCAGCACCATGGTCAGCACCGCGCCGGCGATATAACCCAGCGCATTGGCGGTGTTGAGCCATCCGGCCTGGGCATAGTTCCAATCCAGCTCGGCCTTCATCGCGGGCAAGAGGAAGCCATAGGCGAAGCGGGCGAAGCCATTGGTTACGGTCACGCCCAGCGCGAGGCCCGCCAGCACCAGCCAGGGGCGGGCCGGTCCGGCTGTCATCGCTGTTGCCTTGGAATGCGCATGGCGGTTTGTCTCATGCGGCTTTCGGCGCATCAATCGCTTTGTTCGCGCCCCCCGCCCGCTTGCAATCGGGCCGCTGCATCGCTAGCACCTAGCCAAGCCAAACCCGGAGGGTCCGATGGACGATCTGAGACAGAAATACATCGCGCAAATTGCCGAGGCCGCAGACGAGGCCGCGCTGGAAGACCTGCGGGTGCAGGCGGTGGGCAAGAAGGGCGAGATTTCCCTGAAGATGCGCGAGCTCGGGCAGATGAGCCCGGAGGAGCGCCAGGTGATGGGGCCGAAGCTCAACCAGCTCAAGGACGAGATCAACTCGGCGCTGGCGGCCAAGAAGGAGGCGCTGGGCGATGTGCTGCTGGATCAGCGGCTGCGCGGCGAATGGCTGGACGTGACATTGCCCGCGCGCGAGCGGCGCCAGGGCACGGTACACCCGGTCAGCCAGGTGACCGAGGAAGTCACCGCGATCTTTGCCGATATGGGCTTTTCGGTCGCGGAAGGGCCGCGGATCGACACCGATTGGTATAATTTCGACGCTTTGAACATTCCCGGCCATCACCCGGCGCGCGCCGAGATGGACACGTTCTACATGCATCGCGACAAAGGCGACAATCGCCCGCCGCATGTGCTGCGCACCCATACCAGCCCGGTGCAGATCCGCACGATGGAGAAGATCGGCGCGCCGCTCAGGATCATCTGCCCCGGCGGGGTTTACCGCGCCGATTACGACCAGACCCATACGCCGATGTTCCATCAGGTCGAAGGGCTTGCGCTCGACAAGGACATCTCGATGGCCAACCTGAAATGGGTGCTCGAGGAGTTCTTTGCCGCGTTCTTCGAGGTCGATGGCATCAAGACGCGGTTCCGGGCCTCGCATTTTCCGTTCACCGAGCCTTCGGCCGAGGTCGATATCCAGTGTTCCTGGGTCGATGGGCAATTGCGCATCGGCGAGGGCGACGACTGGATGGAGGTTCTCGGCTCGGGCATGGTGCATCCCAATGTGCTGAAGGCCGGGGGGATCGACCCTTACGAGTATCAGGGCTTTGCCTTCGGCATGGGGATCGACCGGATAGCGATGCTGAAATACGGGATTCCGGATCTGCGGGCGTTCTTTGATTCAGACCTGCGCTGGCTCAGGAATTACGGCTTTGCCAGTCTGGATGTGCCGACGCTGCATGGGGGGTTGAGTAGGTGACGACTGAACGTTCGATTGATGATCTGCTGCGAAAGGTGCAATCGGCACCCAATGAGACGCTTGTTGCATATTCCACATGTTGGGAGGGGCTATTCCCCGGTGATGAACCAGATGTAACCTGGCAGCAGATACATGAAAGCGAAGCAGCAACGATGCGAGCAGCGATAAGATTGGAGTACTTGACTGCCACGTCTAAGAGTTGGGTTCCGGAATACCCTGAAGAATATGCACCCGACGGCAGCGACTCCTTTGTAACATTATCTGGTCTAGGCACAAAGAGGCTGCTCGAGTTGGATGAGCAAGCGGCGGAAGCAATGGCATCCAGTATGGCTTCAGAGGCTAATCCCCGAACAGATGGACCGCTTGTTGGCTTTGTCAATAGGCTGAAAAGCCATCCGGTAATTTCAACTTTGATCTTTATTTGCCTTGCTGCTTGGTTCTTGTTCGCACAAGTGCTTTCACCGTCGTGGATTTGTCCCCAACTTCCTGATTTTGCGCAAGGCATGCTCGCGAAATGCGAAAATCTCCAATTAGGAGCTTCACAATGAAATTCACCCTCTCCTGGTTGAAAGATCACCTCGACACCAAGGCGTCGGTCGACGAGATCGCCGAGGCGCTCACCGACCTTGGGCTTGAGGTCGAAGAAATCCACAATCCGCTCGACAAGCTCAGCGCCTTTACCCTGGCCAAAGTCCTCAAGGCCGAGCAGCACCCCGACGCCGACCGCCTGCGCGTCTGCACCGTGCAGACCGACGAGGGCGAGAAGCAGATCGTCTGCGGCGCGCCCAATGCGCGGGAGGGCATTACGGTGGTTCTGGCCAAGCCGGGCGATTACGTGCCGGGGATCGACACCACGCTGAAGGTCGGCAAGATCCGCGGCGTCGAGAGCCACGGGATGATGGCGTCGGAGCGCGAATTGGAGCTTTCCGACGAGCATGAGGGCATCATCGAGCTGCCCGATGGCGAGGTCGGCGAGCGGTTCATCGATTGGCTGGCGGCGAATGAGCCGGCGAAGATCGACCCGGTGATCGAGATCGCGATCACGCCCAACCGGCAGGATGCGCTGGGCGTGCGCGGCATTGCCCGCGATCTGGCGGCAAGGGGGCTGGGCACGCTGAAGCCGGCGAAAGAGGCGCAGGTCGACGGCGAATTTCCCTCTCCGATCAAGGTCTCCATCGACGAGGATACGCGCGATGGCTGTCTGGTCTTTGCCGGGCGGCTGATCCGCAATGTGACCAACGGGCCATCGCCGCAATGGCTGCAGGACCGGCTGCGGGCGATTGGACTGCGCCCGCGCTCGGCGCTGGTCGATATCACCAACTTCTTCACGTTTGACCGCAACCGGCCGCTGCATGTGTTCGATGCCGACAAGGTCATCGGCGATTTGCGGATTCACCGCGCCAAAGGCGGCGAGACGCTGATCGGGCTTGACGAGAAGGAATACACTTTCAGCGAAGGCCAGATCGTGATTTCCGATGAAGAGGGCATTGAATCGATTGCCGGGATCATGGGCGGGCTGGCGACGGGCTGCACAAGGGACACCACCAATGTCTTCCTCGAAGCCGCGGTCTGGGATCATATCCAGATCGCCTATGCGGGCCGGGCCCTGAAGATCAATTCCGACGCGCGCTATCGCAACGAGCGCGGCATCGACCCGGAGTTCAACATGCCCGCCATCGAGCTGGCGACCGAGATGATCCTCGAGCTGTGCGGCGGCGAGCCGTCGAGCGTCGTCACTGCCGGGGCGGTGCCGGACACGAGCCGCGCCTTCAAGCTCGATCCGGCGCGGGTGATCTCGCTGGTGGGCATGGAGATCCCGGAGAGCGAGCAGCGCCAGACGCTGACCAAGCTCGGCTTCAGGCTGGAAGGCAACATGGCGCAGGTGCCGAGCTGGCGGCCCGATGTGCAGGGCGAGGCCGACCTGGTGGAAGAGGTGGCGCGGGTGGCGTCGCTGACCAAGCTGGTGGGCAAGCCGATGCGGCGCGTGCAGGACGGCGTGCCGCGCCCGGTTCTGACACCGATGCAGAGCCGCGAGCAGGCGGCGCGGCGGACCTGCGCGGGCTTGGGCTACAACGAATGCGTCAGCTATTCCTTCATCGACCAGCAAAGCGCGGCGCTGTTCGGCGGCGGCACCGAGGCGACGATGCTGGAAAACCCGATCTCGAGCGAGATGAGCCATATGCGGCCCGATCTGCTGCCCGGGTTGTTGCAGGCGGCGGCGCGCAACCAGGCGCGTGGCTTCAACGATTTCGGCCTGTTCGAGGTCGGCCCGGCGTTTCATGGCGGCGAGCCGACGGAAGAGCATGTGCAGGTCGCGGGGATCCTCGTGGGGCGCACCGGGCCCAAGGATGTGCATGGCGGCTCGCGCCCGGTCGATCTCTATGATGTGAAAGCCGATGCCGAGGCGGTTCTGGCCGCGATCGGCGCGCCCGCCAAGGTGCAGATCCTGCGCGACGGCGCGGCGTGGTGGCATCCGGGGCAGCACGGGCGCATCTGCCTCGGGCCGAAGAAGATGATGGGCGTGTTTGGCGAGCTGCACCCCAGGGTGCTGGCCGCGATGGATGTGAAAGGCCCGGCTGTGGGCTTTACCATCTGGCCCGAGGAAGTGCCGGAAGCGCGGCGCAAATCGACCGCGAGGCCGGCGCTTCAGTCCAGCGACCTGCAAGCGGTGGAGCGCGATTTCGCCTTTGTCGTCGATGCCGATGTCGAGGCGCTGGCGCTGGTCAATGCCGCCGCCGGGGCCGACAAGGGGCTGATCGAGAACGTGCGCGTGTTCGATGAGTTCATCGGCGGCAGCCTCGGCGAGGGCAAGAAATCACTGGCTATCACGGTGCGGTTGCAGCCGTCGCAGAAAACCCTGAAGGATGCCGATATCGAGGGGGTCGCGGCGAAGATCGTCGAGAAGGTAGGCAAGGCCACGGGCGGTGTTCTGCGCGGATAAAAGGTGCGTGCGAGCACACACCCTACGGAGCTTGCCAGCGCGCGAAGGAGAGCCGATGTATGACACCCGCGAGAGCGCCGGAGAGCTGCTGGCAGAGGCATTGGGCGCGCTCGAGCTGAGCGATCCGGTGGTCTTTGCGTTGCCGCGCGGCGGTGTGCCGGTGGCGTTGCCGGTGGCGCGGGCTCTGGGTGCGCCGCTCGAGCTGTTGCTGGTGCGCAAGATCGGAGTGCCGGGGCACCGCGAGCTGGCGGCTGGCGCGCTGGTCGACGGGCCGCCCGAACATATCGTGTTCAACGACGATCTGATGCAGGCGCTGGGGCTGAGCGCGGGGGATCTGGAAGCGATCATCGCCGAGGAGCGCGCCCGCAACGTGGCGCGGCGGCATCGCTGGCGCATCGGCGGCGCGGCGCGCGATCTGACCGGGCGCAGCGCGGTGGTGGTGGATGACGGTATCGCCACAGGGGCCACGATGATGGCGGCACTGAAGGCACTGCGAGGGCGCGGGCCGAAAGAGATCGTGCTGGCAGTGCCGGTGGCGGCGGGCGACACGCTGGAGCAGATGCGGGGGATGGCGGATCATGTGATCTGCCCGCTGGTGCCTGCGTCGTTCCGCGCCGTGGGCCTGCATTACCGCGATTTCGGCGAGGTAACCGACGATGAAGTGGCCGCGATGCTGGCGGCGGCGAAGGAGGAGTAGGACATGGCTTTGAAGGTCTATCTGAGCGGCGAGATCCATACCGACTGGCGCGAGCAGATCATCGCCGGGGCCGAGGGGCTGGATGTGAGCTTCAGCGCGCCGGTGACGGACCATGCGGCGTCTGACGATTGCGGCGTGGCGATCCTCGGCGCGGAAGATGACAAGTATTGGCACGACCACAAGGGCGCGATGATGAACGCGATCCGCACGCGGCGCGGGATTGCCGAGGCCGATGTCGTGGTTGTCAGGTTCGGCGAGAAATACCGCCAGTGGAACGCGGCCTTCGATGCGGGCTATGCGGCGGCGCTGGGAAAATCGCTGATCGTGGTGCAGATGCCCGAGCATGATCATGCGCTGAAAGAGGTCGATGCCGCCGCGCTGGCCGTGGCGCGCGAGCCCGCGCAGGTGGTCGAGATCCTGCGCTATGTGCTGAGCGGGGCGCTGCCGGGGTAGGGCAAGGTGCGTGCGAGCACGCACCCTACGGGTCAGTCGCGCGGCGGGATGTTGAGGCCGCGTTTGACCGCGGGGCGTTCGAGGAAGCGGTCAAGATAGGCATCGACATTTGCAAAGCCGTCGAAACCCACCGCGTCTGTCGCCTCGTAGAAATCGAGCGCGCGCAGCCAGGGCGCGATGGCGATGTCGGCGATGGAATAGTCGCCCATGATCCAGTCTTTCCCCGCCAGCGCGCCATCGAGCACACCGAGCAGGCGGCGGGTCTCGGCGAGGTAACGCTCTACCGGGCGCTTGTCTTCGATCTCGCGCCCGGCGAATTTGTAGAAAAAGCCGAGCTGGCCGAACATCGGGCCGATGCCGCCCATCTGGAACATCAGCCACTGGATCGTCTGGTAGCGTTTGGCGGGATCGGGCGACAGCAGTTTGCCGGTCTTTTCCGCCAGGTAGATCAGGATCGCGCCGGATTCGAACAGCGCCAGGGGCGCGCCGCCGGGGCCATCGGGATCAATGATCGCGGGGATCTTGTTATTCGGACTGAGCGCGAGAAACTCGGGGCTTTTCACGTCCGCATCCGAAAGCGTGACCTTGTGCGCCTCGTAGGGCAGGCCGGTCTCTTCGAGCATGATCGAGACCTTGACGCCATTGGGCGTCGGGAATGAATAGAGCTGAAGCACCGTCGGGTCGGCGGCAGGCCAGCGGGCGTTGATCGGATGATCGGTGAGCGCGGTCATGGGATTCTCCTGTATCATATGAGCGAAAATACGCGAGTTTCCCCGTAAAAACAGGGCCATAAGACCGGATATATGATATGTTAAGCACAGAGCCGGGAGACGCGGATGGGTGCGCACCGGACGGTTTCAAGAGTGAGGGGCGAAATGCTTAAGGAATTCAAGGACTTCATCGCCAAGGGCAATGTCATGGACATGGCCGTAGGTATCATCATCGGCGCAGCGTTCACCGCGATTGTCAGCTCGCTGGTGGCGGACCTGATCAATCCGTTCATCGGCCTGTTCATGGGCGGGATCGATTTCACCAACATGTATTTCGTGCTGAGCGGCGATGTGCCGGAGGGCGCCAGCCTGGAAGCGGCGCGCGAAAGCGGCGCGGCGGTGTTTGCCTATGGCGCGTTCATCATGGCGATCATCAACTTCCTGATCATCGCCTTCGTGGTGTTCATGCTGGTGCGCTATGTCAACAAGGTGAAAGACGCGGCGGTGAAAAAGGACGAACTGCCGAAAGAGGAAGCGCCCGCCGGGCCGACCGAACTGGAGCTGCTGGCCGAGATCCGCGACGCGCTGGCCAGCAAGTAAATTCCGATCTCTAATACGGTCGGCTTGCAGCCGCCCGATCAAATGCCCCGCTGGAACAAAGCGGGGCATTTTTCGTTGAGTTAGAGCCGGATAACGCGCCGGCGGCGGAACAAGGAGGCATGACGATGCAGGACATTCTGGGCATGGCGGCGGGCTATGCGCCCTTGATCATCAACGCGATCAAGGCGCTTGTGGTTCTGATTCTGGGCTGGATGGCGGCCGGGCTGGTCGGGCGGTTTGTGCGCCGCCAGGTGAATTCGCATCCCAGGATCGACCCCACGCTGGGCAATTTTGCCGCCAGCGTCGTCAAATGGGTGATCCTGCTGATGGTTCTGGTGGCGGTACTGGGGCTGTTCGGCATCCAGGCGACCAGCCTTGTCGCGGTTCTGGGTGCGGCGACGCTGGCCATCGGCATGGCGCTGCAAGGCACGCTGAGCGATCTGGCGGCGGGTTTCATGCTGATCCTGTTCCGGCCCTACAAGCTGGGCGATTTTGTCGATATCGCGGGCACCTCGGGGACGGTGAAGGATATCAACCTGTTTTTCACCGAGCTGGCGACGCCCGACAATATCCAGATCATCGTGCCGAACGGGCAATCCTGGGGCGCGATCATCCGCAACTTCTCGCATCACGAGACGCGGCGCGTGGAGGTGACATTCGGGATCGACTATGGCGATGATATCGAGGCGGCCAAATCGGTGATCCTCGGGCAGGTGACGGCTGACAGCCGGGTGCTGGGTGATCCCGAGCCCTGGGTGAGGGTGACCAATCTGGGCGACAGTTCGGTCGATCTGACGCTCAGGGTGTGGTGCCAGGCGGCGGATTTCTGGGATGTGAAATTCCACCTGACGCAGGCGGTGAAGGAAGCGTTCGACGCCAAGGGCATTTCGATTCCCTATCCGCATAGCGTGGAAATCCACAAGGAGGCATGAGGGCTCCCGCTGCCGCGGCGAAATGCAAGGCTGTGACCGGCGGCGCGACGTGATAGAATCGTCATGGTGACGCGGGCTTTGCGCCAGGCGATGCCCGATGCGAAAGAGAGGAAACCCGCCCCATGCTACGCCACTTTCTTGCAACCGCCCTGATGATCATGCTGGCCGGAGCCGCGCTGGCCGAGCTGCGCATGGTCAACAGCCCCGGAGACGGATATCTCAACCTGCGCACCGGGCCGGGCAGCGGCTATCAGATCGTGCGGCGCATGGACCATGGCAGCCTGGTCGATGTGCTGGAGACCAAGGGCGGCTGGAGCCGGGTGCGCCACGAGATCAGCGGCGACGAGGGCTGGGCCTTTCGCAAATACCTGGCGCAGGAACAGAGCGGCGGTGCGGTGCGGCAAATCTGGTCGCCGGGCGACGGCTATCTCAACCTGCGCACCGGGCCGGGCAGCGATTTCAGGATCCTGCGACAGATGTATCACGGCGAGCGGGTCGATATCCTCGAGCGCAAGGGCAATTGGGTGCGGGTCTATCATCACCCGACCGGCGCCAGGGGCTGGGCCTATGCGAAATATCTGCGCAGGTAAGGTCTGGCGGGTCTGATCCGCAGGTGCGCTTGTGCGCACAGGTTGGATTGCGTTCGGGCCACGAAAGGCTGGGGGTTTCACCCCCAGACCCCCAGGATATTTCCGGTCAGAGGAAGCGGCGGGGGATTTTGGGTTTGACAGGGGCGGCGCACCCGGATAATCGGGCCTGCGTGTGAATGGCGTGGTAGCTCAGCTGGTTAGAGCACAGCACTCATAATGCTGGGGTCGGCGGTTCAAGTCCGCCCCACGCTACCATTCACCCCCCCTTCGGCATGAGCGCAACGTCACGGGCCGGGTAGGCTTGCCTTGTGGCTTGCGGCGCGGAAAACTGTAACGCGGATCAGGGGGAGTGCGAATGGCAGAGCCGGGCAAGATTCTGTGGCAACCGAGCTTGGCCGAGGCCGAGGCGACATGGCTGGCGAGGTTCATGCGCTGGCTCGAGGCCGAGCGCGGGCTGCGGTTTGAGGATTACCACGCGCTCTGGCAATGGTCGGTCAGCGATCTTGAGGGGTTCTGGACCGCGCTCATCGGATTTTTCGACCTGCCTGTGCGCGGCTGGAGCGAGGTCTTGCCCGAGCGCAAGATGCCGGGGGCGGACTGGTTTCCCGGCGCCAGCACGAATTTTGCGCGCCAGGTGCTGCGCCATGCCGAAAGCCGGCCTGATGACATTGCGCTGGTGCTGCAATCCGAAACCTTCGGGCGGATCGAGATGCGCTGGGGCGAGCTGGCCGCGCGGATCGGGGCGGTGCAGGCCGGGCTGCGCGCGATGGGGGTGGAGAAGGGCGATCGCGTGGTCGCGATCCTGCCCAACACACCCGAGGCGCTGATCGCGTTTCTGGCCACGGTGGGGATCGGCGCGGTCTGGTCGCTCTGCGCGCCGGATATGGGGCATGTGGCGATCTCCGACCGGTTTCGCCAGATCGAACCCAAGGTGCTGATCGCGCAGGATGGCTATGTCCATGCCGGCAAGGCCATCGACCGGCGCGGGCTGCTGGAGGAGATCACTGCCGATCTGCCCAGCGTGACCCACAAGGTGATGGTAACGACGCAGGGCGCACCGGCGCCGGGCTGGACCGGGTGGGAGGCGCTGATCGCGCGGGAAGCGGCGCCGGAGGCGATGGATGTGGAATTCTCGCATCCGATCTGGATCGTCTATTCCTCGGGCACCACCGGCAATCCGAAGCCGATCGTGCATGGCCATGGCGGCGTGTTGCTGGAAGGGGCCAAGCAAACGCTGCATCAGGATCTGGGGCCGGAAAGTCGCTATTGCTGGATGACCTCGTCGGGCTGGATCATGTGGAATTCGCAATGGAGCGCGCTGGCGCGCGGCGCGATGGTGGCGCTGTTCGACGGCGCGCCCAATCATCCAGACATGCTCGAGGTCTGGCGCTTCGTGGCGCGCGAACGGCTGACCTATTTTGGCGCCGGGGCGGCGTTTTTCATGGGCTGCGAGAAGGCCGGGGTGCGCCCCGGGGCGGAGCTTGATCTGTCAAACCTGCGGGCGTTGGGCTCGACCGGATCGCCGCTTTCCCAGGAAGGCTATGACTGGATCTATCGGGAGGTGAAGCGCGATCTGTGGCTGGCGCCGATCTCGGGCGGCACCGATCTGGCGGGCGCTTTCGTGGTCGGCAATCCGATGATGCCGGTGCGCGCCGGCGAGATGCAGTGCCGCGCGCTGGGTAATGCGGTGTGCGCCTTTGACGAGGCGGGCAATGAGCTGACCGGGGCCGTGGGCGAGCTGGTCTGCACCGAGCCGCTGCCCTCGATGCCGCTGAGGTTCTGGGGCGATGACGATGGCTCGCGGCTGTTCGAGAGCTATTTCGACACCTATCCCGGCATCTGGCGGCATGGCGACTGGATCGAGTTCACCCCCGAGGGCGGCTCGATCATCTATGGCCGCTCGGACGCGACGATCAACCGGCGCGGACTGCGGCTGGGATCGAGCGAGATTTATCGCGCGGTCGAAGGGCTGGATGAGGTGCTCGATTCGCTGGTGATCGACCTGGAGTTTCTCGGGCGTGAGAGCTTCATGCCGCTGTTCGTGGTGCTGCGCGAAGGGATCGCGCTGGACGAGGCGATGAAGGCGAAGATCAACGGCGCGATACGGGCGTCGGTCTCGGCGCGGTTCCTGCCCGACGAGATCGTGCAGATCGCCGAGGTGCCGCGTACGCTGTCGGGCAAGAAGCTGGAAGTGCCGGTGAAGAAACTGCTGCTGGGGGGCGATCCGGCAACGGTGGTCAATCGCGATTCGATGGCCAACCCGGCGAGTTTCGATGTGTTCGTGGACTATGCCAAGGCGCGCGGATGAACGCTGGGCTCAGATCGCGTTGGCGTTGACCCCGAGCGCGATGGCGGCGAAGAAACAGACCGAGGCGGTGAGCACGAAGCCGTGCCAGATCGCGTTGGCGAATTTCAGCTTTTCCCAGATGTGGAAGACGATGCCGACCGTATAGAGCAGCCCGCCCACTGCGATCAGGATCAGGGCGCTGGGCGGCAGGACCGAAAACAGCGAGCCGGCCAGCAGCACCGACAGCCAGCCCATGACCAGGTAGAGCGCAACGCCGTTGCGGCCCGGTTTCTTCCAGAACCAGAACTTGCGGATCATCCCGAACGCCGCCAGCGCCCAGACCGCCGCGAGCACCAGGTAGGATGACAGCGAGCCGATCATGAAGACGAGCGGCGTGTAGGTTCCGGCGATCTTGAGATAGATCGCCGCGTGGTCGATGCGCCGGAAGGTCGGGCGCAGGGTTTCCCAGGGCGTGAAATGATAGATCGCCGAGGCGATGAATGTCGCGATCAGGGTCAATCCATAGATCGAAAGCGCGAAGGTCTGGCCGCCGCTGACATGACCGAAAGCCCAGATCATCATCCACACCGCCCCGGTAAGCGCTCCGGTGACGCCCAGAACATGCATGGCGGCATCGGCGATCCGTTCGGACCGGGCATAGGCGGGATAGTCGGGTTCCATGTGTTGCATGAGCCCAGCCTAGCGCGGGCCGGGCGGCGCACCTAGTCAGGATTTCGTGAGTTCGCGGGCAAAACCCGCATGACCTCGCGTAAGGCGGCGCCCCTCGGGAGAGGCGCCGCGCACAGAAGATCCGGCAATGCGGACCGCCTACTTGATCAGCAGCGTGGGCGAGATCACGTCGATGCCCAGCGCCTCACCGACCGCGTAATAGGTGAGCTGGCCGGCATGCACGTTGAGCCCGTTCAGGAGATGCGGATCCTCGGCGCAAGCCTTTTTCCAGCCCTTGTCGGCGAGGCGCAGCATGAACGGCATGGTGGCATTGCCGAGTGCGATGGTCGAGGTGCGGGCCACGGCGCCGGGCATGTTGGCGACACAGTAATGCATGATGCCGTCGACCTCGTAGATCGGTTTGGCGTGGGTGGTGGCTTTGGAGGTCTCGAAACAGCCGCCCTGATCAATCGCCACATCCACCAATGCCGCGCCGGGCTTCATGGTCGACAGTTGCGCGCGGCTGATCAGCTTGGGCGCGGCGGCGCCGGGGATCAGCACCGCGCCGATCACCAGATCGGCGTCGCGGATCAGCTCGGCGGTCGCGCCGGCGGTGGAATACTGGTTCTTGAAGCTTCCGCCGAACACATCATCGAGATAGCGCAGGCGCGGCAGCGAGCGGTCGAGCACGGTAACATCCGCCCCCATGCCAGCGGCGATCTTGGCCGCGTGGGTGCCGACAACGCCGCCGCCGATCACGATCACCTTGGCGGGGCCAACGCCGGGAACGCCGCCCATCAGAACGCCGCGCCCGCCATTGGCCTTCTGCAGTGTCCAGGCACCGACCTGCGGCGCCAGCCGCCCGGCGACTTCCGACATCGGCGCCAGCAACGGCAAGCCGCCGCGATCGTCGGTCACGGTCTCATAGGCGATGGCGGTACAGCCCGAGGCCAGCAGGTCGCGGGTCTGGTCGGGATCGGGGGCGAGGTGCAGGTAGGTAAACAGCAGCTGGCCCTGGCGCAGCATCTTGCGCTCGCCGGGTTGAGGCTCTTTCACCTTCACGATCATGTCGGCGATGGCAAAGATTTCCTCGGCGGTGTCGAGGATATGGGCCCCGGCCTCGATATAGGCCGCGTTGTCAAACCCTGCGCCCAGCCCGGCACCGGACTCGATGATGACCTCGTGACCACGGCCAACCGCTTCGCGGGCGGCGTTGGGCGTGATGCCGACGCGGAATTCCTGGGGTTTGATTTCCTTGGGGCAGCCGATCTTCATGGTCGCGTCCTCCTCGATCGCGGTAAGAATACCTGGCAGAATGTCGCATCCGGCGCGCAAACGGGTCCAGTTCTCTGGCGCAAAGACTCGACAAGTTCGAAGAATCTTCGATATAGCAGTGGAATTATCGAAGGAGATTGTGTCAATGCCGCTCGACAGTCTGGATCGCCGCATCCTCAACGTGCTTCAGCGCAAGGGCCGGATATCCAATGCTGATCTGAGCGAGGCGATCAACCTGAGCCCGAGTGCGTGCCATCGCCGGGTGCAGCGGCTGGAGAAAGACGGCTTCATCCGCGACTACGTGGCGCTGCTGGATGCGCGGCGCCTGGGCATGCCGACCACCGTGTTTGTCGAAATCACGCTTCAGGGCCAGACCGACGAGGTGCTTGACGGGTTCGAGAAGGCAGTGGCGCGGATTCCAGACGTATTGGAGTGCCATCTGATGGCGGGCACGGCGGATTACCTGCTGAAGGTGGTGGCCGAGAATACCGAGGATTTCGCCCGCATCCATCGCCAGCATCTTGCCCGGCTGCCCGGCGTGGCGCAGATGCAGTCGAGCTTTGCGCTGCGCACCGTGTTCAAGACCACGGCGCTGCCGGTCTGACCGGGATTCCGTTCAAAGCATCGCGAAATTTGCCGAAAATCTGCGCTAAAGACCGCTTGGCTGTTTAACCGCGGTTTAGAGCGCACGCAGCTATGGTCCCCGGTGAAATTCGGGGCTTGCCATGCCGCTTACCTTTTACGCGATCGACGAGGAGTTTGCCGCCGCGACCGGCACGAACGTGAATGTTGCGCCGGGAAGATCGCGATTTGACAATCCGCCCAATGCGTTCAAGGACCTTGTCATCACCGTGAAGGATGGCGACAGCGATCCGCGCCATTTCGAGCTGGGCGACAGCTATGAGCTGGAATGGGGCGGCTATGGCGGCGGCGGCGCAATCGAGGATGCGGTGGTGGTGCGCTCGGATATGGCGCCGGGCAGTGGTGGCGTGATCGTGTTCGAGGGAACTGATGAAAACGGCGATATCGTGCAGATTGTCTGGACCCCCGGGTTCAATCTCGAAGACTGGTATTGGGACCACTACAATCCTTCGGCAGAGCCGCAATTCTATGTCGCCGATACCGACCCCAACTACAGCCACGAATTCATCTGTTTCGCCGAGGACGTGCGAATTGCGACTGCCATGGGCGGTGTGCGTGCGGGCGATGTCTGGGAGGGCGATCTGGTTCAGACGCTCGATGGCGGGCCGCAGCCGGTGTCCTGGGTCGGGCGCAGGCTGGTGCCGGGGACGGGCGCCAACGCGCCGGTTCTGTTTGCGCCGGGCGCGATCGGCAATCACTCGCCGCTGAAGCTGTCGCAGCAGCACCGGGTGCTGATCGCCTCGCCGCTGGCCGAGCTGATGTTCGGTGCGTCCGAGGTGCTGGTGCCGGCAAAGGCGCTGATCAATGGCGTGGATATTTGCCTGATGCCCTGCGCCCGGATCGCCTATGTGCATCTGGCGCTTGAAAGCCATCAGATCCTGCTGGCCGAGGGGGCGCATTGCGAAAGCCTTCTGCCTGGCGACATGGCGCAGGCGCTGGCCGATCTGCCGCCGCGGTTGAAGAACCGGCCCTATGCCGCCGCGCGCCCCGTGTTGCGCTATGGCGAGGCGGTTGCGCTGCTGGGGGCCTGCCCGCCGGGGATGCCCGACCTGCCGGCGCAGGCGGCGGCGATGGCGGCGTTCTGAACACCTGCCACCAATCCGCCATTTACCGCCGGGCTGAGGCCGCTACACTCCGCAGACAGGCAAGCGGGGGCGGCGCATGGAATGGGATCATATCATCGTTGGCGCGGGCAGCGCCGGCTGCGTGATGGCCAAGCGGCTGGCCGATGCCGGGCGCAAGGTGTTGCTTCTGGAGGCCGGGGGCAAGGACAGCTATCATTGGGTGCACATCCCGGTGGGCTATCTCTATTGCATCGGCAATCCGCGCACCGACTGGATGTTTCGCACTGCCGAGGAGCCGGGGCTGAACGGCCGCTCGCTGCTCTATCCGCGCGGCAAGCTGCTCGGCGGCTGCTCGTCGATCAACGGCATGCTCTATCTGCGCGGTCAGGCGGCGGATTATGACGGCTGGCGCCAGATGGGCCTGACCGGCTGGGGCTGGGACGATGTCTTGCCGCTGTTCCGCAAGTCGGAAGATTATGTCGAGGGCGCCAGCGAGATGCACGGGGAAGGCGGCGAATGGCGGGTGGAGAACCAGCGCCTGCACTGGGACGTTCTGGATGACTGGATGGCGGCGGCCAGGCAATGGGGCCTGCCCGAGACAAGCGATTTCAACACCGGCGACAACGAGGGTGTCGGCTATTTCCGGGTGAACCAGAGGAATGGCTGGCGGATCAACACCGCCAAGGCGTTCCTTCGTACTGCCGCGGGAGCGGATCTCAGGGTCGAGACCGGCGCCCATACTAGGCGGCTGCTGATCGAAGAGGGGCGCGTCGTCGGCGTTGAATACGAGCAGAATAGTGCGGTGAAGACGGCGCGTTGCGGTGGCGAGGTGGTGCTGAGCGCCGGGGCGATCGGCTCGCCGCAGATATTGCAGCTTTCCGGCGTCGGGCCGGGAAGGCTGTTGCGGCGCCATGGCATCGAGGTGCTCCATGAACAGGACCAGGTGGGCGCCAATCTGCAGGACCATCTGCAACTCCGATGTGCCTGGCGGCTCACCGGGGCGACAACGCTCAACACCCTGTCGGCGACGCTGTGGGGCAAGGCGAAGATCGGGCTGGAATATGCGCTGCGCCGCACCGGGCCGATGTCGATGGCGCCGAGCCAGCTGGGCGCGTTCTCGCGCAGCTCCGAACGGGTCGAGACCGCCGATCTGGAATACCATGTGCAGCCGCTGTCACTGGAAGCGTTCGGCCAGCCGCTGCACGATTTTCCGGCGATCACCGCCAGCGTCTGCAATCTGCGCCCGGAAAGCCGGGGCGTGGTCGAGATCGCCTCGCCAGACCCGAAGGCGCCGCCGCGTATCGCGCCGAATTACCTTGCCACCGAGGGCGACCGCGCCGTGGCCATCGCCGCCATCCGCCAGAGCCGCGCGATCATGGCGCAGGAAGCGATGGCCAGGTATCAACCCGATGAGATCAAGCCCGGCGCGGCGTTTCAAAGCGACGAGGAGGTGGCGAAGGCGGCGGGCGATGTCGGCACAACGATCTTCCACCCGACCTGCACCATACGCATGGGTATGGATGAGGCCGCGCCTCTGGATGAGCGGCTGCGGTCTCGCGGGCTGGGCGGTCTCAGAGTGGTCGATGCCAGCGTGATGCCGAAGATCACCAGCGGCAACACCAACGCTCCGACCATCATGATCGCCGAAAGGGCGGCGGAGATGATGCTGGAGGAGACGCGATGATGCGGGTCGCGATGCCCTATCACAGCGGATCCGGGCACTGCGCGCGGCTGGTCGAGATCATGGCCGAGAGCTTTGCGGACCTGGGCGCCGATGTCGCGGTGATCGACGTCGAAACCATTGATGCAGAAGGCTGGGCGGCCCTGGCAGCGGCGCAGGCCATCGTCTTTGCCGCGCCGACCTACATGGGCAGCGTTTCTGCCCCGTTCAAAGCCTTCATGGACGCCAGCAGCGATATCTGGGGCAGCGCGGAGGGCTGGACCGACAAGCTCGCCGCCGGGGTTACGGTGGCGACCTATCCCAGCGGTGACAAGCTCAGCAGCCTGATGCAGATGGTGGTGTTCGCCACCCAGCACGGCATGATCTGGGTCGGGCTCGATGATATCGGCGCGCCGGTAAACCCCGATGAAGAAGGCATCAACGAGGATGGGTTCAGCCTCGGGCTCGGCGCGACTTCGGTGCGCGACAAGGCCCGGATGATCTGTGCGGGCGATGAACTGACCGCGCGGCGCTTTGCCGAACGCATTGCCGGAGCGGTGCGACGCTGGGGCGTTGGGTGAGAGGCCCGAAGGCGTTTCTGGGCTGCATCGCCTGCTCGGCACCACGCTCGAAGTGCGCCGTGCGTCGAAAGACCGGTCGGCCGCACCAAAGCTGCGCCAACAATGGATGGCGCGCCTTTGGCGAATAGGGCTGGCGATTGCGTGAGTTCAGCGCGCCGTACGAAGACCTTGCGGATTTGGCAAAGAACAAGCGCCTTTGAACGGCCGAAGGGTCGCCATCCTCCGGGCCGGTGATGCACGGCCTGCGGTAACTCCCCGCCCCGCACAGGCGGGAGCAGGCCCGATAGTGCGCTGCACTCACGCGAACAGGTCGAGGAGCGGGTCGGGCGGCAATGTGCCAACAAGGTCGGTCGCGCTGTTGATATCGTCGATCACCGTGTCATAGCCGATATCTTCCAACGCAGCGATGGTCATGGCCGAGATATAATTGGTGGAGTCATTATACCCGGTCATCACCTCGTTGCCGAACAACACTTCGTCCCAATGGCCGCCGGCGGTGCCGGGGCCGCCATCGGCTTCAAGCGGCACGCCAAGCCAGCTGTCGGGGTCCGAGGCGGCGATGGCCGAGAACTCGGTATTGTAATAGTAAATCGCATTGTCGCCGGTGAAGCGGATATCGCCCCCGGCAACCGAACCGGAGGTCAGGCCAAGCAAGCCAAGGTGCGAACCGAAGCCAAGGGTGTGCATGATCTCGTGAAACACGACCGACTGCCATGTGCCGGCGTTGAGCATGTTGCCGGCATCGGCGCTGTCGAAAGTCATCTCGCCGGTGGCGGGCAGGTAGCTGACATCGCGGATTGCACGCGGCCCGGCGGAACCGAGCGTACCGCCAACCCCGTCTATCGGGGCAAGCGTGGCGCTGATGTTCAGATCGTCCACCAGCACCCCCTCGACCAGCTCATCCGGGATATCGGCAAGGATCACGCTGCTGAGATACTCGGTGGCGGTGACGAACGCGTCCTGAAGCGCGACCGTCCAGCTGCCTGCGAAATCCACCGTGATGTTGTACGAAAGCGCCGCTGCGCCGCCGCTGGTATAGCTGGTGACGGGGGTATCGACCGGGTCGGGCACGGCGTCTTCGGGGCGCCTGTAAACCTCGTTTTCGGGGCCAGGTTCGGGCGCGGGCGGGGTGGCGGTGGGCGGGCCGGGCGTGGCCGCTTCGGGGCGTCCGCCGTCATGCTCATACTCCGGCGGGATGACGACGACGATGGGCGGCGGGGCCGGGTCGGGATCCGTGTCGTCGGCAGGCATGCCGCTTCCGGGATCGGGGTCCGGATCGGGGCGGCCATCGCCCTCGGCCAGATCGATCGTGGGAACCCAGGTGATGGCAAGCTCCAGCACGCTCGTGACTTGCGGGCCATCACTCCTGGGCAGATCGAAGCGGTCGATCGCGGCGGGGAAAAACTCGAACTGATCGGGGAAAGGGGTGAGTGCGCGATCCGCATCGCGGCTGTCGTCATCCGCGCGTTGCGTGAAGATGGCGGCGTGATCCGCCCCGTCGGGCGCAAGCAGCGACCAGGCCTCAAGAGAGAATAAATCGAGCCCGTCGAAGCGCGGCCCGGTGCGCAGAAACATGAAGCGTGACAAATTAAAAATCCAATATATCAAGTGGCCACATCAAAATGCTGCCCTGTCGTCTTGCCTGTCGGACGCTCCGCCCTGCCTTGGAAATTCAAGAAATCGCCCGGCGGTTTGCGTCACTCCAGGCTCGAAGCAGCCCGCTCACTATCCCATATAGCGGCGCGATTCTCTAGCTTCGGTTGAAAATCCGGCGGGGCGCCAGGTTTCGACACTGTTTGCACCGGGCGGTCACAAACGCCCCCGCAGTCTTGTTGCAGGGGCAAAGCAGCGGCGAAATGGCGAAACCTGGTCTGTTCTCCCAGCACCGAAATCATGCCATTCGGACATGGCAGAGATCAATTGCGCCCAACACGAGCGGGGTCGCGCGGCCTCAGCTTTCGCTACTCTCATCGTCGTCATTCCCGATCTTGTCCCATGTCTGGGTATCGAAATCGCCGGCGTCGTGGCGCTCGCGCAGTTGGAAGGAAGGCTCGCCAAAGGCGCGGTTGACCATGCGGCCGCGGCTCACCGGCTTGCGCGCGTCAAGCTCCAAGGCCCAGCGCCGCACATGTTTGTAGCTCTCCACGTCGAGGAACTCGCCCGCCTCGTAGAGCCGCCCCAAGGCCAGCTGGCCATACCAGGCCCAATTGGCCATGTCGGCGATGGTGTACTCCTTGCCGGAGAGGAACTGGTGATCCGCCAGCCGCTTGTCGAGCACGTCGAGCTGGCGTTTTACCTCCATGGTGAAGCGGTCGATCGGATATTGCCACTTCTCCGGCGCGTAGGCGTAGAAATGCCCGAAGCCGCCGCCGAGATAGGGCGCGCTGCCCATCTGCCAGAACAGCCAGCTGAGCATCTCGGCGCGATCCGACCCAAGGAACTTGCCGAACTTTTCGGCCAGGTAGAGCAGGATCGCGCCGGATTCGAACACCCGTGTCGGCGTCTTGGTGGAATGGTCCATCAGAGCCGGGATTTTCGAGTTCGGATTGACCGCGACAAAGCCCGAGGAGAACTGATCGCCCTCCATGATGTTGACCAGCCAGGCGTCGTATTCCGCTTCCTCGATGCCCAGCGCCAGCAGCTCTTCGAACAGCACGGTGACCTTCACGCCGTTGGGTGTGGCCAGCGAATAGAGCTGGTGCGGATGCTTGCCGACGGGCAATTCCTTGTCATGGGTGGCGCCGGAAACCGGGCGGTTGATGCTGGCAAAACGGCCGCCGCTTTCGGCGTCCTGTTTCCAGACTTTCGGGGGGGTGTAGCTGTCGGTCATCGTCGGCGTTCCTTGGTTGCATGAGTTGGCGGGAGTAAGACACGGGCAGGCAGGAGAGGGAAGGGGGGGCAAGAAACTGTGAAGGGCTGGTTTGCCTTGGCCCGGAATCAAGCCCGCGGGGCACCGGACAGCGCCGCCCTGTTGGCTCTGGAAGCCAGTCCCGTCACAGAAAGCACTGGCCGCGCCTTGTAACCGTGCAGGAATGTGTCGAGCAAAGTCTGGAACAGCCGTTCAGAGCGGTTTCTCCGAAAACCTTGCCTTCTCATGTATTGCAAGCTCACTCTATCGAAGCGTTGTCGACCGCGACCCAAGCGAGAGAAAGCGCTTTTGCAAGCCAGACAGGATGAAGGGTGATGCCAGATACAAAAACCTATGCTGAAATTTCGGATGTCGTAAAATCTTATGCCGAAGGCATGTGTCAGAACGACCCGGTAAAGCTTCGCGACGCGATGCATGAAAAATTGTGCTGCTTCGGGCATTTTGACGGCGGCTTGGAATGGGACACGCGAGACGCCTTTATCGCCGGGGTGAATGAGGCGGTAGAAACTCCGGAACCTTCGCCATGGTATGCCATCAATGCCATTTCCGTTGCCGGAGATGTTGCGACGGTTCAGGTCGAAGACATCTGGCTGGACATGCATTTTGATGACACGCTGGTGCTTCTCAAGCATGAGGACCGATGGACTATTGTTTCAAAGGTTTTCTTTCTGAGACCAGCCGCATGAATTGCCGAACCGCCCCTTGCCGGTAAACGCCGGCCGCTGGTGATTTCAGGGGAATATCCGAAGGCAACTTCGCTCCGGCGGAGTGAACCAACTCGGCTTTGTGACATGGGCAAAAACAAACCCCCGGGGCAGGGCCGCGGGGGTCGTCATTGCTTCGACTCTGAAGAGAAGAGGGCTGCTCAGAGCATGCCTTCGCGCTGGGCTTTCTTTCGGGCCAGCTTGCGGGCCCGGCGAATCGCCTCGGCTTTCTCGCGCGCTTTCTTTTCAGACGGTTTCTCGAAATGCTGCTTGAGCTTCATTTCCCGGAACACGCCTTCGCGCTGGAGCTTTTTCTTCAGGGCACGGAGCGCCTGATCGACGTTGTTATCGCGAACAGATACCTGCATGTGGTTGTCACCACCTTTCTAGGTTGAAGTTGCAAGATTGCAGGAAGCCGCCATATAGCAACTCGACCTTGGTTTGTCTAGGGTATGGGCAAAGGAGTCGTCGCAATGACCGATACCAGGGAAAAGCTGCTCGATGCCGCGCTCGGCCATGTGCCGTTCGACGGCTGGAGCGATGCCACGTTTCAGGCCGCGATCCGCGAGACCGGGGTCGCGCCGGGGCTGGCGCGGGGGCTGTTTCCGCGCGGTGCGCTCGATCTGGCGGTTGCCTATCACAAGCGCGGCGATGCGCGGATGGTCGCACGGCTGGAGCAGGCCGACCTGAGCGCGATGCGCTTTCGCGACCGGATCGCGGCGGCGGTGCGCTATCGCCTCGAAGCGGTGGACGACCGGGAGCTGTTGCGCCGCGGCATGACGCTGTTTGCCCTGCCGCAACATGCGCCCGATGGCGCGCGGCTGATCTGGGAGACCTGCGATCTGATCTGGCGCACGCTGGGCGACGAAAGCGACGACATCAACTGGTATACCAAGCGCGCGACGCTGAGCGGGGTCTATTCCTCCACCGTGCTCTATTGGCTGGGCGATCAGAGCGAGGGCCACGAGGCGACCTGGGCTTTCCTCGACCGGCGGATCGAGGATGTGATGCGGTTCGAGACATTCAAGGCCAATCTGCGCAACAACGAGGCGCTCTCGAAGGTGCTGAAAGGGCCGCTCGATATCCTCGGGCGGATCCGCGCGCCGAAACCAAGAGACGACATGCCAGGCAGCTGGAAAAGCTAGGAGACCGAGATGAGCAATTTGATGCGGGCCGTGGAAATCAGCAAGCCCGGCGGGCCGGAGGTGTTGAAGCTTTGCCAGCGGGCGCGGCCTGTGGCGGGGCATGGCGATGTGGTGATCAAGGTCGCCTGGGCCGGGGTCAACCGCCCCGACGCGCTGCAACGCGCCGGAGCCTATGCGCCACCGCCCACCGCAAGCGATCTGCCGGGTCTGGAGGCGTCGGGCGAGATCGTCGAGATCGGCGCCGGGGTCAGCCAGTGGGCCGTGGGCGATCAGGTCTGCGCGTTACTGCCGGGCGGCGGATATGCCGAATATGTCGCCACGCCAGCGGCGCATTGCCTGCCCATACCGAAGCGTATGGATCTGCGCGAGGCAGCCTGCCTGCCGGAAACATACTTTACCGTATGGACCAATGTGTTCATGCGTGGCGGTCTTGAGGCTGGTGAGCGTTTCCTGGTGCATGGCGGCAGCTCGGGCATCGGCACCACGGCGATCCAGCTGGCCCGGCAATTCGGCGCGCGTGTCTTTGCCACTGCCGGGTCGGACGAGAAATGCGCGGTTTGCACCGATCTCGGAGCCGAGCGGGCAATCAACTACAAGAGCGAGGATTTCGTGGAAATCCTGCAAGCCGAAGGCGGGGCAAACCTGATCCTCGATATGGTCGGAGGAGATTATATCCCGCGCAATGTCAAGGCATTGGCCGATGATGGCCGGCTGGTGCAGATCGCGTTTCTCAGCGGCCCCAAGGCCGAGTTGAACTTCGCCCAGGTGATGGTGCGGCGGCTGACCATCACCGGCAGCACGCTGCGTCCACAAAGCGATCTGGCCAAGGCGCGGATTGCCGAACAGCTGCGCGCCAAGGTCTGGCCGCTGCTTGATGCCGGCACGGTCGCCCCGGTAATGGACAGCGAATTCGCGCTCGAGGATGCCGCGGCAGCGCATACGCGGATTGAAAGCGCCGGGCATGTCGGCAAGATTGTTCTGAAGGTTGGATGAATGGTGCGTGAGACCACGTACCCTACGGGAGAGTATGGAATGGCCAGAACGGTAATCATCGAAGAATTCGGCGGCCCCGAGGTCTTGAAGCTGGTCGATCGCGACGTTGGCGATCCCGGGCCGGGCGAGATCCGTATCCGGCATGAGGCGGTGGGGCTGAACTTCATCGATATCTATCAGCGCACCGGGCTCTACCCAAACACTCTGCCGCTGGCGCTGGGCATGGAAGGTGCGGGCGTGATCGAAGCGGTGGGGGCCGGCGTCAGCCATCTCAAACCCGGGGACCGCGCCGCTTATGCCTCGGTCCCGCCGGGGGCCTATTGCGACGCGCGGGTGATGCCGGCCGGGGCGGTGATGAAGCTGCCGGATGCGATCGGGTTCGATACCGCCGCCGCGATGATGCTTCAGGGTCTGACGGTGGACTACCTGTTTCACCGCACAACGCCGATTGCGCGCGGCGATACGGTCTTGCTGCATGCCGCCGCCGGGGGCGTCGGGCTGATCGCCTGTCAATGGGCCAGCGCGATGGGCGTGCACCTGATCGGCACCGCCGGGACGGACGAGAAATGCGCGCTGGCGATGGAACATGGCGCGGAACATTGCATCAATTACAGGAGCGGCGATTTTGTCAAAGAGGTGCGCGCGCTGACCGACGGCAAGGGGGTCGATGTGGTAATGGATTCGGTGGGCGCCGATACGTTCGAAGGTTCGCTCGATTGTCTCAAGCCGCTCGGCATGATGATTTCCTTCGGCAACGCCTCCGGCCCGGTACCGCCGTTCAATCTGGGCATTCTGGCGCAAAAAGGTTCACTCAAGATAACAAGGCCGACATTGTTCGCTCACATTGCCGATCACGATACCTGCGTGGAAATGGCCGGGCGGCTTTTCGGTCACGTTGCAAGCGGGGCGGTGAAAATCAGAATTGGACAACGTTTTCCTCTGAAAGATGTGCGCGCGGCGCATAAAGCATTGGAATCGCGCGCAACAACCGGCTCGACAATTCTGGAAATCTGACGCTGTTCAGCGCCGCTTTTCCACAAATTACCCTCATTAAGTGCATGGTATTCGGCGGTTTTTCGCCTTGGATGCATTTTGTTCGATTTTACTTGCATAGTTTTCAATTCGCCGGAAAACATGAGATAACACGCTGATCAATCCAGCCGAACTAGCCGAACAAACAAATCGTTGTCCGAAACCGGAGAAAATCAATTGGCCAAAGACCAAAAAATATCCATGGCACAGCTCAACGCCATGACGCTCGCAGATCTCAAATCCCTCGAAAAGAAAGTGGCGAAGGCCATTGCCAAATTCGAAGAGCGGGAAAAGAAAAAGGCATTGTCTTCATTGAAGGCCGAAGCGCGGAAATTGGGATTTTCCTTGTCCGAGCTGACCGGGATCGAAGATGAATCGCTCTTGCCGGGGAAGCCCCGCAGCAAGGTGCCACCAAAATACGCCAATCCCGAAAACCCCTCACAAACATGGACCGGCCGCGGACGGCGCCCGGCTTGGGTGAACGCGGCTCTTGATGCGGGAAAATCGCTCGACGATCTGGCGATCTGATCGTTTTTTCCGATCGGTTTTGAACGCGCGGGGAAATGCAAAGAGGGCGGTCATGCGATTTGAAACCGCTGTTGGAGCATTTCAGGTCAAAGCAGACTCGAAATACGCTGCCTCTCGCGTTTCACTCGAACGCAATT
>CBDUGF010000006.1:0-59294 GCA_965366835.1 uncultured Rhodobacterales bacterium
AGGCGGCGGTTGGCTCACGCGGGCGCTCAACCGCTGGTCGGGCCGGGCAGCATGGTGGGAATGTGAAGCGGAGGGGGAGGTAAAAATGGATTTTGTTAAATACTACTCGTCAATGCCAAATGCGCAGCTTGAAAGACTGATCAAAAAAGATTTGCTATCCTGCGAACATAAATCAGCGATTGAAGAAGTTTTGCGGCAACGACATCGAGAAGCTGAAGAAATTGCCGCAGAAAATGGGAGATTGGAGGCGGAAATTGCTAAAACAAGGAAGAGCAAACCTGCTCGAATGTTTGCAAACCGATCAAAGCTTACAAGTAGAATAGGGCGTATTTTTCAGGGCGGCAAAGTTAGTCCAAGATAGCCGGGCAGCGCCCGACCTCCTCCGGGAGGGCGCTTTTGCAACCTCTCTCGCCACAACACCGTTGCGGCCTAGCAGAGCATCAGCTCATCACAAGCCGCTCAATGCGCCCTCCAGGTCGGGCGCTGTCCGGCTTGCGTGGCACATGGTTTCAACCGGCGGATGGTGCGTGTGAACACGCACCCTACGGGGTTATTGACCCAGCCCCAACCGCTCCAGATAGGCCACGCTCTCGGGTACCCGGGAAAAATCGTTGATCTCGACGATCAGGTGCGGCTTCACATGCAGATCTGCCAGCGCCGCGAAGATCGGCGCGAACCCGATCGAGCCCTCGCCCAGAACCCAATGCCGGTCGGCCCAGCCATCTGCATCCTGCAAATGCACATGGCCCAGCAATTCCCCGGCATCCGAGATAAACCGGTCCACCGGCGGCGCCCCGGCGCTCACATGCGCCCATTCCGCATGTCCGGTATCGACCGACAGCCGCAAGGCAGGCGTATCCGCCGCCTCCACCACCGCGCGACGCAACGCCGGGTCGGTGTCCTTGATGTTCTCCAGCACCATCTCGACGCCGCCCGCCTCGGCCCGCTTCAATGCCGGTGCCAGAGTGTCGAGGATCGCCGAGATCGACTTCGCCCGGTCCTTCGGCCCATTATCGAGATTGTGCGCATCCCAAGGGTCATAAGGCGAATGAATGACCATCTGGCGCGCCTCGAGCCGCTCGGCAACGTCCAAGGCCTGATCCAGCCTGGTCTGCACCACGGCGCGGATATCGCGATCCTTCACATCAAGCTCGAACCCGGCAAACGGCCCGTGGATCCCCAGCCGCCCGGTCCAACCCTTCAGCTTCGCCTTCGCCATGTCGATGAACGGGCCCGGATTGCGCAGGATATCCGCCATGCAGAATTCCGGCAGTTCCAGATCGCGATCCTTCTCGAACAGCCAGTCGCGGTGCCGATCGAGATCCAGCACCGATAGCTGCGCCCCGATCACAGGTTTGTCTGTCATATGGCGGCCTCCCTATTCAGCCAACACCTTGCGCCAGGCGTGTCGCCCGGGGCAAGCCTCAGCCGCCCGAAACCGTCAGCCCCAGCATGCGCCAGCCCTGCATCCCCTGCCGATAATAGAGGATCTTCTCCGCCGGATAACCCGCCTTGATGATCCGGCGGATCGCGGTCGGCGATTGCCCGCACCACGGCCCGTTGCAGAACAGCGCGATGGTCTTTATCGCCTCGTCCTTGCATTCGAACCCCTCGAAATCCGGCTCGCAGCCCAGCTCTCCCAGCCGGTCGGCCATCTCGGTATAGGGCATGCTGATGGCGCCGGGGATGGTGCCGGTCTCGAAATCGGGGCGCACCCGGCTGTCGATCACCGTCACTTGCGGATCCTGCAAGGCATCGAGCAGTTCCAGCTCGCCAATCGTGCGCACCCCCTCGGCGGGCGTCATCGGCTGGATGCAGAAATTCGGACAGGGCCGCGAGGTGCGCGCGAAATCGCCGCTGATCTCATGGGCATTGTCCTGAATGCGCGAGATCTCTACCGGCCCGTTGCCGGTCTCGACCGTGATTGTCGCGATGTCCCTTGTGATGTTCACAGGTTCGTCGGCGCTGGCCTGGGTGGCCAGGACAGCGAGGAAAGGGATCAATATGCGGCGCATGGCTGGGCTCCTCCGGGTGATGGGGTTCGCCGACAGCTTGCCTTATTCATTCACGAAATGGAATGGGTGAGCGCGGTCAGGTCAGTCGAAATCGAATATCTCCGACAGGATCGACTTGCGCTTGCGCTTTCTTTCATAGCGATCTTCGTCATCGCGCGAATACCTGCCCTTGTAACGCTTGTCCTTCGCTTGCGGTTCCTGCCGATAAGGCTCCTGCCAGACCTGCGGCTCGGGCGCTGGTTCGGGGCGCGGCGCCGGCGCGGGATCCGGATCGGGCAGCGCCATCGCGCCCGTCGCCTTGTCGATGATCTTGTCCAACTCGCCGCGGTCGAGCCACACCCCGCGACAGCGCGGGCAGTAATCGATCTCGACCCCCTGGCGCTCGGTCATCACCAGGGTTTCACCGTCTATCGGACATTTCATCGGCGGGCTCCTTGTTCTGCGATCCTCCCCGATATGGGAAGCCTCGGAGCCCGCCGCAACACCTCGGCGCGCCGGTCAACGACCTGCCGATTTCATCGCAGTACATGCACCGAGCATTTGGCATGGCGCACCACGCGCGCCGCGGTCGAGCCGAGGAAAAAATCGGTGATGTCGGGCCGGTGCGAGGCCATCACGATACAGTCGACGCCATTGCTTTCGGCGAAATCCAGGATCGAACGCGCCGAATGGCCTTCGACCACCTTGATCGCGACATCCCCGGCGCCGCCGAGATCGGCCTTCAGCCCGGTCTCGACGTCGTGTTTGGTCTTTTCCAGCTGCCCTTCCGGCAGATGCGCCGAGACATAGCCCGGCATCGCCTCGATCACTGTCAGAGCTGTGATCGTGGCGCCCTCTGCCGCCAGCGCTCTGGCGACGTTTATCGCGCTTGCGGTGCTGGGCTCGTGATCCGCCGCAATGGGTACGAGAATGGTCTTGTACATGTCGGTTCTCCTTTGACGTTCAATCTGTTGTCCTGGTTATGATCGCGTAGCGCTGACTCAGCGTATTACATGCACCGAACAGCGGGCATGGCGCACTACGTGGCCGGCGGTCGAGCCGAGAAAGTAATCCTGCAATCCGGGCCGGTGCGAGGCAATAACGATACAATCCACCCCCCGCTTGGCGGCATAGTCGAGAAGCGAGCGCCCGGCATGGCCCTCGATAACCACCGTTTGAACATCGGGCAGATCCGCCTCTGCCGCCAGCTTCTCGAGTCCGGCCTCGACCGCATTGCGGGCCTGATCGAGATAGCCTTGCGACGCCTGGGTCAGCGCATAGGCGGGGATCTGTTCGATGACGTGTAGCAGGGTGATCTTCGCGCCATCCCCGGACAGCGTCTTTGCCGCGCGAACCGCTTCGGCCGCGTTGCGATCCCCATCAAACGACACCGGTACCAAAATGTTGGTATACATCGTGCCACTCCCTCTGTTGTCGGCCAGATAATGCACCATGACGGGCCGGACCACCTTGATTCAAGTCATGCGTTGCAAAGCGGCGCGCCGCCGCCTTCGCCGCCTCTGCCATGCAGGGTTTCTTGCCACGCCAGCAGACGCAGGCTAGCCTTCGGCATGCTCCACTTGGCCAGCATTCTCGGGTTGTTCATCTTGGTCGTCGTGGCGGCGATCCTGGTGGCACGGCTGCTGTTTCCGCTCCCCGATATCTCCGGTCGCAGCAGCAGCAGTGCAGAGCCCGCCAGCGGAAAAACATGGCTCGGGCGCCTGATGCTGGAAGCCGCTGCGGCGCATCCCGGAAAATCCGGTGTCTTGCCGCTGGCGTCGGGGCGCGATGCCCTTTCAAGCCGCCTGAAGCTGATCGACGCCGCCGAACAGTCGATCGACGCGCAATATTACATCTGGCACGACGATACATCGGGCATCCTGGTGCTCGCGGCGCTCTACCGGGCGGCACGGCGCGGCGTGCGCATCCGCCTGCT
This sequence comes from uncultured Rhodobacterales bacterium, assembly GCA_965366835.1. GTDB lineage: Bacteria > Pseudomonadota > Alphaproteobacteria > Rhodobacterales > Rhodobacteraceae > JAKGBX01. The sequence goes on from CBDUGF010000006.1 coordinate 3,931, forward strand.
GCTCGATGACAATGGCGTTCCGGGGCTCGATCCGTTCATGGCGGCGCTGCACAGCGAAGACGGTTTTCAGATACGTCTGTTCAATCCCTCCACCCTGCGCCGGTTCAAACTGCTCGGCTACGCTTTCGATTTCATGCGGATGAACCGGCGGATGCACAACAAGTCACTGATCGTCGATGGCGCCGCGGTGATCGTCGGCGGGCGCAACATCGGCGATGAATACTACCAGCTCGGCGATGAGCCGTTCTTTTTCGACATGGATGTGCTGGCCACAGGCGCCATCGTAGCAGAAACCGCCGCCATGTTCGATCAATACTGGAATTGCTCTTCGGTGTTCGGGGTCGAACAGATCGTCGACGGGCCCGGCAACATCGAGGGCTTCCGCGCCCGCGTCGCGCAGGTCGAGGGCTCTGCCGAGGCCGCCGATGTGATCGCGGAGGCAGAAGCCGATATCGCGCATTTCCTGCCCGGCCTCGACCAGCTGCAATGGACCGATGTGGCGCTTGTCGCCGACGATCCGGTCAAGGGGCTGGGCACCGCCCGGCGCGATCAGCTGATGATCACCCGGCTGGGCGAAATCCTCGGTGGCGTCTCGCGGCGGCTCGATCTGGTATCGGCCTATTTCATTCCCGGGGCCAGGGGCACGCAATTCCTTACCGAGCTTGAACGATCAGGCGTCGAGGTGCGGATTCTGACCAACGCGATCAGCACCACCGACGTGTTGCTGGTCCATGCCGGCTATTCCAGATACCGCCGGAAGATCCTGCAAGCCGGGATCGACCTCTACGAGTTGAAACTGCGCGACGGTCAGGACAGCGGCGCCGAAGAAAAAGTCCTGCCCTTCGGCCTTTCCGGCTCGAGCATGCATGCGAAAACCTTCGCCGTGGATGATGCCCGGATCTACATCGGCTCGTTCAATTTCGATCCGCGCTCGGCCATGCTGAATTGCGAAATGGGCTTTTTGATCGACAGCCCGAGCCTCGCCCGCCGCCTCCGGGAGAGCTTCGATGATCAGGTCGAAAAGGTCAGCTATCGCCCGGCTCTCACTCCCGAAGGCAAGATGGTCTGGCACGAGACCGCCGCCAATGGCGAGATCATCACCTATCAGGAAGAACCCGACGCCAGTTTGCCGCAACAGGTTTTCCTCGCCGTTGTAGGGCTATTGCCGATCGAATGGATGCTCTGAAATCTTTCGCCCGGTTTCAGAGCCGGAAAGGCGAAGGAACAACGCGCCGTCTCGATGCCTCGCGCGCCAACAAACCCGCCCGTGCCGCGGAATCAGATGCGAGATGCGTGGGCCTGCGGGCTCAGTCGAACGCTTCGACAACGTCATACATGACCGGCTCGAAACTCTTGCACATCTCGGCGATCTTGCGGTTGCGTTCGCGCATCTCCGGCGTGCGCAGCATGGCCTGAAAATCTTCGCGCCGCTGCCATTGCGAGTAATTGGCGATCCGGGTTTGGGCGTCGTTGATATGCAGCCCCGCGCCGATGAAACCGGGCTGTTTCGAGATGAACTCGGCATAGGCACTGCTCAGCGCGTCCATCAGATCCTGCGCCGTGCCGGGGGTCATCTCGAAGGTGGTGATCACGGTTTGAAAACTGTTGTCCTTGGCAATCTTCGGCATCTCTGACCTCCTCGATCTGCGTGTCTTTGGATTCAGACTAGAGGATTGCCGCCGCCTGCGAAACCACCTGTTTGAGGCGCCTTTGCCGCACGCGTTGCAGCCTTGCGGATGGTCGAAGGCAACGCGCAAACCGGCGTTAACCGCTCGTTTACCAAGTTTAAGGCATAGTCAACACCTGACATTCCCGAGGTGTTCCGCCTTATTAAAGACAAGGATCTCTTGGCAATACCCTTAATACGTTCAAGCGGCGCGGGCGCCTTATCGCCAAGGCGCCGCGGGACAGGATAGGCTGGTTCATGATTTGCTCCAGGGACGCATCAGACTTCCGTGCCTTGCCGCTGGCGATGCTCCTGCTGACCTATCTGTTACTGGCGGCCACCCAGACCTTTGCCGGGGCCTGGCCGCGCGAAAAAGGGCGCGGGTTTCTCTCTTCGGCCTCGCAGGTCGAGGCGGAAGGCCTGGACGGTCCCTATTCGATCTATTCCACTGCCTATCTTGAGTACGGACTCGGCCATGATCTGACCCTGGGGCTTGATGTCGGCCATGCTGTGTCGGGGAAGTCCAAGGCAGTGCTGTTCCTGCGCCGCCCCCTGGGCGAGCTGGCGCCAGGCCACCTGTTTGCCACCGAGTTTGGGATCGGGCGGATCGCCGGGGAAGCTGTGGTGCGCCCGGGGCTCAGCTACGGCCACGGCTTCACCCGACGCAACGGTCAAAGCGGCTGGATTTCAATTGAAAGCTTCGCCGAGTTTCACCTTGTCTCCGGCACCGTCGATTACAAGGCTGATTTCACCTACGGCCTCAATCACGGTCAGCGGTTCAAGTCGATCCTGCAGCTGCAAACCGGGGTAAGCCATGGCGATCCGGCCTTTGCACGACTTGCGCCCTCGGTGGTGATGCGCGTCGGCAGGGCCACCCATATCGAGCTCGGGTTGACCGCCGAAAAGATCACCGGCGACGAGCGGTTTGGCGTGAAATTCGGCTTCTGGCGCGAGTTCTGAAGGGTTTTGGCTGTGACATTCCAGAACGAAACCGCGTCAGCCAGCATGGCAACTGCTTTGCCAAGGGCAACCACAGGTCAACAAGGTGGCGATGCCGCAATCAGGGTGCCAGCAGTTTGGCGCGCAGCAGGTCGATCTCGGGAGCGGGCATGCCGATGGATTTGAGATAGCCCGGAATCGAGCCGTGGCGCGTCTCGATCTTCTCCAGCGTGCGCGCCATGGTGGCGGCAGGGCTGCGCAGCAGCCTGGCATAGCTTTCGGTATCGCCGCCCCGCGCCCGCGACAGGGCAAGAAATTCGGTGACCAGATCGGGGATCAGTTCGGCGGTAAGGGCATAGTCGGCGACGATCTGATCCTGTGACACGTCGGCCAGCCCGAGCAGCAGCGCGGCGATGATGCCGGTGCGATCCTTGCCAGCGGTGCAGTTGAACAGCACGGCGCCGCGCTCGACCGCAGCAATTTCCGACAGGATCGAGCGGATCGCGCTGCCGCGGGTGTCGAGCGCGGCCATGTAGAACGACAGCAGCGGATCGTCGCCCGGCCTCCGGGTCTTCGACAGCGCCGAAGGCGAGAGATCATCGAACAGCGGCAGGTTGAGGAACTCGACCTCGGCGAAATTGGAAAACGGGTTCGGTTTCTCGGAGATCTCGGCCGGTGTGCGCAGGTCGATCACCTTGTTGAGCCCGACCCCGTGCAAGCGATGGGTTTCGCCCTTTTCCAGCCGGTGCAGGCTGTCGGAGCGCAGGAACCGCCGCCATGGGATGGTGCCGCCCGACGCGGATTTGTAGCCGCCGAGATCGCGGATGTTATAGGCGCCGCGCGCCGGCAGATGGCGCGACAGCACCATCAGGTGAACGCTTCCAGCCGGGCGCGATCGACAACGCCGATCTCGCGCGGCTCGGGTGTGAGCGGCACGAAAGAGACGCTGAGCCCCGAGGGGCGCCAATCGCAGATGCCGAAACTGGTGCCTTCGACGAGGCGCAGATCGGTGGTCTCCAACAGATCGACCGAGCTGTCGAGCCCGCCCGAGACGAAGATCGGTATGCCGTGCCAGTGCATCACGCGGTTGATATGGATATGGCCCGACAGGATGCCGACGATTTTATGACCCTTGAAGATGTCAGCCAGCCGTTCGGTGCTGCCCATGTCGAGCGTACCCCAGGGCAGGCCCTGTGGGTCGATACGTGGTGGGTGGTGCATCACCAGCAGCTTGGGCAGATCGGGGTGACGTGCGAGGGCAGCGGCGAGATAGCCAAACTGTGCCTCACAGAGCGCCCCGGCGACATGGCCGGGAACCGAGCTGTCAAGCGTGATGATGTGCAACCCGGCCTGCACCGCATCGTGAAAATAGGGTGCATCGGATCCGGCATTGCCGAGCACGCTGTGAAACGCTGCGCGCTTATCGTGATTGCCCAGCGCCATGATCAGCGGGGCTTTCAGCGGGGCCACCAGATCGCGAAACAGCACATAGCTGGCCTCGTCGCCCAGATCGGTGAGATCGCCACTGGCGATCACGAAGTCGGGCGCGGCCGGCATTGCATTGATGATCTCGACCATACGGCGCAGCAGCGCGGGATTGTCGGCCTTGTGGTCCGGGGCGCCGGCGCCGGGGGCGGCAATGTGAATATCGGTCAGGTGAATGAAGCGGGTCATGGCGTTACTCCGGCAGCTTTCAACAGGGTTTGGGTATAGCTGTGGGATGGTGCGTGCAATATATCCGTTGCGGCACCGGATTCGACCACCTGGCCGCGCCGCATCACCAGCACATGATCGCAGACCGACGCGACCACCGCGAGATTGTGGCTGATGAAGAGGATGCCCAAGCCCAGTTCGTCCTGCAAGTCCATCAACAGGTTGAGCACCTGAGCCTGCACCGAGACATCAAGCGCCGAGACCGCCTCGTCGGCGACCAACAGCGCCGGGCGGGTGACAATGGCGCGGGCGATGGCGATGCGCTGGCGCTGGCCGCCGGAGAATTCATGCGGGTATTTGGTGGCGTCTCCGGGATGCAGCCCGACATGTTCAAGTGCCTCATCGACCCGTTTGCCGGTGTCTTCGTCTGTCCCGATGGCACGCAGTGGTTCGGCGATCGACCAGCCAACCTTGCGGCGCGGATCAAGCGAGCCGTAAGGATCCTGAAACACCATCTGGAATTTCTGGCGCAGCGTGCGCAGGGCGCGGTTGGACAGCGAATGCGGGCATTGCCCCTGGAACAGCACCTCGCCCGCATCGGGGCGCTCGAACGCCATGACCATGCGCGCCAGCGTCGATTTGCCCGAGCCGGATTCGCCGACGATGCCGAGGGTTTGGCCGGCCTCAATCGTGAAACTGGCATTTTTTACGGCGGTCAGCATCGGCGGAGGTCGAAACAAGGAGCGGCGTGGCAGCCGGTAATGGCGGGTGAGGTTCGAGGCTTGCAGGAGCGGGGCTGTCATGGTGCGGCACCTGTTTCATCGAGCAGGTGGCAGGCAGCGATGCGATTTGGCCCGCGCGGATGCGCCACGGGGCGTAGGGCAGCACAATGGGCCAGTTCGACAGCACAACGCCCGGCGAAGCGGCATCCGGGCGGCAGCGCGCTCAATGGCGGCACCGTGCCGGGGATTGTGGGCAGGCGGGCGCGTTTGCCGGTGGCATCTCGGCGCCGCGCGACGGATTCGGGGCGCGCGTCGAGCAGGCCCCTGGTATAGGGGTGCACCGGCGCGGCCAGCACCTCTTCGGTCAGCCCGCGTTCGACGATATCGCCGCCATACATCACTGCGATCTCGCGCGTGGCGCGGGCGACGGCGGCGAGATCATGCGAGATCAGCACCAGCGCCATGTGCCGCTCTTCCGCCAGGCGCACCAGCAGGTCGGTGATGCGCAACGCGACGCTGGCATCGAGCGCGGTGGTAGGCTCGTCGGCGATCAGGAGCCTGGGGTTGCAGGCCAGCGCCAGCGCAATCAAGACCCGCTGGCGTTGGCCGCCCGAAAGCTGGTGCGGAAACTGGCGCAGCTTGGCCTCGGGATCGTTGATGCCGACCTCGTTGAAAAGCGCCAGGGCGCGGGCCAGGGCAGCATCGCGCGAGAGGTTTTCATGAACCATCAGCGGCTCGGCCACGGTATCGCCGACCCGGCGCAGCGGATTGAGCGCTGCCATCGGCTCTTGGAAGACCATGGCGACACGGCGCGCGCGCAAGCCCCGCCAGGCGCGCTCGTCGGCATGGCTCATGTTGATGCCGTCGATGGTGATCCGCCCGCCGATCTCGGCGGCATCAGGCGCCATGCCCATCAGGCAGAGCGCCAGCAGGGTCTTGCCCGAGCCGCTTTCGCCGACCACGCCGAGCCGGTCGCCCGGGGCAATCGAGAGCGTGGCATCGCGCAGCGCGGCGGCGCCATCAAAGCTTGCGGTGAGGTTTTCGAGCTCGATCATCTAGCGCTCCCGCACGAGGCGCGGATCGGTCACGTCGCGCAAGCCGTCGCCCAGAAGACCGAAGCCCAGAACGGCGGTGACGATGCACAGGCCGGGATAGATCGCCAGCTGCGGCGCGAGATACATCAGCGTCTGCGCTTCCGAGAGCATCCGCCCCCAGCTCGATGCCGGCGGCTGGGCGCCGAGGCCGAGATAGGAGAGCGCGGCCTCGGCGAGGATAGCGACGGCAAACTCGATGGTGGCCTGCACGATCACCGGGGCCAGGATGTTGGGCAGGATATGATCGCGGCTGATGGCAAACCGGCTCATTCCTGCGGCGCGCGCGGCGGAGACGAAATCGCGGGTCCAGACCTGATTGGCCGAGGCACGGGCGACGCGGGCGAAGATGGGGATGTTGATGAAGGCGATGGCCATGACCGCGTTGCTGAGCGAGGGGCCGAAGACGGCGGCCAGCATGATGGCAAAGAGCAGCGCGGGAAAGGCGAACCCGAGATCGGCGAGGCGCATCACGCCGTCCTCGACCCAGCCGCCGATGGCTGAGGCGAGCAGGCCGAGGGACACCCCGATCGAGCCGCCGATCAGCACGGCGACGAGCGCCACCGCCATCGAGTTGCGCGCGCCCGCCATCAGCTGGGAGACGACATCGCGGCCCAACTGATCGGTGCCGAGCCAATAGGTCGCCGAAGGCGCGGCGAACTTGCCGCGGATGTTCATCAGTGTCGGGTCATGCGGAGTCCAGACCAGCGACAGCGCGGCCACGCCGACGACAAGAGACACGAGGATCGCGCCGAGGACCAGATTGGTCGGCAAGCGGCTCATGCGCGCGCCTTGAGGCGCGGATCGATCACCACGTAGAGTAGATCGACGATGAAATTTGCGGTGACGACGATGGCGGCAAACAGCATGACCAGCGCCTGCACCGTGGGCAGATCGCGGTTGGAAATCGACTGGAAGATCAGCCGTCCGAGACCGGGCAGGTAGAACACGTTCTCGATCACGATGGTTCCGGTGACAAGCGCGGCGAATTGCATGCCGACGATGGTGATGATCGGCACCAGCGCGTTGGGCAGCACGTGGCGCCACAGGATGCGGCGGTGCGACAGGCCCGAGGCACGCGCGGTGCGCACGAAATCCTGACGCATGACCTCGAGCGCCGAGGAGCGGGTGACCCGCGTGAGCACCGCCGATTGCACCAGCGCCAGCGCCACCGTCGGCAGGATCAGCGAGCGCATTGCCAGCACCGGATCGGACCAGCCCGGAAAGCCACCGGGCGGCAGCCAGCGGAGCCTGACCGCGAACAGCAGCACCAGCAGGATCGAGAGCCAGAAGGCGGGGACGGCGATGCCCAGTTGCGACAGGAACATCACCCCCCAATCGCCGAATGTGCGGTGCCGGGCGGCAGCAAAAATGCCGAGGGTAAGCGCAACGATCAGGGTCAGCACCATGCCCGAAACCGCCAGCGAGATTGTCATCGCCAGGCGCTCGCCAATCAGCGTGGCTACGGGCACACGGAAGGAATGGCTGATCCCGAAATCGGCGTGTAAAGCGTTCCAGATCCAGGAGAAATACCGCGTCAGCAGCGGTTGGTTGAGCCCGAGCTGTTCGCGCAGCGCTTCCAGTGCATCCTCGGTGGCATCGAGCCCGAGGATGGTGAGCGCCGGATCGCCCGGCAGCACGTTCATCACCGCAAAGACCACCACAGAAACGGCCAGCAGCGTCAACACGAACCCGAATGTGCGGCGGAAGAGGAAATAGCCCATGGGACTTCAGTAAAGCCTTTTGCGTTTTTCCTGAATCAGCGAAAATGGAAAAGGCCCACGCCTCTTCAACGTTGTGGGCGCAATGCATCAAATCCGCGATTCAGATCGAATGCAAAACGCTTTAGGCTGCGGGCAGCGTAGCGCCCGCAGCGCGCCCTTGCATCAGCCCTTGCTCACGCCCTTGAGCGGCATGTAGAGCACCGGCGAGGAGGTCCAGTAGCCCTGCACCTCGTTGCGGAACACACCCAGCAGCGGCAGCTGGAACAGGAAGCCGTGCACTGATTGATCCGACAAGTATTGCTGGCCCTCTTTCAGCAGTTCATCGCGCTTGGCCGGGTCGGCCTCGGTCTGAATCTTGTCCCAGAGTGCGGTGAATTCCGGATCGTCATAGCCATAGAAATAGTCCGGCCCGCGGGCGAAATTGCCCATGTCGTTGGGGCTGGTATGGGCGATGATGGTCATGTCGTAGTTCTTCTTCTTGTAGACCTCATCAATCCAGAAGCCCCATTCGACATTCTCGACCTTGGCATCGAGTCCGGCTTCGGCCAGCTGCGCCTGGATGATTTCGGCCGAGCGCGTGGCATAGGGGAAGGGCGGCACCCGCAGCGTTACCGTGCTGCCGGCGATCCCGGCGCTTTCGAACGTCGCCTTGGCCTTGGCTGTGTCATGCGGATAGGCGCCGGTGAGATCGACATAGGCAGAGCCATGCGGCGGATAGAAGCTGCCGATCGGCACAGCCTGGCCATACATCGCGCCGTCGATGATCTCGTCGCGGTCCAGAGCGGCGGCGATGGCACGGCGCACCTCGACATTGTCGAACGGCGGCTTGGAATTGTTCATCGCCAGAATGACCTCGCCCTCGGTCGAGCCGACATTGACGCGAAATCGCGGGTCGGCCTCGAATTGCGGCAATAGCTCTGGCGCGGGGAAGCCGGGGAAGGCATCGAGCTCTTCGGCCATCATCGCCGCGGTGGCCGCTGCAGGATCGGAGATGAAGCGGAACACCACCTTGTCGAGCGCGACCGTCCCGGCCTCGCGGTGATCCGGGTTCTTGACCAGGGTCAGGCGGTCGCCGCGGGTCCAGCTGTCGAACTTGAACGGGCCGGTGCCGACCGGCGTGGCGTTGTTGTTCGCCGCCGACTCTTCAGCCACGATGGCGCTGTCGCCTTGCCCCATGTTGAACAGGAAGAACGCGTCCTTGTTCTTGAGCTTGATCTCGACGGTCGCGGCGTCGGGCGCGCTGACGCTGTCGATCGGTTTGAAGATGCCTTTGGAGGGGTTCACGCTGTCTTCGGCCATGGCGCGATTGAACGAGAACAGCACGTCATCGGCATTGAAATCGGTGCCGTCGTGGAACTTCACGCCGTCTTCAAGATGGAATGTGTAGGTTAGCCCGTCTTCTGAAATGTCCCAGCTCTTGGCCAGGTTCGGCTGCACCTCGCCGTTCTCGGCGACGATGGTAAGCGATTCATAAACGTTCTGCGTCAGCATCCCGTCGATCGAGGCGGTGGCATCGGCCGTGGGATCGAGCGAAGTCGGCTCCTGTTGCAGGCCGAGTACCAGATCTGCGGCAGAGGCGGACACGGCGCCGAGTGCGAGCACAAGCGCCAGGGCGGTGGTGGTGAGGGGTTTGAGGAATTGGATCATGGCAGCTTTCCTGTTGCTTCGGGAGCTTGTTCAGCCGGCGAGCGGCCTGCACCCCTTGCGTCGAGATTGCGCTACAGAACCCGAAGGGTCAATGGCGCCGGTGTGGCGGCAGGGCCAGAAGCCAGAACTCGCACGACAAGAGCGAAGGCGCGATTTTTCTGCGATAAATCAGGCGGCGAGCCGGCCGACCGGCCTGTGCTCAAAGTCCGCCGCGCAGGTTCCACAGCTCCGGGAAAAGCTCGACTTCGAGCATCTTGCGCAGGTATTTCACGCCGCTGGTGCCGCCGGTGCCGCGTTTGAAGCCGATGATGCGTTCCACCGTGGTGACATGGTTGAAACGCCAGCGGCGAAAGTAATCCTCGAGGTCAACCAGCTTTTCGGCCAGTTCATAGAGGTTCCAGTAGGTTTCGGGCTGCTGATACACCTTGATCCAGGCCGCCTCGACCGCCGCATCGGCCTGATGCGGGGCATGTTTGCGATAGACCGACGCATCGAATGTGGCGCCGGTCTCGGCGGCCAGCGCATCTAGGGCGACATGATAGAGCGTCGGGCGCTCCAACTCCTCGGCCAGCAACCGGTGCAGATCGGGGCGGTGCTCGTGCACCTTCATCAGGTTGGTGTTGCGATTGCCGAGTGCATATTCGATCAGCCGGTATTGGTGCGACTGGAAGCCCGAGGAATTGCCCAGGGCGGCGCGAAAGGTGGTGTAATCGCTGGGCGTCATGGTGCGCAGCACGTCCCAGGCCGAATTGAGTTGATCGAAGATCCGCGCCACCCGGGCGCACATCTTGAACGCGGGCTGGAACTTGCCGGCCTGCAACAGGCGGCGCGCCGCCCCGATCTCGTGCAGCGCCAGCCGCATCCAGAGCTCGCTGGTCTGGTGCTGAATGATGAACAACAGCTCGTCATGGGCTTCCGACAGGGGGCTCTGTGACGACAGGATGCGGTCGATCTTGAGGTAGTCGCCATAGCTCATGTCCTGACGAAACGACATTTTTGCGCCGTCTTTGCCGGGGTCGTAGCTCTCTGACATGGGGAAGCCTCTGCTTGGGAGAGTCCGGGCGTATGGCGCATTGATACGCCAAAAGGCGATAAATTTCAAGCTTAAAGCTTTAGGCTTGAAATAAATCCGATTCTGCGCAATCCTTGAAACAGCCCGAGCTGTAGTCCGGGGCTGAACAGGGAGAAGACCATGCGCGTTGCTTGTCTGGGCGGAGGCCCCGCAGGGCTCTATTTCGCCATATCCATGAAGCTGCGCGACCCCGAACATGAGGTGGTCGTGTTCGAGCGCAACAAGGCCGATGATACTTTCGGCTGGGGCGTGGTTCTGTCGGACGATGCACTCGAGAACATGACCGAAAACGATCCGGTTTCGGCCAAGGCGATTCGCGACAATTTCGCCTATTGGGACGATATCGCGGTGATCCATGACGGCCATCGCACCGTCTCGGGCGGGCATGGCTTCGCCGGGATCGGGCGCAAGAAGATTCTGCTGATCCTGCAGCAACGCGCCCGCGAGCTGGGCGTTGATCTTCGCTTTGAAACTGTGGCCGGGCCGGTCGAAGACTATACCGGCGAATACGATCTGGTGGTGGCGTGCGACGGCATCAATTCGGCGGTGCGCACCGCCTGGGCCGAGCATTTCAAGCCGGATGTGGATGTGCGCGAATGCAAGTTCATCTGGCTCGGCACGCATCAGAAATTCGACGATGCCTTCACCTTCATCTTCGAGAAGACCGAGCATGGCTGGGTCTGGGTGCATGCCTATCAGTTCGACGACGACACCGCGACGGTGATCGTTGAATGCCAGCAGGATACCTGGGACAAGCTCGGCTTCGAGGCGATGAGCAAGGCGGAGATCATCGCCAAATGCGAAGCGCTGTTCGCCGATCATCTCGGCGGCCATCGGCTGATTTCGAATGCCGATCACCTGCGCGGCTCGGCGGTGTTCATGAATTTCCCGCGTGTGCTCTGCGAGAAATGGCACCATGAGAATGTCGTCTTGTTGGGCGATGCCTCGGCGACGGCGCATTTTTCCATCGGCTCCGGCTCGCGGCTGGCGTTTGATTCAGCGATTGCCCTGGCCGAGCTGGTCAATACCGAAGCCAGCATGGAGCGCGCCTTCGAGCGCTACCAGGACGAGCGGCGGCTCGAAGTGCTGCGGTTGCAATCGGCGGCGCGCAACTCCCTGGAATGGTTCGAGCAGGTGGAACGCTATCTCGACATGGACCCGGTTCAGTTCAACTATTCGCTGCTGACGCGGTCGCAGCGGATTTCCCATGAAAACTTGCGGTTGCGCGATCCCGAATGGCTGGAAAGCGCCGAGCGCTGGTTCATGGATCAGGCCGGGGCGCCGAAAGACGCGCCCACCCGCGCACCGATGTTCGCGCCTTTCAAGCTGCGCGAAATGGCGCTGAAGAACCGCGTCGTCGTCTCGCCGATGGCGCAATACAAGGCGGTGGATGGCTGCCCGACCGATTGGCACCTGATCCACTATGGCGAGCGCGCCAAGGGCGGCGCCGGGCTGGTCTATACCGAGATGACCTGTGTCAGCCCCGAGGGGCGGATCACGCCGGGCTGCCCCGGGCTCTATGCGCCCGAGCACGAGGCGGCGTGGCGGCGGCTGGTCGAATTCGTGCATGGCGAGACGCAGGCGAAAATCTGCAGCCAGATCGGCCATTCCGGGCGCAAGGGCTCGACCCAGCTGGGCTGGGAAGTGATGGACGCACCGCTGGCGAACGGCAATTGGCAGACCGTCAGCGCGTCGGCGATCCCGTGGTCGAAGAACAATGCCACGCCGCGCGAAATCACCCGGGCCGAGATGGACGAGATCCGCGATCAGTTCGTCGCCGCCGCCGAAATGGCCGGGCGCGCAGGTTTCGACATGATCGAGCTGCACGCCGCGCATGGTTACCTGATCTCGTCGTTCATTTCGCCGCTTTCGAATGTCCGTACGGATGCGTATGGCGGGACATTGGAAAACCGAATGCGCTATCCGCTGGAAGTTTTCAGCGCGATGCGCGCGGCCTGGCCCGAAGCCAAGCCAATGTCGGTGCGCATCTCGGCCAATGACTGGGTCGGCGAGGCTGGTGTGACGCCGGACGAAGCGGTGGAAATCGCCCGGATGTTCAGCGCGGCGGGGGCCGATATCATCGACGTTTCCGCCGGGCAGACCTCGACCGAGGCGCGGCCGGTCTATGGTCGCATGTTCCAGACGCCGTTTTCCGACCGGATCCGCAACGAAGCGGGGATATCGACCATGGCGGTGGGCAATATCTATGAGGCCGACCATGCCAATTCTATCCTGATGGCCGGACGCGCCGATTTGGTAGCGGTGGGCCGGCCGCACCTGGCCGATCCCTATTGGAGCCTGCATGAGGCGGCGCGCATCGGCGATCGCCATGCGCATTGGCCGCTTCCCTATGAAGCCGGGCGCGATCAGGCCTGGCGGCTGGCCGACCGCGAAGCGGAGATGGAGCGCGCATGAGCCTGACGCGGCAGCATCGCCCGGAAACCGGGACCGCCGAAAGCAAGGCGCGGCTGCGGCTGTGGCTGCGGCTGCTGAAAGCCTCGCGCCATATCGAGACCGAGCTGCGCGAGCGGCTCAGGGTCGAATTCGGCTCGACCCTGCCGCGGTTTGACGTGATGGCGGCGTTGTCGCGCGATGTGCATGGCATGAAGATGAGCGCGCTGTCTGGGGTGCTGAAGGTCTCGAATGGCAACGTCACCGGGATCATTGACCGTCTGGTGGAAGACGGGCTGGTGGTGCGCGAGAAAGTGCCGGGGGATCGGAGAGCCTCGCTGGCGCGGCTGACCGAAAAGGGCTGTGCCGAATTCGCCCGCCAGGCTGAAGCCCACGAGGGCTGGGTCGACCAATTGCTCAAGGACGTGCCCAAGGGGCGCGCCGAGCGGCTTTCAACGCTGCTGGCCGAGGTGGCGAAATCAATCGAGGAAAAGGAAAACTGATGCGCAGCGACGTGAAACATTTCTTGTGCCGGATCGAGGACGGGATCGCTACGGTCTCGCTGAACCGGCCCGACCGGAAGAACCCGCTGACCTTTGAAAGCTACGCGGAGCTGCGCGACTGGTTTCGCGACCTGGTCTATGACGACGAGGTCAAGGCGGTGGTGTTTGCCTCCAACGGCGGCAATTTCTCCTCGGGCGGGGATGTGCATGACATCATCGGCCCGTTGACGAAGATGAATATGAAGGAGCTGCTGAATTTCACCCGGATGACCGGCGATCTGGTCAAGGCGATGGTGAATTGCGGCGTGCCCGTGATTGCGGCGATTGACGGGATATGCGTCGGCGCTGGGGCGATCATCGCCATGGCGTCGGACCTGCGCATAGCCACGCCCGAAGCCAAGGTGGCGTTTCTGTTCACCCGTGTCGGGCTGGCAGGCTGCGACATGGGCGCTTGCGCGATCCTGCCGCGGATCATCGGCCAGGGGCGCGCGGCGGAGCTGCTCTATACCGGGCGGGCAATGAGCGCCGAAGAGGGCGCGGCCTGGGGCTTTCACAACAAGCTGGTCGATGCCGAGGCGCTGGACGGCGAGGCGCGCGAGTGGGCGGTGCGGCTGGTTCGGGGGCCGAATTTCGGACAGATGATGACCAAAACCATGCTGGCGCAGGAATGGTCGATGTCGATCGAACAGGCAATTGAGGCGGAAGCCCAGGCGCAGGCGATATGTATGCAGACCGGCGATTTCGAGCGGGCCTACAAGGCGTTTGTCGCCAAGGAGCGCCCGGTATTCGAGGGCGATTGAGTGGGGGCGGCCGGAGCCTCCGGCGGGGATATTTTTTGCAAGATGAATGAGGGAGCGCGCAGGAATGTCTGATCGGAGTTTTCTGGACTGGCCGTTTTTCGAGCCGCGCCACAAGGCGCTGGCCGAGCGGCTGGACGGTTGGGCGGCGCGCGAGCTTGGCAAAATCGATCATGGCGATACCGATGCCGCCTGTCGTGCGCTGGTCGGTGCGCTGGGCCGCGATGGCTGGTTGCAGCCGACCGGGGCTGAGGGCGATGAGGTGCTGGATGTGCGCACGCTGTGCCTGATCCGCGAAACCCTGGCGCGCCATGACGGGCTGGCCGATTTCGCCTTTGCCATGCAGGGGCTGGGCACCGGGGCGATCTCGCTGTTCGGCACGCCGGAGCAGAAGGCCGAATGGCTACCGAAAACCCGGTCGGGGACGGCGATTTCCGCCTTTGCGTTGACCGAGCCGCAATCGGGCTCTGACGTGGCCAATTCGACCATGAGCGCGACAGAGGACGGCGACGATTATGTGTTGAACGGCGAGAAGACCTGGATATCGAACGGCGGCATCGCCGATGTCTACACGCTGTTCGCCCGTACCGGCGAGGGGCCGGGCGCCAAGGGGCTGAGCGCCTTCATCGTGCCGGCGGGTTTGCCGGGATTCGAGGTGGTCGAACGGTTGCAGACCATCGCGCCGCACCCGCTTGCGACCTTGCGCTTCAGCGATTGCCGCATTCCCAAGTCGGCCCTTCTGGGCGCGCCGGGGCAGGGTTTTCGCATCGCGATGTCGGTGCTCGACGTGTTCCGCTCGACCGTGGCGGCGGCGGCGCTCGGCTTTGCCCGCCGGGCGCTCGACGAGGCGTTGGGTCGGGTCAGTACGCGCATGGTGCAAGGCGCGCCGCTGTTTGAGTTGCAGATGGTGCAGGGGCATATCGCGGACATGGCGCTGGATGTGGATGCGGCGGCGCTGCTGGTTTACCGCGCGGCATGGGCCAAGGATTCGGGCGCGGCGCGTGTCACCCGCGAGGCGGCGATGGCCAAGCTCTTCTCGACCGACCAGGCCCAGCTGGTGATCGACAGGGCGGTGCAACTGCATGGCGGTGACGGGGTCAAATCCGGCCAGAAGGTCGAAGAACTCTACCGCGATATCCGGGCATTGCGGATTTACGAGGGCGCATCGGACGTGCAGCGTGTGGTCATAGCGCGCCAGACGATGGGCGCATTTCAGGGAGCAAGATGATGCTGGGACCAAGTGCGCATAGCGATACCTTTGCACGCGACAACCTGCCGCCGAAGGACCAATGGCCCGATTTCCTGCTCGACGGGTTCGACTATCCCGAGCGGCTCAACGCCGGGGTCGAGCTGACCGATGCGATGGTGGCCAAGGGCTTTGGCGACCACACCGCGCTGATCGGCAACGGGCGGCAGCGAACCTACAAGGAGCTGTCCGACTGGACCAACCGGCTGGCCCATGCGCTGGTCGAGGATCTCGGGGTGAAACCGGGCAACCGGGTGCTGATCCGCTCGGCCAACAATCCGGCGATGGTGGCCTGTTGGCTGGCGGCGACGAAGGCGGGTGCGGTTGTGGTCAATACCATGCCGATGCTGCGCGCGGGCGAGCTTGCTGCGATTGTGAACAAGGCCGAGATCACCCATGCACTCTGCGACACGCGGCTGATGGACGATATCGTGGCTTGCGCCAAGCAGAGCCGGTTTCTCAAGAGCGTGGTGGGGTTTGACGGCACCTCGAACCACGATGCCGAGCTCGACCGGATCGCGCTGCAGAAATCGGTGCGGTTCGACTCGGTCAAGACCGGGCGCGACGATGTGGCGCTACTGGGTTTCACCTCGGGAACCACCGGCGATCCGAAGGCGACGATGCATTTTCACCGCGACCTGCTGATCATCGCCGATGGCTATGCCCGAGAGGTGCTCGACGTTGTGCCCGAGGACGTGTTCATCGGCTCGCCACCCCTGGCCTTCACATTCGGCCTGGGCGGCCTCGCGATCTTCCCGCTGCGCTTCGGCGCGACCGCGGCGCTGCTGGAACAGGCGACGCCGCCAAACCTGATCGAGATCATCGAGACTTACAAGGCCACGGTCTGTTTCACCGCGCCGACCGCCTATCGCGCGATGATGCGGGCGATGGAAGAAGGCGCCGACCTCTCGAGCCTGCGCGCAGCCGTTTCGGCGGGCGAAACCCTGCCCGCGCCGGTTTACGCCGAATGGATGGAGAAGACCGGCAAACCGATGCTCGACGGGATCGGCGCCACCGAGATGCTGCATATCTTCATCACCAACCGGTTCGACGATCACCGCCCGGCCTGTACCGGCAAACCGGTGACCGGCTACGAGGTGAAGATCATCGACGCAAATGGCCGCGAGGTGCCGCGCGGCGAGGTCGGGCGGCTGGCGGTGCGCGGGCCGACCGGGTGCCGCTATCTCGCGGATGCGCGCCAGCGCGACTACGTGCAGGATGGCTGGAACATCACCGGCGACAGCTTTTCCCAGGACGAGGATGGCTATCTGCATTTCGCCGCCCGCAACGACGACATGATCGTGTCGGCAGGTTACAACATTGCCGGTCCCGAGGTCGAAGCGGCGCTGCTGTCGCACGCCGCGGTGGTCGAATGCGGCGTGATCGGCGCCCCGGACGATGCCCGCGGCCATATCGTCGAGGCCCATGTCGTGCTGGCCGAGGGCTGGGCGGCTGACGCGACCACGGTGAAAAAACTGCAGGACCACGTGAAAGATACCATTGCGCCCTACAAATATCCGCGCAGCGTCAAGTTCATCGACGCTCTGCCCAAGACCCCGACCGGCAAGATCCAGCGATTCAAGCTGAGACAGGACTGAGGAACGACCGATGGACAAGATTGACATATTTCTTCGCTTCCCGCGGTTCGGGAGCAGCGTATCATGAGCTTCACATTCACGCAGAAGGTCAAGTTTCGCCATTGCGACGCGGCAGGGATCGTTTTCTATCCGCGCTTTTTCGAGATGATCAACGACACGGTCGAGGCGTTTTTCGAAGACGAGTTGGCCTATCCCTTTGCGATCATGCATCCCGAGCATGGCATCCCGACCGCCGAGATCAACACCCAGTTCAAGGCGCCTTGCCGACTTGGCGACGTTCTGCACATCCATCTCGATTGCATCCGCCTCGGAACCACCAGCATGGCGCTTGAGCTTCGTGCGGAGTGTGACGGCCAGCTTCGGTTTGCGGCGCAATCCGTACTGGTTCACATCAATGCAAAGACCGGCCCGGAGCCATGGCCGCAAAGCGTGTGCGACGGCATCGGCGCGGCCCCGCAGGCGGCAACAATGTGATGACAACAAAAAGAAAACCGCCAATCCGCCCGCAAGTCTGAAATGGCGGTCACATCCCTACCCAAGATCAACATCGGAGGAGAAAGACATGGAAGAAACACCCGGAATCACCGGCCCGAAAGAGGCCAAGGGCGGCAAGGCCTGGAACGTGGTGGGCCACACCTACACGCCCAAGCTGCACAGCGACAATGCCTTCATCTGGCATGCCGACATCCCGGCAGAGACCTTTGTGCCGCCGCATATCCACCCGACCCAGGATGAATGGATCATCATGCTCGAGGGCAATCTCGAGGTCGAATTCGGCCATGACAAGGGCGCGCCCAGCACCCACAAGGCCGGCCCCGGAGATACCATCCGCATGCCGCGCGGCATTGCCCACGGCATCTTCAACCGCTCTGGCAAATCCGCCACCTGCGTGTTCGGCGTGGCGCCGTCGCGCAAGCTGTTCGATCTGTTCACGGCTCTCGATGGCGTGACCGATCCGGCAGAGCTGGTTCGGTTGTCGGCACTGCACGAGGTCGATTTCCTGCCGCCGCCCGAGGAGGGCTGAGATGGGCGAGATGGTCAGGCGCAAGAATGTTGCCATCATCGGCGGCGGGGTTTCGGGCCTCGCCGCCGCCAAGGCCTTTGATGAGCGCGGTCACCGTGTCACCGGGTTCGAGCGCAGCCACGATTTCGGCGGGGTCTGGGAATTGTCGCGCTCCTATCCCGGGGTGCAGACCCAATCGCCCAAGGATCTCTATCGCTTCACCGATCTGGCGATGCCCGACGACTATCCGGAATGGCCCAAGGGGCCGCAGGTGCATGCCTATCTGCATGCCTATGCGCGCAAGCATGATCTGCCCCGGTTGTTTCGGCTCAACACCGATATCAAGGCGATGGACCGGCGCGCCGACGGAAAGCCGGGCTGGACCCTGACCATCGAGGAAGCGGGGCGCGAACGGAGCGAGGATTTCGATTTCGTCGCCATCTGCACCGGGCAGTTTTCTGAAAAGAACATCATCAGCCACCCCGGCCAGGAGGAATTCATCGCCCAGGGCGGGCAGGTGATGCATTCGTCGGAATATACCGACCCGGAGATCGCCCGCGGCAAGCGCGTGGTGGTGCTGGGCGGGTCGAAATCGGCCACCGATCTGGCGGTGAACGCTGCCAGCAATGGCGCAAGCCAGGTCACCATGGTCTACCGCGAGAATGTCTGGAGGGTGCCGTATTTCGTCGGCGGCATCAATTTCAAGCGCCTGCTCTACATGCGCGCGCAGGAGCAGCAGTTCAACCAATGGGGCAAGTCGCCGCTGCAACGGGTGATCGCCGCGGCGCTGAAGCCTCTGGTCTGGGTCAATTTCCGCGGCCTCGAGACGCTGCTCAAGCTGCAATTGGGGCTGAAAAAGTGGAACATGGTGCCCGACACTCCGATCGAGAAGGAGGCGTCGTGTTTGCTGCCGATCGTGACACCGGGCCTGTTCGAGGGCTTCAAATCCGGCGCCATCCGGCCGATCCAGGGAACGTATGACCATTACGAGGGCGACAGTGTGGTTCTGAGCACCGGCGAGAAGATCGGCTGCGACCTGTCGATCCTCGCCGTCGGCTGGAAGCTCGGTGTGCCTTACCTGGCGCAGGAATATCGCGACAGGCTGATCGAGCCGGATGGGCAATATCGGGTCTATCGCCTGTCGGTGAACCCGGATCTGCCCGACATGGGCTTTGTCGGTTTCAATTCGAGCTTTTGCACCGTTCTGTCGGCCGAGATGATCGCCAACTGGCTGGTCCGCTACGCCGATGGCCAACTGGCGCACCAGCCGAGCGACGCCGAGATGCGCGACAATATCGAGATGATGCTGAACTGGCGCCGCAAGGAACGCCCGGCGGCGCAGGTCTATGGCGGGCTGTGTTCGGCGCCGTTCCACTTCAAGCATTTCGACGAGCTTCTGGCGGATATAGGAGCGAAAAAGCGCAAACGGTCAAACCCGCTGGCCGAGCAGTTCTCCTATCCCAATGCCGATGCCTATGGCTCGTTTCTGGCCTCGGCGCCGCCCTATCACGCCGGTTGAAACCCGGGCTTTGGCCGGGCCGGAGCGGATGCCCTGGCCCGGCTTCCAATGCGATGAAGACCCTGTGCAGCCTGCACCCAAGGACATAACGAGGAGCGTTTCACATGCCTAACAAGATCATTCACCCCGAGGGCTGGGCCCCGGCCAAGGGCTATGCCAACGGCGTGCTGAGCGCGGACGGCACGCTTTATGTCGGGGGTCAGGTCGGCTGGAACGCCGATCAGGTCTTCGAGGCCCATGATTTCATCGGCCAGATGGAGCAGGTGCTGAAGAATATCCTGGCCGTGGTCGAAGCCGCCGGCGGCAGCGCCGCCGACATTACCCGCCTGACCTGGTTCGTGACCGACAAACAGGAATACATGGCCAAGCAGCGCCAGGTCGGCGAAACCTACCGCAAGGTGATGGGGCGCAACTTCCCGGCGATGAGCCTGGTGGTGATCGCCGGGCTGGTCGAGGAAGGCGCGCTTCTGGAAATCGAGGCGACGGCGGTTCTGCCGCGCTGATCTGCCATTGGCAGGACTTGACGAAAACCGTTGCGGGTGTAACAAACGGGGCGCAACTTCAAGGGCGCTGAGCGCGGTCCGGGCATCGGACAACCGCGGCGCTGGCCCCTGTCGTGTAAAAGAGTTGCCACGATGTCGAAAGGGGCTGTCCCACAGGAGCCCCTGATGACCACCATTTTCGAGCCTTTCCGCATCAAATCGGTCGAGCCTATCCGCATGACCACGCGCGACGAGCGCAAGGCATTGATTCGCAAGGCGGATTACAACCTATTCGCGCTGCACTCCGACGATGTGATGATCGACCTCTTGACCGACAGCGGCACCGGCGCGATGAGTTCGGCGCAATGGGCCGCGGTGATGCGCGGCGATGAGAGTTATGCCGGATCGCCCTCGTTCTATCGCTTCGAGGCGGCGGTGAAGAACCTGATGCCGTTTGCCCATGTGATCCCGGTGCATCAGGGCCGCGCCGCAGAAGCGATCCTGTTCTCGATCCTTGGCGGCGAAGGGCGGCGGATTCCCAACAACACCCATTTCGACACCACGCGCGGCAATATCGAAGCTTCGGGCGCCGAGGCCGCCGATCTGGTGATCGCCGAAGGCCGCGATCCGAAATCGGAGCATCCGTTCAAGGGCAACATGGATCTCGAGAAGCTCGAAGCCTACCTCGAGGCCCATGGCGATGCGGTGCCCTGCGTGATGCTGACCATCACCAACAATGCCGGCGGCGGCCAGCCGGTGAGCCTGGAAAACATCCGGGCGGTTGCGGCGATGGCGCGGGCGCACGGCAAGCCTTTCATCATCGACGGCTGCCGTTTTGCCGAAAACGCCTGGTTCATCAAGACCCGCGAGGCCGGGCAGAGCGCGCGCTCGATCCCCGACATCGTGCGCGATTGCTTTGCCGATGCCGATGGCATGACGATGAGTGCCAAGAAGGATGGGTTCGGCAATATCGGCGGCTGGCTGGCGCTGAATGATGACGCCATGGCCGAAACCGCCCGCGCCCACCTGATCCGCACCGAAGGCTTTCCGACCTATGGCGGCATGGCGGGCCGCGATCTCGAGGCGCTGGCGCAAGGGCTCAGCGAAATCGTCGACGAGGACTACCTGCGCTATCGCATCCGCACCAACGCCTATGTCGTCGAGCGGCTCGACGCGCTGGGCGTGCCGGTTGTCAAACCGGCGGGCGGCCACGCGGTGTTCATCGACGCGCGCGCCTGGCTCGGTCATGTCGATCCGCTCCATTATCCCGGTCAGGCGGTGGCGGTGGCGCTTTATGAGCTGGGCGGCATTCGCGGCTGCGAGATCGGCACGGTGATGTTCGGACGCCACCCCGATGGCAGCGAAACACCCGCGGCGATGGATCTGGTGCGGCTCGCCTTTCCGCGCCGCACCTATACCCAGAGCCATGCCGATTACCTGGTCGAAGTGTTCGCCGAACTGGCGGCAATGAAGGACAGTCTGCGCGGTTATCGTATCACCTGGGAGCCAAACCTGATGCGCCATTTCACCTGCAAGTTCAAGCCCTTGACTGACTGACTTGCGAAAAGGCGCCGCACCCGAGCCACGCGCGAGGCACGGCTTTTGCAGCCAGCGTCAGGATCGTCAGGTACAGGCGATCGGGTCGCCCGGGCGGTTCCCCTCGGGGCTGCAAAACAGCCGGTAGAGCAGCGAGATCACCTCATAGGTGCTCTCGTCGGCAAGGCTGTAATAGACCGTCTTGCCGTCGCGGCGGGTCGAGACCAGCCCTTCCTCGCGCAACCGTGCCAGCATCTGACTGACCGCGGCCTGGCGGATATCCAGCAGGTTTTCCAACTCGCCCACCGATTTCTCGCCCGAGCCGAGATGACACAGGATCATCAGCCGCCCCTCATGGGCCAGCGTCTTGAGATAGGCGGCGGCACTGGCCGCGCTGCGGGCCATTTCCTCGGGTTGGGCAGGGGGGGTGTTCAGGTCCAACGCAAATGTCCTCGTCTTGATCCATGCGAAGATTAGCATATGGCGCGCGGCTTGGCGAGATTTAGTGCACTGACCCGGGTCTGGCTGCCCGAATCCGCGAAAGCCTCGGGATCAATCTCGGGTCGCCGGTGCGCCGCCCTGGAAATTGTTGCCGTTCTGATAATCGCAAGGGTCTTCCTGCATTTGCAGGTGCAGTCCGTCGCCGGAATAGGGATGGGCGCGGGCCAGCGCCTCGTCGACCTCGATGCCGAGGCCGGGTGCGTCGGGCGGGGTGACGAAGCCGTTTTCCACCGTGATCGTGCCTTTGATCAGGTCGTTGTGAAACGGGGTCTCGATGCTTTCGAGCAAGAGGATGTTGGGGATCGACGCCGCAAGCTGGATATTGGCCGCCCATTCGATCGGTCCGGCATAAAGATGCGGCGCCAGCTGGGCGTTGAATACTTCGGCGATGGCGGCGACCTTCTTCATCTCCCAGATGCCGCCGGCCCGGCCCAACGCAGGCTGGAGGATCTCGGCGGCCCCGGCGCGCAGCACGGCGGCGAATTCGGCCTTGGTCGTCATCCGCTCGCCGGTCGCCACCGGGATGCGCACATTGCGCGCAACGCGGGCCATGTCCTCGATATTGTCGGGCGGAGTCGGCTCTTCGAACCAGAGCGGCGAGTAGGGCTCGATCGCCTGGCCCAGACGGATCGCGCCGGCGGTGCTGAATTGGCCATGGGTGCCGAACAGGAGGTCGGCGCGCGCGCCGACAGCCTCGCGGATCGCCTTGCAGAACTTCACCGAGGTGTCGATATCGGACATCGCGGGCATGTGGCCGCCGCGCAGCGTATAGGGGCCAGCCGGATCAAACTTGACGGCCGTGTAGCCTTTTTCGACCATGGCAGCCGCAGAAACGGCAGCGGCATCCGCATCGGTCCAGAACGTGTCCATGTCCTGATCGGGCAGCGGGTAGAGATAGGTATAGGCGCGGATGCGCTGGTTCATCCTGCCACCCAGCAGGGCATGTACCGGGCGCTCGCGGTGCTTGCCAAGGATGTCCCAGCAGGCGATTTCGAGGCCGGAGAAAGCGCCCATCACCGTGAGATCGGGGCGCTGGGTGAAGCCGCTGGAATAGGCACGGCGGAACATCAGCTCGATATTCTCGGGGTTTTCGCCCGCCATGTGGCGGCCAAAGACATCCTCGATCACCGCCTTCATCGCGGTGGGGCCCACGGAAGAGGCATAGCATTCGCCCCAGCCGACAATCCCGCTGTCGGTGGTCAGCTTCACCAGGATCCAGTAGCGCCCGCCCCAGCCGGGGGCTGGTGGAGCCGTGACAATCACGTCGAGATCGGCAAGTTTCATGGGCAGATCTTTCGCGGGAGGTGGAAATGGATATCAGACTGTTGGACGCACAGGATATCGCGCTTTTGCTGGCTGTCGAGGACGGAGTTTTTGACAATCGCATAGATTCCGAACAGGCGCAGGCATTTCTGGACAGTACGCTGCATGAGATTGCCGTGGCGCTGGATGAAGGCGCGATTGTCGCCTTTGCGTCTGGCTGCATCCTTTTGCATCCTGACAAGCAGCCGTCGATGTTCATCAACGAGGTCAGCACCCGCGAAAGCCACCGGCGAAAAGGCTATGCAACAGCCGTCAGCCGGGCATTGATCGAACGGGCGCGGGCGCGTGGCTGTAACGGAATCTGGCTGGGGACCGAGCCTGAAAACATTCCCGCCCGGTCGCTTTACAGAAAGCTCGGAGGCGAGGAATGCAGCATTGTCGGATATGGCTGGGACGGGGCGTTTGGCGATCCCAATTGATCGCTTTGTGCCCGGCGAGGCTCAAAACAGGATCACGTTGCGCCGCGCCGCGCCCGATCTGGTGTCGGCAATCGCCTCGTTGATCTGGTCAAGCCGCCAGCGGTTCGAGATCAATTCGTCGAGCTTCAGCCGCCCCTGCTGGTAGAGGTCGATCATCCAGGGAATGTCGCGCCGGATCACCGCGTCGCCCATCTTGGTGCCGATCATGCCCTGACCGACCGCCGCCATCATCACCGGCGAATAGGTCGAGACGGCGTCGGAATGCGGCATCCCCACCATCAGAACCTTGCCGCCCCGGGCGAGATAGCGCGGCGCCTCGTCATAGGCCTGGATCGCGCCGACGGTGACAAACACCGCGTCGGCACCGCGCCCCATTGCCTTGATCGCGTGGCGCCAGGGAGTCTTGCCGGTCGCCAGCACGCCATCGGTGGCGCCGAACTCGATCGCGTCGTCGAGCTTCTCTGCGCTCATGTCGACCGCGACGATCCGGCGCGCGCCGGCGATCCGCGCGCCCTGGATCGCGTTGAGCCCGACCCCGCCGGCACCGATCACCACAACATCCTGACCGGCGCGCAGGCCAGCGGCGTTGACCACGGCGCCAACCCCTGTGATCACCCCGCAGGAGAGCAGGGATGCCACGTCCTTTTCCATATCGGCGGGAAGATGCACCAGTTGCGACTGATCCACCACCACGGCTTCGGCAAAGCCGCCACAGGCCATCGCCTGGTGCAGCTTGCTGCCATCGGGCATCGCCAGCGGCCCGGCATCGCCATCATAGGGCGTTTCGCAGATCGTCGGCTTGCCGCTGGCGCAGGACGGGCAGGTGCCGCAGGCGCGGATCAGCGTGACCAGCACATCGTCTCCCACCGCGAAATCGCGCACGCCGTCGCCCACGCCCGAGACCTTGCCCGCCGCCTCGTGGCCATAGACCGCAGGAAGCGAGCCGCCCCAGATCCCCTCGGCATAGGAAATGTCGGAATGGCAAATCGCAACCGCATCGAGCGTCACCTCGACCTCGCCAAGCCCGGGCGCGCGCAGGTTCACGGTTTCGATGCTGAGCGGTTCGCCGAAGGCATGGCAGACGGCGGCTTTGATGGCTCTCATGGCGGGCACTCCCTGTTCCCGAAGTTGTTGACGCCAAACTGCGACGTGACACCGGTTCGGTGCAAGGGGGAAACGCGTGCGCCTCAGCTGTTTGACGAAGCGGAATTGCGCACAAACACCCAGAGACAGGCCAGCATCAGGAGGGCCGCCAGCAGGAATGGCGCCCCCGGCAGATAGACCGGCGCGTCGGCCCGGGTAAACACCGCGAAAGTCTGGGTCATCGCCAGCGGAGCCAGGATCATCGCCAGCGATGTGACCGAGGCCAGAACCCCCTGCAATTCGCCCTGGGCATCGTCGCTCACGGCGCGCGACATCGCCGCCTGCAACGCCGGCAGCGAAAGCGAGCCGAGCGCCGCCACCGGAATGAAGCTGAGCAGCAGGATCGGGCTGCCGACGAAGGCGAGGAACACCAGCGAGCCGAACTCGATCCACAAGCCCGCAATCACCGTACCGCGTTCGCCGAAGCGGGCGATGGCCGGGCGCACCCCGAAGGCCATCACCAGCGCATAGAAGGCGCCGTAAAAACCCAGCGAAAAGCCGATCATTGCCTCGCTCCAGGCGAATTTCTCGGTCAGGAAATAGGCCCAGATCGCGGGATAGACCATGGTGGCGATCTGGAACAGGAAATAGACCGCGATCAGCCCGCGCAGGCCTGCCAGCCGGGTGACGGCGCGCAGCGCGCCGAACGGATTGGCGCGCCTGAGATCGAAACGGCGGCGGATCCTGTCGGTCACGGTTTCGCGCAGCACGATGAGGCCGAAAGCGGCATTGGCCAGCGCCAGCGCCGCCGCCGCCCAGAACGGCGCGCGGGTGCCATATTCGGCCAGCACACCGCCCAGCACCGGCCCCAGAACAAAGCCGATGCCGAACCCTGCCGCCACCAGCCCGAAGCGCGCCGCCTTTTCATGCGGGGCGGATATGTCGGCCATGTAGGCATTGGCGGTGGCGTGGGTCGCCGCCGTGACGCCGCCGATCACCCGCATCACCAGAAGCAGCCACATCGACTGCGCAATCGCCATCACGGCATAATCCGCCGCCATCGCCACAAGCGAGATCAACAGCACCGGGCGGCGCCCGAAGCGATCCGAGAGCGCGCCCAGAAATGGCCCGAAAAGGAACTGCATCACCGCGAAGGCGGTCGACAGGATGCCGCCCCAGACAGCCGCCTGCGCCACCGAGCCGCCTTCGATCTCGGCGATCAGCGCCGGCATGACCGGCATGATAAGCCCGACGCCCATGGCGTCGATCGTCACGGTGATCACGATGAAAAGAACGGGCAGGCGGGAAGACATGTAAGGTCCGTGAACGATTGCATAGATGGGTGGAGATAGCCCTGCGGCAGCGGCGCGAAAAGCGCAAGCCGCAAGTGACCTTGGGGCAGATCGGGTATTTCCTGAAGCGTTCTGTATTTGATCCGGCGCACGGATCGGATGTTAAAAGCCTGCAGGCTCGAAACGGCGTGGGCGTTTTTCCGATTTGCCTGGTTCAAGAAAACTGCAAGGGGCTTTACCCGATGATGCGGCTCAACAAACCCGCAAGCCCCTTCGGATTGGCGAAAAACGGCGAATGGCCGGTGTCGAGCGCATGGACATCTTGCGCCGGCCAGTCTGCGGTCATCGTCAGCTGGTATTCCGGCGGGATCGTGCGATCGTCGGTGCAGCGGATATAGCTGCGCGCGACCGAGCTGTAGCGCGCCCCGAGATCGCAAGGCGTCTCCTGAGGCCGCACGGCCTGGGCGCTGAGCCTTGTGTTGGCATAGGTGGCGGTGCCTTTCGGGCAATCGTGATAGAACACCGCCTCGGTCTGGGCCGGGTCGATGCGGAAACTCTGCCCATCGGACGAGCGCACCACCGCCTGCATCAGCGGCTGACGCGGCGCAAGCTTGCGCATTTCCGCCAGCGACAGGCCAGGCGCGGGCACATAGGCACAGAGATAGATCAGCCGGACGATCTTTTCCGGCGCCATTTCGGCGGCCAGCGAGATTGGATAGCCGGCCATCGAATGACCGACAAGAACAACCGGTTTGCGGATCGCGGCCAAAATCGCATCGGCGTAGGATTGCAGCGTGATTTCGGGGATCGGCGTGAGATCGCCGCCATGGCCGGGAAGGTCGATGGCGCGGGCGGTATGGCCCAGCGCGGCAAGTTCTGGAATCAGGTCACGCCAGCACCAGGCGCCGTGGCAAGAGCCGTGAATAAGCAGGAAATCGGCCATCGAGGCCCCGTTTTGTCGAAGCTGTTCGCCGCGATCATGACGTTAGGGAAAGCAATTGGCAATGCGACGAGATGCGCGCGCCGCCTGGCGCCATTCGCGTCGGCGCAGCATCAGACATGGCCGATGGCAGCGAGAAATCGGCTGAGGACGGCGCCGTACTCGGCCGGGTTCTCCACGCAGGGCAGGTGGCCGACGCGGCGCATCAGCTGAAATGTCGAACCGGGGATGAGGCCCACGGTTTCGCGCACCAGATCGGGCGGTGTGGCGCCGTCCTCGCTGCCCGCGATGCCGAGGGTGGGCAGGCGCAGGCCCGATGTCGGGGTGAAGAAATCAGTGCCGGATATGGCCGCCATGCAGCCGAGATAGCCCTCCAGCGGCTGCCGGGTCAGCATGTTGCGCCAGGCCTGGCACTCGGGCGTGGCGCGAAAGGCGCGCGAAAACCAGCGTTCCATCGTGGCATCCGCGAGCGCCTCGATTCCACCGGCGCGCGCCATGGCGATGCGCTCCTGCCACATCGCGGGCAGGCCAATCCTGGCGGCGGTGTTCGACAGCACCAGCCCGCGCACCAGATCGAGCCGCTTGACCGCCAGTCCCTGCGCCACCATGCCGCCGATCGAAAGGCCGACGAAGACGCAATCACGGATTTTCAACTGGTCGAGCAGGGCTTCGGCATCGCGCACCAGCGCGCCCATCCCGTAGGGGCCGGGTGGGCAGGATGACAGACCATGTCCGCGCAGGTCATAGCGCAGCAGGCGCAGACCCGGCGGCAGATATGCGATCAGCGCGTCCCAGAGCCGCAGATCGGTGCCCAGCGAATTGGCGAAGACCAGCGCCGGACCGTCTTCGGGCCCATCCAGCCGGTAGTGCAGCGTGACATCGTCGAGTTCGGCCATTCGCATGACGGGCTCTCCCAAGGGGCGGGGTCTGGAGCGGTTTAGCGAATGTCACCCGGATCCTCAACGGCTGCATTTTGCAGCGAGACAGGGCCGGTCAGCCGATGAAAGAGGCCCGCCGAGCGCTCAATGCGAGATTACCGCCAACCCGGCCAGCACCATAAGCCCGCCCAGCGCGTCGCGCGGGCCCAGCCCTTCGCCGATCAGCCAGGCATAGGTCAGCACCACGAGCGTTTCGACCGCGATGATGAAAAGATAGAGTACGCCGAGATCGACCTGGCGCATCAGGATCACTTCGGACTGCGTGGCAGCATAAAAACCGAAGATGAGAAGAGCAAAGGCCAGCAGGGTCCAGTTGCCCGAAGCCAGCTTCATCCCGATCGTCGCCACCGCATAACCGAGTGCGGCGAGCACAACGAAGCCATAGGTCTTGATTACGTCTGCATCCATTGGAAATCCTGGCGGCACTGGTCCTGAAACAGGAGAGGTAAACACTCCGCCGATCTATGAAAATTGCTGCGATCTATGGCTCAAAGTCTGCCGCGGTGGCCTGCGTGCCGCCAGTCAGGAATTCCCTACCCGGCAGCCGCAGCGCGCGGGCATCGCCAACCCAAAAAAAACATGGTCAGAGAATCTGGCACCAGTCGGACGCTCCGCGGGGAGTATTTGGAGAAAGCTGAAATGCGCAGAGGGCTTGGGCTTCCTCTGACCGGAAATATCCCCGCCGGAGGCATCAAATCTCTTTTCTACGCCGCACCGAAGTCCGTCAGGGCGCGGGTGAATATCTCGGCGTCGACATTGCCGCCGGTGGCGACCGCGATCACACTGTCGGTTGCGATCTGCTCGGAGTGGAACAGGGCGGCGGCCAGAGAGACCGCGCCGCCGGGTTCCAGCACGATCTTGAGGCGCAAAAAGGCCAGCGCCATGGCGTGCAGCGCCTGCTCCTCGCTGACCACGATACCGGGGCCGCAGAGCCGCACCATGATCGGAAAGGTGAGTTGTCCCGGCGCGGGCGTGATGATGGCATCGCAGAGCGAGCCGGAGAGGCGCGCGTTACGCTCGATCTTCCCGGAGGCGAGCGAGCGGGTGACGTCGTCGAATTCCTCGGGTTCGCAGGGACGGGCGCGCAGGCCCGGCGCATCGGCTTCGAGCGCCAGCGCGATGCCCGAGGTCAGCCCGCCGCCGCCGCAATTGATCAGAACGTCGGCCTGCGTGATGCCTTCTTCGGCAGCCTGCGCCGCGATTTCAAGCCCGCAAGTGCCTTGCCCCGCGATCACCTGCGGTTCGTCATAGGGTTTGATCAGGGTGAGGCCGCGCTCACCGGCCAGCCGGGCGCCGATGGCGTCGCGATCTTCGCTGGCGCGGTCATAGAGAACGACCTCGGCGCCGAGCGCGCGGGTGTTGTCGATCTTCAGCTTGGGAGCGTCGGACGGCATCACGATGACCGACGGCACGCCATGCAGGCCGGCGGCATGGGCCACGCCCTGGGCATGATTGCCCGAAGAGAACGCGATGACCCCGCGGGCGCGGGTCTCGGTATCGAGCGCGGAGAGCGCCGACCAGCCGCCGCGAAACTTGAAGCTGCCGGTGTGTTGCAGGCATTCGGGCTTCACGAAAAGCCGCCGCCCGGCGATCTCGTCAAGAAACGGCGAGGACAAGAGCGGCGTGCGTCGGGCGCGGCCTTCGAGCCGTTTGGCAGCGGCGCGGATCATGTCGATATTCATAGTATTGCCAACCATTTGTTCAGCGCCGCGAGGCTCTCGGGTTCGTCGAGATAGGGGATATGGCCGCGATCGGGGATGATGGCGGCGATCATGTCGGGGCGGCGGCGCTGCATTTCGCCGAACGTGCTTTGCATCAGGATGTTGGAGCCGGCACCGCGCAGCGCACAAAGCGGCAGGCCGGCGAGGGCATCAAACAGCGGCCAGAGATCGGGCAGCGGCACGTCCTTGCCGGCCAGAACCGCCTCGCGCAAGGCGGGGTCGTAGGTGATCTTCAGCCCTTCGGGGGTCTCGTCGTAAAGCCGGGCGATCTCCTCGCGAAACCGGCTGGTCGGCACGTTGGCAAAGCCGTGGATCACCTCGGGCCAGATCGTCAGCAGCGCCTCGCGGGTCCGGTGCGACGGGTTGCGCCCGATATAGGTATAGATGTTTTCCAGCCCGGTCGGGTCGATCTCGGGGCCGACATCGTTGAGCGCCACGCCAATGAGCCGGTCACGCGCCATCGCCGCCAGGGTCATGGCGATCATGCCGCCGCGCGAGGTGCCGAGAACGGCGGCTTTTTCCAGGCCCAGATGATCGAGCAGTTCGAGCGCATCACGCGCCTCGACCGGGATCGCATAACTGGCAGGATCGGCCCATTGCGATTGCCCTCGGCCGCGATAGTCGAGCCGGATCAGCCTGCAATCGGGCAGATGCGGGGCGACGAAATCGAAATCGCGCCCGTCGCGGGTGAGGCCTGCAAGGCAGAGCAGCGGCGTGCCTTTGCCTTCATCGGTGTAGTGCAACCTGATGCCGTCGGAGCTTTGGAAAGTTGGCATGTCAGGCGCCTGTCAGGTCGGGGATGGATGCAAGATCGGGCAGGATGTGGTGCGGCCTGCCTGGCAACCGGTCGACCGGTTCACCGGCGCGATTGACCCAGGCGGTGGTGAAGCCGAACGCTGAGGCCGAGGCGGCATCCCAGCCGTTGGAGGACACGAACAGAACTTCGTCGCGAGCGCAAACGAAGCGGGCAGGAACAAGCTCGTAAACCGCGGCGGCGGGCTTGAAGATGCCGACCGATTGCACCGAGAGCACATCGTCGAGCAACGCCCCGATCCCGGCTGATCTGACCGCGCCGTCGAGCATCTCGGGCGAGCCGTTGGACAGGATCGCGGTGGTCAGCCCTTGCGCCTTGAGCGCAGCGAGCATGGCGGGCACCTCCGGATAGGCCGATAGCTCCCAGTAGAGCTGTAGCAGCCGGGCGCGCAGGGCAATGTCGTCGCTCAGTCCACATGCCTCAAGCGCCCAATCGAGCCCGTCCTCGGTCACGCTCCAGAAATCGGTGTGATCGCCGGTGACAGCGCGCAGCCAGGTATATTGCAGCTGTTTGGTGCGCCAATTGGCAGCCAATGTCGGCCAGACCTCATTGAGCGCCCCGGCGTCGGGCTCGGCGGCGGCTTCGCGCGCGGCTGCGGCGACATCGAAGAGCGTGCCGTAGGCGTCAAAGACAGCGGTGGTGATGGGCATTCGGCTCTCCCCCTGTTGCCGGGGCGCAAGGTGGCATGTGGCCGAGCCGGGGGGAAGGGGCAAAAGCGCGGAAATGTCGCGGGCGGCCGGTTTCACATTGGCCGCGAGCGGTTTGCAACCCCCGGCGCGGGCCGTTAGGTTCGGGGCTTTATTCCCCGGCGCGCGAGACCGTGCGCACAAAGCAAAGGAGGCCGCGAAAATGGCTGAGATCAAGAAAGGCGATACCGTGCGCATCCATTACACCGGCACATTGAGTGATGGCAGCGTGTTCGATTCCAGCAAGGACCGCGATCCGCTGGAGTTCACCTATGGCGAGGGCCAGATCATTCCCGGACTCGAACTGGGCATGGAAGGCATGAGCGTGGGCGACACTCGGGTGGTGGAAGTGCCTGCCGAGCAGGCCTATGGCCCGGTCCTGCCCGAAGCGCGCAGAGCGGTGCCGCGCGAAGATCTCCCCGAAGAAGTGCCTATGGAACTGGGCACACAGGTGCATGCCCATAACGAGGAAGGCCAGGTGATGACCCTGACCATTTTCGAAGTGACCGAGACCCATGTGGTGCTCGATGCCAATCACCCGCTGGCGGGCAAGGATCTGAGTTTCGATGTCGAGCTGATCTCGATCGGCTGAGGCTGACGCGGACGGGGCGCCGGCGCGATTGCGGTTTCGCGCCCTGTTTCGCGCCGTGCACCAAACCAGCGCCAGTCGTGGTAAGATGTGTGGCAAACACTCCGGAGGGCTGCCCCATGTCTGCCATCGACACGATCATTGCACGGATTCGCACGCTTCAGGATGAACTGGAGGCGGAAATCGCCCGGCGCCGCGCTGCCTTCCGCTACCGGCTCGAAAACAACAAGGTGGTATTTGAACGCGAGGCGTTGCTGGCGCACCGGCGCGCACGCGTTCGCCTGCTGGAATTCCTCAAGGCCACGCGGCCGCTGGTGGTTCTGACGGCGCCGGTGATCTATGCGCTGATCGTGCCCTTTGCGCTGCTCGATCTGTTTGTCTGGGTCTATCAGGCAGTGTGTTTCCCGGTCTACGGCATTCCGAAGGTGCCACGCCGCGCGCATATCCGCATCGATCGGCACAAGCTGGCCTATCTCAACGCCCTGCAGAAGCTCAATTGCGTCTATTGCGGCTATTGCAACGGCGTGATCGCCCATGTGCGCGAGGTGGCCGGGCGCACCGAAGCCTACTGGTGCCCGATCAAACATGCAGGTGGGGTAAAGGATCCACATCCGCATTATGCCGATTTCGTGGATTTCGGCGATGCCGAGGGCTATATCGACGGCGCTGCGGCGCGGCGTGCCAAGGTGATGCAGGAAGAAAAGTGAACTTCCCCTGTCGTTCGGCGCTACCCGGGGCGAGGACAGCAGTGGGGCGCTGCCCCACACGCCGGGATATTTCCGATCAGAGGAAGAGATGGATCAGGCGCAGTTGAGCAGGATGGCGCCATGGCGTCCGGCGCGCTCGACCGCCTGGTGCGCCAGAGCGCATTGCGCCAGCGGATAGGCGGCATGGATGCGCGAGGTGAGGGCACCTTCGCCGAGTGCGGCATGGATCTGAGCGATACGTTCGCTGCGCTCGGCAAGCGGCAGAATGTAGATCAGCGATATGTCGATCTTGAGCGCCTTGAACAGCAGCGGCCCGAAATCGAGCTTTGGCGTCATCTCGGCGGCGGAACCATAGGCGGCGACAGTGGATAGCGGCGCCATGACCGCGGCCAGCGTGGCGATGTTGCGGCCGAACTCGCACTCGATGGCGCGGTCGAATGGGCGGCCCTGATTGGCCTCGAGAAGCGCTTCGGCCAGGTTCGCCGCGCGGTAGTCGACCACGGCAGAGGCGCCGGCCTGAAGGCTGTGTCTCTCCGAGGTGCCGGGCGAGGCCGTGGCAATCACCTTGGCACCGCCCCACCGCGCCAGCTGGATAGCCAGATGGCCGACCGAGCCGCCACCGCCGGAGACCAGGATGGTCTGGCCTTCCACCGGCCCACCGCCGAACACGGTCTGCGCCGCGGTCAGTGCCGGAATGCCCAGGGTGGCACCGGTCTCGAAGCTGACACCCTCGGGCAGGGGCACGGCCTGATCGGCGGGCAAGGCGATATGGCTCGCGGCGGTGCCGTGCGGGCGCTGCCACTGGCCGTTCCAGATCCAGACACGCTCGCCGAGGCGCGCGTCGGCGACACCCTCGCCCACTGCCTCGATCACGCCGGCGCCATCGGAATGCGGGATGATCAGCGGGAACGGCGGCTCTGTCACCCCGGGGCGCGAGCCGGCGCGGGCCTTGACGTCGGACGGGTTGACGCCGGAGACATGCAGCCGCACCAGCACTTCGCCGCTGGCCGGGTGCGGTGTGGGCATCTCGCGCAGCACAAGCACATCGGCGGCGGCGCCAAACTTGGTATAGGTGATGGCGTGCATGGGGGCTCCGTCTTTGGTTGTGCCGGATCAGACCGGGGTGCGGCGAAAGATGCAAGAGAGATGAAGGATGCGCTTAGAGCGCACCTTGTGCCAGGCTTCAGCTGCGCCGCAGGCGGATCACCACGTCGACCGAGGCGATCTCGGCCCCTTCGGGGGCGGCAGGCAGGTTGGCGATCTGCATGCGTTCGGTCGCGGCATCGGTCAGCTTGCCGCTGTCCTCCCAGAAGAAATGCGGATGCTCGGTGGTGTTGGTATCAAAATAGCTGCGTGTGCCATCGACCGTGATCTCGCTGAGCAGCCCGGCGGCGCAGAATGTGCGCAGCGTGTTGTAGACCGTGGCGAGCGAGACTTTCTCACCGGCGTCGCGGGCCGCCTCGAACAGGCTTTCGGCGGTGACATGGCGGTGCTGGCCGTCGCCGACCAGCAGCGCTGCGAGCGTCAGGCGTTGGCGCGTCGGACGCAGGCCCGCACCGGACAGCCAGGCGCCGCCGCGTGTTTCGGCAATCTCAGGCTCGGCTGTCTGCGGTTTGTCCAAGTTCATTCCCCGATTTTTCCGGTTGGCGCCGCTGCCGGGCACCGCTTTGCGTCAATATAGGGGGCTGGGCGGGGTGTTTTCAAATGATTTCCGCCGGATCATCCCGCAGGGCGGTGCGCGACGGCAGCCTTGCAGAGCCGCGCGGGCCAATGCTAGAGGGGGGCGGACTGAGCACATGGCGAAGGCAAAGGACCGCTAATCAGATGGCCCAATTTCCGAGCAGTTTTGATCGTGACGATCTGTTGAAATGCGCCCGCGGCGAGCTTTTCGGCCCCGGCAACGCGCAGCTTCCCGAACCGCCGATGCTGATGATGGACCGGATCACCGAGATTTCCGGTGATGGCGGCGCGCATGGCAAGGGTCATGTCGTGGCCGAGTTCGACATCACGCCTGACCTGTGGTTCTTTGCCTGTCACTTCCCGGGTAACCCGATCATGCCCGGTTGCCTGGGGCTCGATGGTCTCTGGCAGCTGACCGGGTTCAACCTCGGCTGGCGCGGCTGGACCGGGCGCGGCTATGCGCTGGGGGTCGGCGAGGTCAAGCTCAAGGGCATGGTGCGCCCCGACCGCAAGATGCTGACCTACAAGATCGACTTCACCAAGGCGATCCAGACCCGCCGCCTGACCATGGGTGTGGCCGATGGCATCGTCGAAGCCGATGGCGAGGTGATCTACGAGGTCAAGGATCTGAAGGTCGCGCTGAGCGAGAGCTGAGCAAGTAAGAGTATTGAAGTCGCCGCAACGGAGCGTGATTTCGTGGAGTTTGTAATTCTTATCGTATTCGGTGTCGGGGTCTGGGTTATTGCCGCGAGCGGCGCGCGAAACCGCAGGGACTATAGCAAACCCAGCGAGCGGGATTCTCTTGCTCCTCGAAGAGATGTTCCTGTTGCAGGGCGCCGGCCATTCAACGCCAAAACAGCAAGGCCAATATCTTCAAAGACGGTTCTTGTGGGGCGTGCCTACGTGGTGGACGGCGATACGATTGCGATCCGCAAGACACAGATAAGACTGTTTGGAATAGACGCACCGGAACTGAGCCACCCGTACGGTCAAAAGGCAAAATGGGAACTTGTTGCGCTGTGCAATGGTAAATCGGTGCAAGCCGAAATCATCGAGCAGGATGCACACGGAAGAACTGTTGCCCGATGTTACCTGGATGATGGGCGAGACCTGTCGGCGGAAATGGTCAAGGCCGGGCTGGCAATCGACTGGCCCAAATTCTCCGGCGGCCAATACAGCGCACTGGAAGTTGCTGGTGCAAGAAAGAAAATGTGGCTGGCCGATGCCCGACAAAAAGGGCGCATGCACGTTTGGGAGAGGTTCGAGGCCAGGCAGAAGACACGTGGGATCGGCAAGTAGAGCCTTCCGGCAACTGGTTTGAAAGAAACATGTTACGTGGCCATGACGGTAGTTGCCTTGCCGTCATTTCGGTTGCGCCCTTTGCTGACGCTGACTATCACGGTTTGCAAATCGAAGAGGAGCGCGCGCTCGCGGCGTGTTGTTGTCACCTGTCTGGGGAAAGCGCAATTCATCGGGGTCAATGCCGATGAGGTGGTGGCCGCGCTGAAGGCAGGTAAATCGGGCATCGCGGCAGACGCGGCGACAATCAAACATGGCTTTCGCAGCCAGGTGGCGGGGGCCATCGACATCGACATCGCCGCGCTGGTGGACAAACGCAGCCTGCGCTTCAAGAGGCCGGCGCGACCTAGACCCATATCGCCATGCGCCCGGCCCGTGGTCCGCAAGACAGGGGAGCCACCGGCCGGGCGCGTGCGTTGCGCTACCCTACTCCGCGGAAATGGCCGGGGCGTCTGATGTGTTGGCCCAGCCATCGGCCTGCGGCGACCATTCGCCATTGTCGTCCTTGGTCGCCCGGCGCATGCGCGTGGCGCGGCTTAGAATGAACCACATCAACGGCACCACACCGCCAACGGCAAAGACGATGCCGCCAAGGCTGCGCATCACCGTCAGGGTGCGGAACACCTCGCCCTGGATGATCTCCTGGCTGCGGGCAAACCAGAGCCCTTTCTCCAGCACGACCGAAAGCTGATAGAGCCCGACCGGCAGCAGATCGAGGAACATCATCATCGCGATACCGATGTTGAGCGACCAGAACGACACCCGGATCAGCCTGCGGTTCCACGCCCGGGGTTCAAACAGGTGCTGACAGCAAAACAGCATCCCGCCGAGAGCGATATTGCCCTTCACGCCAAACATCGCGGCATGGGCATGGTTGCCGGTCAGGTAGGTGGAATGTTCGAAATAGTTGATCACCGGCAGATTGATCATCGAGCCGAACACCCCGGCGCCGAACACGTTCCAGAAATTCACCGCCAGCACGAACAGCCAGACCTCGTGCATCACGAAGCTCTGCTGTCCTGCGGTCTGAAACCCGGTGGCACGCTCCTTTTCCTGGCGCATACGCCATGCGTCGAGCGTCAGCAGCAGAAGCGGCAGCACCTGCAAGGTGGAGAACACGCTGCCGAAGGCGATGACGCCGGTGGGTTTGGCGATCCAGTAGAAATTATGCGCGATGCCCACCGTGGCGGTGAGCAGGAACAGCATCACCGCGAGGAAGATCACCCGTTCGGCCATGACCCGGTTGATCAGGCCCATCTGCACCAGCATGTAGGCGACGATCACCGTGGTGAACACCTCGAAGGTCACCTCGACCCACATATGCACCACCATCCAACGCCAGAAATCGGAGATCGCGAAATTGGTCTCGGGCGTGACCATCAGGCCGAAGAACAGGAAGAATACCATCACGCCGCTGCCATAGAGCAGCCAGGCGGGAACCGACCAGAGGTTCTTGAGCGTCAGCCAGGGCTTGATGCCGCGATAGATGATCACTATCCACAGGGAGAAGGCGGCCAGCAGCAGGATCTGGAAGAACCGGCCCATTTCCAGGAATTCCCAGCCCTGGCTGCCGAACCAATAGGCGGCTTTGCCGGTCAGCATTCCGGTCTGACCGGCATAGATGCCGATGACCGACCCGGCGCCGACGATGAAGCAACAGGCAAACAGCACCTCGATCAGAACCCGCTGACCGCGCGGAACTGGCGCCAGGCGCGGCAGGAAGAAGATCGTGTAGCCGACCCAGCACATGAAGAACCAATAGATCTGGAGCAGCGTGTGATAGCTGCGCAGGACGGTAAACGGGATGATGTCGCCGAGAAACAAGCCGCCGGGGCGGACGAAATCCGACGCGGCGAGAATGCCGACCAGCACCTGAAGCCCGAAGGCCAGAATGGCGAGCGCGAAGAACTTGTAGGTGGCGCGCTGGGTCTTGCGGACATAGCCGTTTTCAAGGTCGTATGTGGTCAATGACCGATCCTGGCTGCCGGTGAACGGATCGTATTGCAGGGTTTTCATCTGGCCATAGACATAGAGCACGAGGCCGATGCCCAGGAACAGCGCCAGCACCGAAAGGAGGCTCCAGAAAAACACCGCCGGTGTGGGCGCATTGCCGACATCCGGGTCATAGGGCCAGTTATGGGTATAGCTGTAGGTTTCGCCCGGGCGGTTGGCTGCGGCGACCCAACCGCCCCAGAAGAAATAGGCCGAGAGATCGCGGATCTGGGTCTCGTCGGTCAGGTATCCGGTCTGAAACAGCTCGGGATAGGTGGGATCGGTGAACATGCGGCTGAAATGTGTGGCGACGGTCTCGAACGCAGCGACCTGTCCCTCGCTCAGGGTGATGGTACCTGCCGCTGCGTCCCATGTGTTGGCGTGAAGTTCGCGCCGGGTACGGGCAATGGCGCCGTCGCGCGTCGAGGAATCGCCGGGACTGTCGGCAATTGCCTGCGCCTCGTAATGCGCCACCATGCCGGTATAGGTGTAATGCAGCGCGTCGGCGGTAAAGTCCGGCCCGCGCTCGGCGCCGTCGCCCCAGAACGAGCCATAGCTCATCAACCCGCGCAGTTGGAACACTTCCTGCCCCGCCAGGATCTGCTCGCGCGAGATCACCGTGGTGCCGTCCTCGGCGACGAAATCGGCCAGCGGCGGGGCGCTGTCATAGGTGGCGTCGCCCATGTAAAGCAATCCGCCGAGGCAGATCAGGATGACCGCCGCAAAGTGAAGAATCCAGTATTTCTTGTTCAGCAGCAGGGTCGAGATGTTGCCGAGTCTTTGTTTGCCATGGGCAAGGCCAGTCATGGGATATCCTTTGTCGATCGGTGCCGTTGAACTGTCGATCATGACGAGAAGAAGCGATCACAGCCAAAACGGGCGTTGATGAAAAAATCTCTGGCGACCCTAGGTGGGGTGCTTCTGGAGAGAAATGACGGCCGTCAATATTCCCGACCGAAGCCAGCTTGCCCGCATAACGGCGCGCAGGCGGTATCTCGGCTTCATCGGGTCGGGGCTTGAAACGGTGCATGCGCCACGGGACGGGCAATAGCGACCCTGACGCGCCATCACCGGCCTGCTGCGCGCGTCTCAATCTGGTTGCGCCACTGGGCGCGTCTGTCTATCACGGGCAGGGGAGTCAGGAAGGAGTGCGTCCATGCGCCGTGTTGTCGTTACCGGTCTGGGGATCGTGTCATCCATCGGAGTCAACGCCGAGGAGGTGGTGGCGTCGCTCAAGACTGGGAGATCCGGGATCTCCGCCAACGAAGCGATGGTCGAACACGGCTTTCGCTCCCAGGTGGCGGGCGCTATCGACATCGACATCGCCGCGCTGGTGGACAAACGCAGCCTGCGCTTCATGGGGCCGGGCGCGGCCTATGCTCATATCGCCATGGGCCAGGCGATTGCCGACGCCGGGCTGGAGGAGGCCGACATTTCCGATCCGCGCATCGGGCTTGTGGCAGGCTCGGGCGGGCCATCGACCAGCGCGATGCTGGCGGCGCATCAGGTGGTGCTGAACACGGGCGCGACCAAGCGGATCGGACCCTTCGCCGTGCCCAAATGCATGTCGTCGACGATCTCGGCCAACCTGGCGACCGCCTACAAGATCAAGGGCATCAACTATTCCATCACATCGGCCTGTTCGACCAGCCTGCATTGCATCGGCAACGCGGCGGAACAGATCATGATGGGCAAGCAGGACGTGATGTTTGCCGGTGGCGGCGAAGAGCTCGACTGGACGCTGAGCTGCTTGTTTGACGCCATGGGCGCGATGTCTTCGAAATACAATGACACGCCCGAGCGGGCGAGCCGCGCCTTTGACGCCGCTCGCGACGGCTTCGTGATTTCGGGCGGCGGCGGCATCGTCGTGCTGGAAGAGCTCGAACATGCGCGCGCGCGCGGCGCGAAAATCTATGCCGAGGTGACCGGCTTTGCCGCCACGTCCGATGGCCACGACATGGTGGCGCCGTCGGGCGAGGGCGGCGAGCGGGCGATGCGGCTGGCGCTGCAGACGCTGCCCGAGGGCCGCCACGTGAGCTATATCAATGCCCATGGCACCTCGACCCCGGTGGGCGATGTCGGCGAGGTCGAGGCCGTGCGCCGGGTGTTCGGCGAGGGCAACGTGCCGCCGATCAGCTCGACCAAGTCGATGACCGGCCACGCCCAGGGCGCAGCAGGCGCGCTCGAGGCGATCTTCTGTTTGCTGGCGCTCGAGGGCGATTTCATCATTCCCTCGATCAATGTCGAAACGCTCGATCCGGCGATCCGGCCGGGCGAGGTGGCGACAAAGCTTGTCGAAAATGCGGGGCTAGATTCGGTGATGACCAATTCCTTCGGCTTTGGCGGCACCAACGGCTCGATGATACTATCGAAATTCAACGGATAGGACGGATATGGGCGATCTGATGCAGGGCAAGCGCGGGCTGATCATGGGGGTTGCCAATGATCGCTCGATCGCCTGGGGGATCGCCAAGGCGATGGCCGAGGCCGGTGCCGAGCTGGCCTTTACCTATCAGGGCGATGCCTTCGGCAAGAGGGTGCTGCCGCTGGCGCAATCGCTGGGTTCGGATTTTATCGTCGATGTGGATGTGACCGACGATGCCTCGCTGGATCTCGCCTTTTCGCAGCTGGCAGAGCGCTGGGACCGGCTCGATTTCCTGGTCCATGCCATCGCCTATTCCAACAAGGATGAACTTGCCGGGCGGTTTCTCAACACCAGTCGCGACAATTTCAAGAATTCGCTCGATATCTCGTGCTATTCGCTGATCGAGGTGGCGCGCCGCGCCGAACCGATGATGCATGAAGGCGGCACCATCCTGACGCTGACCTATCAGGGCTCGAACCGGGTGGTCCCGAATTACAACGTGATGGGCGTGGCCAAGGCGGCGCTGGAGGCCACTGTGCGCTATCTCGCCAACGACATGGGGCCGCAGGGCATTCGGGTAAATGCGATTTCTCCAGGGCCGATGCGAACGCTGGCGGGTGCGGCCATTGGCGGTGCGCGCAAGACCTTCAAGCATACCGATCAGAACGCGCCGCTCAGGTCCAATGCAACGCTGGAAGCGGTCGGCGGCACGGCGGTCTACCTCGCCTCGGCGGCCGGCGCCTGCACCACCGGCGAGATCGTGCGCGTCGATGGCGGGTTTCACGTCCTGGGCATGCCGCAGCCGGATTTCCTCTGAGCAACGATTTGAGCGATCCGGACGATTTTTCTGCGAAAAATCCCTGGTTGGCGAGCGCTTGCTTGGCGACCCTGTGCAGAGGCGGCACCTGGCTTGAGATCCGAGAGTGTGCGGCAAGTGCCGCGCCATGAGTATTTTTGCCAAGAAAAAGTGAAAAGCCGTGACCAGCAGCTGCGCTACGGGATTTTGCGGAAGGTCAGGTAATGCGGCACGCGGGCTTCGCGCAGGGCTTTTTGCTCGTAGCGGGTCGAGAGCCAGTCGTCCCACGGTTCGCGCCAGTCTGACGGGCGCTCGGCAAGCCATTCAAAGCCGTGGCGCGGCACCAGTTCCAGCGTCTGGCGCACGTAATCGGGGATGTCGGTGGCGACCCGGAAGATGGCGCCGGGTTTCAACACGCGCGCCAGCGGCGCGAGGTGTTCGGGGGTGACGAAGCGGCGGCGGTGATGGCGCTTCTTCGGCCAGGGATCGGGATAGAGCAGGAAGGCGCGGGATATCGACGCCTCGGGCAGCACATCGAACATGTCGCGCGCATCGCCGGGATGGATGCGGATATTGCTGCAGCCCGCATCGCGGATCTTGCCCAGCAACATGGCGACGCCGTTGATATAGGGCTCGCAGCCGATCAGGCCGATATCCGGGTTGCGCGCGGCCTGATGCACCATGTGTTCGCCGCCGCCGAAGCCGATTTCGAGCCAGATGTCGCGCGCGCCAAATAGCGCGCCGAGATCGAGCGGTTTGCGCTCCGGGTTTTCCTCCCAGCTTACCGGGCCGGGGGAAAGCGCTTCGAGATCCTCGTCGAGCCAGGTCTTCTGGCTGTCGCGCAGGGTCTTGCCCTTGAAGCGGCCATAAAAATTGCGCCACGGGGCACCGGAGGGATGATTGCTCTCAGTCATGGCGCCGAGGTTTAGCGCGCCGCCCGAGCGCGCGCAACTCAGCTCAGAGTGCAGCGCTGGGTCGGGCGCGGATACTGTCGTACCAAGCCTTCGTGGCGCTGTTGCCCTCTGGGATGCGGGCCTTGATCACCCGGGCGAAGTCGATAAAGACATAAGCGGTGATATCGGCGAGGGAAAAGCGCTCGCCGGCGAGCCAGGGGCTGTCAGACAGCCGCTCTTCCAGCAGCGTGAAGAAGGCATCGACGCGTTTTTGCCCGCGCGCGGCCAGTTCCGGGATCTGGTCGAGGTTCAGCCGCCCGGGCAGGGCCCGGCCCTTCATCGCCGGGTGCGAGTTGCGCAGCACTTCAGCCACCGGCATGCCGCCCTGGCCCTCTGCGATGGCGTTCCACATCGCCACCTGCGCCTTCTCGTCAGGAGTCTGCCCCATCAGCGGCGGCTCCGGGAAGCGCGCTTCGAGATAGGTGGCGATGGCGGTATTCTCGGTCAGCGTGGCGCCCTCATCGGTGATCAGCACCGGCACGGTGGCGCGCGGATTGACCTTGAGGAAATCGGCCGAAAGCTGTTCGCCCTTGGAGATGGAGATCTCGCGGGTTTCGATCTCGAGGCCTTTCTCGGCGATGAACATGCGCGCGCGGCGCGGGCTGGGGGCGGTGGAGCAGTCGTAAAAAAGCATTTGAAACCTTCGGGTTAGCCGGTGGCGTAAATCCGGCGCATCAGCCAGATCGCGGGCAGGGTGACGATATACATGGTGATGCCGTAGACCGCGGCGGGCACGGCGAATTCTGAAATCCCGGCGCTTTGCGCGATCAGCCCGGCCACAGTGATGCCGAGGGCGGCGTTCTGCACCCCCATCTCGACCGAGATGCACAGCGCATCGCCGCCCGACAGGCCGAGAAGCCGAGCGACGAGCACGCCGAGCACCAGCAGCAAGGCGTTGAGTGCCATCAGAAACGGCCCCAGCGTGGCAACATTCGCAAGAAACAGCGCCCAGTTGCTGACCAGCGCCGAAACGACGACGAGGATGAACAGCACCGTCGCCAGACCAAACACCTTGTTCTCGATTCGGTCGGTCAGTTCGGGCGCGACAAACCGCAGCAGCACCCCGATGGCGACGGGAACCGCGGTGATCGCAAACATCACCATGGCAATGCCGGTTACGTTGATCGCCGGCGCCTCGGCGCCCAGAAACCGCACCGCGGCAAGGGCGGCAAGCACCGGAACGGTGAGTGTCGACAAGAGGCTGACCACGCCGGTGAGGGTGATCGAGAGCGCCACGTTGCCACCGCCCAGCCGGGTCAGGATGCTCGACGAAATGCCGCCGGGACAGAACGAGAGCAGCATGATGCCGAACGCCATGGCGGGCGGCAGTTCGAATAGCAGCAGCAGCGAGAAGGCAACCAGCGGCAGCGCCGCCATCTGCATCGCCATGCCGGTCAGCACCGCGCGCGGCATCGCCAGAACCCGGGCGAAATCTCCGAAGGTCAGGCCGAGGCCGAGCGAGAACATGATGATCGCCAGCGAGAGCGGCAATCCGACATCTATCAGCATGGGCCATCCCCTTCTTTCATGGCTGCCTAGAGTGCAGGGAATGGCGCGCTCGGCAAGGGGTATTCAATCCGGCGCCGTCACATCGCCCCGGTTCTCCGCCTCAGATATCCGTCCCAGCCTTCTCTTTCGCGGCAATAAAGGCGGGACGGGCGGCGATCTCTTCAACGAAGCCCGCAAGGCGAGGAAACTCTTCGCCCCTGCCCTGACGCAGGGCGATCTGGGCGGGAAAGCTGAGCATGATGTCGGCGGCGCTGAGCCGGTCGAGAACGAAATGGCCCGAGGGGCGCAGCTGGCTTTCCAGATAGGCAAAATGACTGGTCAGTTCCGACTGGATGCGCGGGTGCAGGGGCGCGCCTGCCTCGCCGAGGCGTTCGACATAGAGGTTGAGCAATATCGGTGTCATGGCCGAGCCTTCGGCGAAATGCATCGCCTCGAGATGGGCGATATGGGCGTCGGTTCCGGCCTCGGGGATCATCTCGGGCGCGAACCGGGCGCAGAGCAGTTCGACGATTGCAGCAGATTCGGCGATCAGCCGTCCGTCAAGCTCGAGCATCGGAGATTTGCCCAGCGGATGCAGCGCGCGCAGCTCCGGCGGGGCCAGGTTGGTCTTGGCGTCGCGCTGATAGCGGCGCAGGTCATAGTCGCGCCCGAGCTCTTCCAGCAGCCAGAGGATGCGGAACGAGCGCGAGCGGTTGAGGTGGTGCAGAACGATCATTCGAAGGGCTCCCGTGCCTGGCATTTAGGGCAGGCGACGAAAGGCCCGCCGCGCACCGCCCCCGTGGTTGCAGGGGGCTGCCCGGCAGGCAAGCCTTTTTCCCGCTCAAAGCCGGTAACGGCGCGTCACACCGCGTTTTTCAGCTCCTCGACCAGATCGGTCTTTTCCCAGCTGAAGCCGCCCTGTTCATCGGGGATACGGCCGAAATGGCCGTAGGCGGCGGTGCGCTGGAAGATCGGCTTGTTGAGGCCGAGATGGGTGCGGATGCCGCGCGGGGTCAGGTCCATGCTTTGCCTGACCGCCTTTTCGATCGCCTCATCCGGCACTTCGCCGGTGCCATAGGTGTCGACAAATAGCGACTGCGGCCGGGCCACGCCGATGGCATAGGAAAGCTGCAGCGTGCAGCGTGTCGCCAGGCCGGCGGCGATGATGTTCTTGGCCAGATAGCGCGCGGCATAGGCGGCCGAGCGGTCGACCTTGGTCGGATCCTTGCCCGAGAACGCGCCGCCGCCATGCGGGGCCGCGCCACCATAGGTATCGACGATGATCTTGCGCCCGGTCAGGCCGGCATCGCCATCGGGGCCGCCGATGACGAATTTTCCGGTCGGGTTCACATGCCATTCCGTATCGTTGGTGATCCATTCGTCGGGAAGGGTTTCGCGGATGTAGGGCTCGACAATGGCGCGTACATCGGACGAAGAAAGATCGGGGTCGATATGCTGGGTCGAGAGCACGATCGAGCTGACCTCGACCGGCATGCCATTTTCATAGCGCATCGAAAGCTGGCTCTTGGCATCCGGCCCCAGCTTGGGCTCTTCGCCGGATTTGCGCACTTCGGCGAGGCGGCGCAGGATCGCATGGGCATACTGGATCGGAGCCGGCATCAGCGCCTCGGTTTCTGTGCAGGCATAACCGAACATGATGCCCTGGTCGCCCGCGCCTTCGTCCTTG
Organism: uncultured Rhodobacterales bacterium; assembly: GCA_965366835.1. Taxonomy (GTDB): domain Bacteria; phylum Pseudomonadota; class Alphaproteobacteria; order Rhodobacterales; family Rhodobacteraceae; genus JAKGBX01. Next base: position 48,793 of record CBDUGF010000006.1, read on the forward strand.
TTGCCCGAAGCATCCACCCCCTGGGCGATATCGGCCGACTGGGCGTGCAGGTAATTGTCGACCTTCATGTTGGCCCAGTGAAAGCCCTGCTGCTCATAGCCGATATCACGCACGCAGTCGCGCGCGATCTCCTCGACACGGCTGATCACGTTGCCTGGCCCGCGCACTTCGCCGCCGATTATCACGCGGTCGGTGGTGGCCATGGTTTCGCAGGCCACTCGGGCGTGTGGGTCTTCGGCGAGAAAGGCATCGAGAACGGCATCCGAAATCCGGTCGCAGACCTTGTCCGGGTGGCCTTCGGAAACGGATTCCGAAGTGAACACATAGTTGTTGCGGGTCATGAAAAGTGCTCCATTGGGTATGTCCCTCGCCACGTCAGGAAGCCGTTGTGGTGGGAAATTTCGCCTTGGTTACGCAACCTTCGGCATGGGGTCAATGATAAAGCACCGCATCGGAGCCTCCGCGCGCTAACGCCGCAACAGTCGGTGCAGAAGGCCGGGAACAAGAGAGAGCAGGACGAACACCAGCATCGGCCAGTCACCGGTGCGCGCATAAAGCGTCGCCGGGAGCGCGGCAGGCAGCGCGGCATCGGCGAAGCCGGCCTCCCCGAGCGGTATCCGGCGCAGGATTTCGCCCTTCGGCCCGATCATCGCCGAGACGCCGGTATTGGCGACGCGCAGCATCGGCAGGCCCTGTTCGATGGCCCGCATCCTGGCCTGTTGCAAATGCTGGAACGGCCCCGAGAACCGGCCGAACCAGGCGTCATTGGTGATTTGCAACAACAGGCGCGGGCGGGCCGGGGCGGCGCGCACATCCTGTGGGAAGATCGCCTCGTAACAGATCAGCGGCAGGGCCGGGCCGATGCCGGGCAGATCAACCAGCCGCGCACCGGGGCCGGAAGAATAGCCATCGCCTTCGCCCGCGGCCAGGCCGTGAATGCCAAATCTCGCGGCCAGATCGCCCAGCGGAATGAATTCGCCAAAGGGCACCAGATGATGCTTGTCATAGCGCGCGCGCACAGTGCCGCTCTGGTCGATCAGCACCAGTGTGTTGTAGAGCCGCCCCTCGTCGACGCTCCTGAGGCCAAGCACCACGGGTGCACCGCCCGCCGCAGCCGCGATAACATTGAGCGGCTCCTCGGCATTGCCCAACAGCCAGGGGATCGCAGTTTCGGGCCAGACCACCAGATCGGGTGGGCGCGGCCCCTCTGGCGGTTCGGCGGTGAACTCGAGCTGACGGTCAAAAAAGGCCAGCACATGATCCGGATTCCATTTTTCATGCTGCGGCGCGTTGGGCTGGATCATGCGGATCACCGGGGCATCCGCCGTCGGCGGTATCGGCGTGTCGAGCATCATGCCAAGCCCGAGCAGCACCACACCGCCCAGAATGGTCGGCAGCGCAATGATCCAGCGCGCCGCGATCTGCCATAGCGAGACGGCGGCAATCAGCGCCATCAAGGTCAAGCCATGCGGCCCGATGAAGGCGCCGTGCTGCGCCGCCGGGCTTGGCGCCCAGACATAGCCGATCAGGGCCCAGGGAAAGCCGGTCAGCAGATAGCTGCGCAGCATCTCGGCACCGGTCAATGCCGCGATCCAGATCAGCGGCCGGCGTCCGCCCGCCCACAGCGCCAGCGCCGAAGCTCCGCCCCAAATGATCGCCAGGCCGCTAGCCAGGAAAACCAGCGCGAACGGCGCCATCCAGCCATGGCGCGCGACATCGACAAGGAACGGCTCGACGATCCAGAACAGAGTCATGGCGAAATAGCCCGCTCCGCCGGCCCAACCGAGCCAGAAGGCGCGCCGTGCGGTGCCGCTGACTTGAAACAGGGCGAACAGCCCGGCCAGACCCAGCGGCCCCAGTGGCCAGAGATAGAATGGCGCATGGGCAAGCGCCGCGACCGCGCCAAAGAACGCGGCCAGCGCCATCAGGTTGCGCAGGAAACTGTGCCTCGCCCGACTCTCGAAGCGCGCAATCAGGGTGTCGCGCTCGGAGCCTGGGCGGCCCGGTTTAGCCATCGGCCTGTTCGGGAAGGCGCACGCGCAGCCGCTTGATGCGGCGCGGATCGGCCTCGATCACTTCGAATTCGGTGCCATCGGGATGCTTGATCACCTCGCCGCGGACCGGGACCCGGCCCGACAGCATGAACACCAGCCCGCCCAGCGTGTCGATTTCTTCCTCGTCGACATCGTCGTGATGGGTGAGCGAGCGGCCGATCTCGGTTTCGAATTCTTCCAGCGGTGTTTTCGCCTGGGCCAGCCATGATCCGTCCTTGGTCCGGGAATAGAGGCTGTCTTCCTCCTGGTCGTGTTCGTCCTCGATCGCGCCGATCACCTGTTCGATCAGATCCTCGATCGAAACCAACCCGTCGGTGCCGCCATACTCATCGACCACCAGCGCCAGATGGCGCCGCTCGCTTTGCATCTTCGCAAGAAGCACACCGATCGGCATCGACGGCGGCACGAACAGCAGCGGGCGCAGCATCTGCTTGAGATCGAAGGGGCCGCCGGTATCGCCGTTGAAGCCATGCTTGAGCGCCAGGTCCTTGAGATGCACCATGCCGATGGGGGTGTCGAGCGTGTCCTGATAGACTGGCAGGCGCGACAGACCGCTATCGCGAAAAACCTGTACCAGCTCGTCCTTGGTGATGCTGGCGGGAATCGATGTGATATCTGCCTTTGGCACCATCACGTCCTCGACCGCAAGCCGGCGCAGGTTGAGCATGCCTGGCTTTAGCAGGCCCGCGTTGATCGCGGCCCGGTTTTCGGCGGGTGTGGATTGGGGATTGTCAGGCGCCTCGGACGGGCTCAGCGCGCCGATGATGCGGCGGAAAAAGCCGCTACGCGGCTGGTTGTCCTCGAAACTGTCATCCTGGCCATCCTGGCTCCGGGGGGTGTCCTGCGCGCTCTGCGCTGCGTCAGAAGACCCGTCGATACTGTCGCCCATCATTCCTTTCCTGCGGAATCATCCCGCGTCGCTGTTCCTATATGGGTCAGCGATACCCAGTTTGCCAAGTATAGCCGTCTCCAGCCCCTCCATCAAAGTGGCATCGAGGTCACGGGTGTGATCATAGCCGAGAAGGTGCAGGATGCCATGAATGGTCAGATGGGTGATGTGATCACCGATGGCAAGACCCATTTCATCGGCCTCGCGCGCGCAGGTGTCATAACTGATGGCGATATCGCCCAGTTCAGTGCCGCGCGGCGGCGCGGGAGGCGCACCGGGCGTTGCGGCGGCGCTCTCCTGCGAGGGCCAGCTCAGCACGTTGGTCGGCTGCGGCTTGCCGCGGAAATTGGTGTTGAGCTTGGCGATGCGGCTGTCGTCACAAGCCAGCAGGCTGATCTCGACCGTCTCGGGGTCGATCCCGAGATGGCCAAGCGCGGCCCGTGCGGCACGCTCGGCCAGCGGCTCAAGCCCGAGCTTGCTCCAGCGGCTGTCTTCGATGAGGATGTCGATGCCCATGCGCCCTTTTATCCCGTTCGCGCCCGCGAACAAGGCCCGCGGCGCACGTGCTACGCGATGTTGACAGGGTGCGCGACTCGGATTATCGAGAAAAAAATCTTATCCGACTGAAATAATCAGAAATAGGAAGCCGCCGATGTCCGACCCCCGCAAAACCCCACCCCGCCGGGTCAGTCCCCGCAAATGGGCCGTTCTGGCTGCGACCGGGCTGGCCACCGCCGCTGCACCGGTCATGCTGCCGCTGCTCGGCGCCGCGCCGGCCTTTGCCGCCTCGGGCGAAGCCGGAGAGGCCGGGGAAGCCGGTGTGGTGCTGAGCGAAGGGCCATCGGCGTTCCTGACCAGGTTGGGCTATTTCGAGGGCACCTATCGCATTGTCGCCGAGCTCTATCTTTCGGGTGAACGCGATCTGGCACGGGTGCATCAGGAAGACTCGCATCACGCGTTTTATGAGGATATCGAACCCAGCCTCGCGGAATATGGCGCGCCGGGCTTTGCCACTGAGGCCGAGGCTTTCGCCAATGCGATCACTCAAGGCGCATCCGACCAAGAGGTGCGGGCCGCGTTGAACGCTTTGCTCGCGGGTCTGTCAAAGGCCGCCGCCGCTGCCGAGGCGCCGGCCTTTCAGCAAATCAAGTCTTTGCAGGATCTGATCACCCTGGCTGCGGCCGAATATGAAGGCGGCGTTGAAGACGACGGCACGGTCGAACTGACGATCGAATATCGCGACAGCTGGGGCTTTTACGAGGTCGCGCGCCAACGCGCCGCTGCCATGGCCGCAAGCGGGGATGCGGCGTTGGCCAAGGCCGGGCGCGAGGTGCTCGAGCAGCTCGACGGCGCCGAGGCGCTCTATCCGTCGCTCATTGCCGAGACGGCGGCGACCGATCCGTCACAGCTAAGCGTGGCCGCGGGCTGGATCGAAATCATCGCCCTGCGCCACAAATAGGCGGCGCTCTACGATGCCGATTGTTCTGAGCGATGTTTTGAGCGCGACCGAGGCCAGGGTGCTCTACCAGGCCGCCTGTGCCTTGCCCTTCGAGGACGGTCGCAAGACCGCCGGGCGCAGCGCGCGGCGGGTGAAGGACAATCTGCAGGCCGCCCCGGGAGCCGAGACCGAGGCGGTGCTGGAAAAGGTAAGAAACAGCCTGGCCGCGCATCCGGTATTCGGCGCCGTGGCCTATCCCAAGGGCTTCGCGGGCATGCTCGTGTCGCGTACCGAAGGCGGCGGGCACTATGGCGATCATGTCGACAACGCGATCATCGGCGGAGCGCGAACCGATCTGTCCTTCACCTTGTTCCTGACCCCGCCCGAAGACTACGACGGCGGCGAGTTGACGATCTCGGATCGGCTGGAAGAACGGCAGGTCAAGCTCGGGCAGGGCGAGGTTGTGGTTTATCCGTCGACCACGCTGCACCGGGTCGAGCCGGTGACGTGCGGCGCGCGGCTGGTCGTAGTCGGCTGGGTTACAAGCCTGGTGCGCGACGCCGGGCAGCGCGAGGTGCTGTTCGATCTGTGGCAGGCGATCGCGCGGGCCGAGGCGGCGGGGGACGCGGCGCAGGTGCAGCTCTTGTCGAAATCGCGCAGCAATCTGCTGAGGATGTGGGTGGGTTGAATGCACCGAGGGAAGGTGGGGTAAAGCCCCACCCTACGCGAAGTCGCTCTATTTATTTCGCCGGATCGTCGGCCTCATAGGCTTCGATGATCGCGGCCACCAGCGGGTGGCGCACCACGTCCTTCGAGGTGAAATAGTTGAAGCTGATGTTCGGGATCGTCTTGAGCAACCGCTCGGCATCGGCCAGCCCCGAGGGCACGCCGCGCGGCAGGTCGATCTGGGTGCGGTCGCCGGTGATCACCATGCGCGAGCCCTCGCCAAGACGGGTCAGGAACATCTTCATCTGCATCGTTGTGGCATTCTGTGCTTCGTCAAGCACGACAAAGGCATTCGACAGCGTGCGCCCGCGCATGAAGGCCAGCGGCGCGATTTCTATACGCTTTTCCTCGATCAGCTTGGCCAGTTGCTTGCCCGGCAGGAAATCGTTCAAGGCATCGTAAAGCGGCTGCATGTAGGGATCGACCTTGTCCTTCATGTCGCCGGGCAGATAGCCGAGTTTCTCGCCGGCCTCGACCGCCGGGCGGCTGAGGATGATCTTGTCGACATGACCTTCGATGAACATGTTCACACCCACGGCGACGGCCAGATAGGTCTTGCCGGTGCCCGCCGGGCCGATGCCGAAGCCAAGCTCGTTGGTAAACAGCGATTGCACATAGGCTTTCTGCGCGTCGGTGCGCGGTTCGACCGTCTTCCTGCGGGTGCGAATCTCCACCCGCCCGCCGCGGAACATTTCCAGCTGGTCGGCGGCGTCTGCACCGGTGGCGCTGTCCATCCGCAGCTCGCGATCGACATCCGCCGGATCGACATGGCGCCCGGTTTCGAGCCGCTCGTAGAGCGCGTGCAGCACGGATAGTGCCTCGCTCGATGCGGCCTCGTCGCCGATCACGACAAGCTGATTACCGCGCCGCAGGATTTGCACCGCCAGCTTCTGTTCGATATCGGCCAGGTTGCGGTCGTACTCGCCACAAAGCTCGATCAGCAATCGGTTGTCGGGAAACTCGACCAGATGTTCGCTCAGCGAGTCAGGGTCAGAAGGCGGCGGGGGCATCACGTTGGTGGCCAATCAAATCTCCCTCTGGCGGTGTTGCGGGGATGCTGCCAAGTTGCAGTCATCAGCGCAAGGCGGGCGCCGTAGAATGTCACGAAATCGAGAATAAAAAAGCCGCGGGGCGCAGACCCCGCGGCGGTATTTGAGGCTCAGTTCCAAGGATCAGAGCGGATCCCGGATGTTCGAACCGCTCTTGAATTCGCCGGTCGCGATGGTCGGCGGGGCCGTGCCCGAGCAGACTGGTTTGCCATATTTGTCGAGCCGGGCCGAGAGATATCCCTCGACGCCGTCGTCGATGATCCAATGGTCACAGCCGTTGGGGTCGACCCAGATACCGGCTTTCAATTGGCTCAGATGCTTGGCATCGCGGCCCCGGTCGCGGGTTTTGTCGGCGCCGACAGGTCCATGGCCGGCCAGAGCCCATTCTTCACCACAACCAGACACGGAGAACGCCAGTGCTGCAACCGTCAGTGCTTTTAAGATTTTCATGTTTTCGCTCCTTCGGCTCAGCGGATGCAGATGATTTCGACACGGCGGTTCTTTGCCATGCCTGCGCCGGTATTGTTGGGCGCCGCTGACACACGCTCGCCATAGCCGCGCACATCCACGATTCTCGCACCGGTGCCCTGAGCCACGCGGGCCACCGAATTGGCACGCCGCAGCGAAAGCCGCATGTTGTATTCATCCGAGGCGCGGCTGTCGGTATGGCCTGCGATGATATAGGCCTGCGCGCCGGTCTTGGCGAAGAACTCGCGCAGCCGGGCCTGGCCCGAGCCTGAAATCCGCGCACTGTCGGTGGCGAAATATTGATCCGAATACATCACGCCGCAGAGATTGCCCTTGCGGCAGACCGGGATTCCCTGCCGATTGGTATGAGGGCTCATGTAGCCTTCGGCCCCGTCATCCATGACCCAGTGCTCGCATCCATCGGGATCGACCCAGATGGTGGGAATGTACTCTTCACCGGTTGTTACACGTTGCTGCTGGGCCTGAACGGCACCCGCAGAAACAACAACACCCAAAGCGACGGCAGCAATGCCGCTCACGAGCGCGTTCACTGTTTTCGAAATCCTTTTCGCCACAGCTTCTGTCCCTTGATAATGTTTCCCCCACAAGGCTTTACGAAGTCGCCCTCCGCATGCCCCAGACGTTTGATAGAGTCAGTCTAGCAAGTTTGCTCCGGTTGTGAAGGCGTTTTGGCCAGATATTGTGGCGTGTCTGGAAACAATGCCACTTTCTGCCCCATGTGGGCCCAGATCGCGGCCATGCGTCGCGGGAATCGCGCCCGATTTCGCGGGTTTAGCACCCAAAGAGATCAGATCAGTGCGCCGGAGAGCGAATTTGCGCCGCTGGCTATGATTCTCACCTGCCTCAAATCGCCGATCTTGGCTGGGCAATCCTCGACATGCACCGCATGCAAATGATCGGATTTGCCCAGCATCTGGCCCGGCAGGCGCCCCGGTTTTTCAAACAGCACCCCCACGGTTTGGCCGACCATCGCCTCCTGGCGCGCGCGCTGTTGCGCGGTGATCAGGTCCTGAAGCGCTTTGAGCCGGGCATCGGCCACCTCGGGGGGAACCTGCGCGCGCTCAGCCGCCGGGGTGCCGGGACGGGGCGAATATTTGAACGAAAACGCCTGACCATAACCGACCTCTCGGATCAGATCCATGGTGTCTTCGAAATCCGCATCGCTCTCTTCGGGAAAGCCGACGATGAAATCGCCCGAAATCAGGATGTCGGGCCGCGCCGCGCGTATCCGCTCGATCAGGCGCAGATAGCTCGCGCGATCATGGCTTCGGTTCATCCGCTTGAGGATCCGGTCGCTGCCCGATTGCACCGGCAGATGCAGATAGGGCATCAGCTTGGCGCACGTGCCATGCGCCTCGATCAGGTCGTCGCCCATGTCGTTGGGATGCGAGGTGGTGAAGCGGATCCGCTCCAGCCCGTCGATGTCGTTGAGTGCCCAGATCAGCCCGGCCAGCGTCATTTCGCCATTCGCACCCGCCCCGTGATAGGCATTTACGTTCTGACCCAGAAGGGTGATTTCGCGCACGCCCCGCGCGACCAGATCGCGTGCCTCCGCCAGAACGCGGTCGACGGGGCGCGAAACCTCGGCACCGCGCGTGTAAGGCACCACGCAGAAGGCGCAGAACTTGTCGCAGCCTTCCTGCACCGTCAGGAACGCGGCCGGGCCGCGCTTGGCCCTGGGCCGGGATTTCAGAAACTCGAACTTGTCCTCTTCGGGGAAGTCGGTATCGAGCACCTTCTGCCCGGCGCGCGCCTTCGCCGCCATCTCGGGCAGACGGTGATAGGCCTGCGGCCCGACCACCAGATCCACCAGCGGCTGACGGCGCATGATCTCTTCGCCCTCGGCCTGCGCGACACAGCCCGCCACGCCGATCTTGAGGTCCGGTTTTTCCGCCTTGAGCCCCCGGAACCGACCCAGCTCGGAATAGACCTTTTCGGCGGCCTTTTCGCGGATATGGCAGGTGTTCAGCAGGATCATGTCCGCCTCTTCGGGAGATGAAACCTGCTCATACCCGGTGCCGTATTGCGAATCGCAAAGCGCCTCGGCCATGCGTTCGCTGTCATAGACATTCATCTGGCAACCATAGGTCTTGATGAAAAGCTTCTTGGGGTCGGCCATGGGTTTTTACCTGTCGCGGGATAGGGCGGCTGAATACAAGGTCGCCGGGCGGCTTGCAATGCACTCCAAATTAACCGATTCTGTGAAAAAAGTGCGTTGCCACGATTTCTGACTCAGAGTTCAGGGCAAATCGCTTTGATGACCAAGACGAGGCGTCGATGCAGTATTCCGGGCTCCGCGATTTTCTGGCCAAGAGCAGTGCGGTTCTGAGCAAGGGGCCGGTGGCGCTGATCTTTGCCGAGGATGATGTCGAGCTGGACACGACGCTGCGCCATCACCAGCAGCTGGGGTTCCACGCGGTGGTGGCCTTCATGCCCGATACGATGGGCCTGGCGGGCGATCTGAACAAGAGCGTGCACCGGGTGCGCTATGACACGCTGCGCGAAGGCGCAGTGCAGCATGCGGTCGATGCTCTGAACGATGCCGCGCTCGGGCAGTGGCTGTACTACTGCTACAACGCCGAATACCTGTTCTATCCGTTTTGCGAGACCCGGCTGGTGGGCGAGATGCTGGCCTTCCATACCGAAGAGCGGCGCGATGCGATGCTGGCCTATGTCGTCGATCTTTATGCCGACGATCTCGACCGGTTTCCCGATGCGGTTTCGCTCGATCGCGCCTTCATGGACAAATCGGGCTATTACGCGCTGGCCCGCGCGGACACCACCAAGGACGGCAATCCGATGGAACGCCAGCTCGATTTCTTCGGCGGGTTGCGCTGGCGCTACGAGGAGCATGTGCCCGCGCCACGGCGCAAGATCGACCGGATTGCGCTGTTTCGGGCGGCGCCGGGGCTGAAGCTGCGCGGTGATCACACGTTCTCCGACGAGGAATACAACACCTATGCCTGCCCCTGGCACAACAATCTCACTGCCGCCATCGTCTCGTTCCGCACCGCCAAGGCACTCAAGCGCAACCCCGGCTCGACCTTCGACATCGATACGTTCCACTGGCACAACTCGGTGCCGTTCGAATGGCATTCGCGCCAGCTGCTCGACCTTGGCCTGATGGAGCCCGGTCAATGGTTCTGAACGGCGCCTGACCAAATTGTGCGCTACCGCGCGCTATGACTCTGAAAGTTTCGATGCGACGACTTTCAGTTGCGGCGGTGTGCACCGAAAGATCAGGAGCGCGCCGCGCGGGGATACTTCCGGTCAGAGGAAGGATGAGCTTCGCCTGCTGTCTTCCTCTGACCGGAAATATCCCGGGGGTTTGGGGGCTGGCCCCCAATTTGGCCAGAGTTTGGGGGCTGGCCCCCAATTTGGCCTGTGTCTGGGGGCTGGGGCCCGATTTGGCCGGTGTTAGGGGCCGCCGCCCAATCTTCAACAGTTTGCCCGATGGACGGCTGCCAAGGGCTGCGCTATCACGCGGGTCCAGAAACCGCGAGAGGCGCCGACATGTCCGCACACGCAACTCCGATCCCGATGCAGTCCTCCCCGTGCCGGGCGCTTACTGGCGTGGCAGAGGTGCCGGGCGACAAATCGATCTCGCACCGGGCTCTGATCCTGGGGGCGCTCTGCGTCGGCGAGACCGTGATCACCGGGCTGCTGGAAGGCGAGGATGTGCTGGCCACTGCCCAGGCAATGCGCGACTTCGGTGCCGAGGTGACGCGCGACGCGGATGGCACCTGGCATGTGCATGGAGTCGGCGTGGGCGGTTTTGCCGAGCCTGCCAAGGTGGTGGATTGCGGCAATGCCGGCACCGGTGTGCGGCTGATCATGGGCGCGATGGCAACCTGCCC
>CBDUGF010000007.1:0-58389 GCA_965366835.1 uncultured Rhodobacterales bacterium
CCCCCTGTTCTTGGTCGAAATCCCGCCGTTAACCAAGCGGGACGGTGCCCCGGTGCGGCTCAGATCAGCCCGGCCGCCTTGAACAGCCCCATCACGTCCCGCTCGGGTCTCGCACCGTAATGGCTGATCACTTCCGCAGCTGCGATACAGCCCATTTTCCCTGATATCTCAAGGCCTTGACCGGTCGCATAGCCGTAAAGAAACCCGGCGGCAAACTGGTCGCCCGCGCCCGTCGCATCCACCGGCACGATTTCATTAACCTTTACAATAACTTGCTCGTCTCCGCGCACCAGAACCACATCATGCCCCGAGCGCGTACAAACCACCAATCCCGCATCACTCGCCGCCTGTTCCAGCGCCGTGCCGAGGTCTGCCTGGTAAAGCGATTCCCATTCGTGGCTGTTGCCGATCACATAGTCCAACTCCTTGACAAGCCTGCGGAAATCATCGCGGTGCCGGTCCACGCAAAACGGGTCCGACAGGGCGATCCCGGCCCGTCCACCGCGGGCTTGGCACGCCCGCGCAGCAGCCGCAAACGCCGCCTTGCCCTTGTCCTTGTCAAACAGATACCCTTCGAGAAACAGGAGATCCGCCTGCCCCGCCACCGCATCATCCACATCCTCGGGCCCCAGTTCGGCCGAGATGCCGAGATAGGTGTTCATCGACCGCTCCCCATCCGGGCTGACAAAGATCATCGAGCGCGACGTCGGCAGCTCCCCCCCCGCCACCGGCGGATTGACGAAATCGGTACCATCCGCCGCCATTTCCCTGGCATAAAACCGCCCCAGCGCATCATCATGAACCCGCCCGATAAACGCGGTCCGCAACCCCAGGGAGCCAAGGCCCGCAATGCTGTTGGCCACCGATCCACCGGGCGCCTGGGTGCGGTTTTCCATCGCCCCGTAAAGCAGCTCTCCGCGTGACCGTTCGACCAGTTGCATGATGCCTTTCTCGATCCCCATCAGCTCGAGAAAGTTGTCATCGCTCTGGCTGATCACATCGACAATCGCATTGCCGATACCGACAACCTGGTATTTGCTCATAGGTTCTTGTCCTCGAATTGACACAGATCGCGGATCAGACAAGCCGCGCATTTGGGTTTTCGCGCGACACAGGTATAGCGCCCGTGCAGGATCAGCCAGTGATGCGCATGGCGTTGAAAATCCACCGGAATGTTGTCCTCGATCGCACGTTCCACCGCCACGACATCCTTACCCGGACAAATCCCCGAGCGGTTGCCGACGCGAAAAATATGGGTGTCCACCGCCTGCGCCGGATAGTGCCACCACATGTTCAGCACCACATTCGCGGTCTTGCGCCCCACCCCCGGCAGCGCCTGTAGCGCGGCGCGTGAATTCGGCACCTCGCCGTCATAGTCGTCGGCCAGGATCTGCGCCATCCTGATCACGTTCCTGGCCTTGTTGCGGTAGAGCCCGATGGTCTTGATATGTTCGATCAAGCCCGCTTCGCCCAGTGCCAGCATCTTCTGCGGCGTATCGGCGATTTCAAACAGCTTTGCAGTCGCCTTGTTCACACCCGCATCGGTCGCCTGCGCGCTCAGCGCCACAGCCACCAAAAGCGTATAGGCGTTGACATGGTGCAGCTCGCCCCTTGGCTCGGGTTCCGCCTCGTGAAACCGGGTAAATATCTCGCGGATCGTATGATAGTCGAGTTGCTTGGCCATGCTTCCCCTATGCCGCACCGCCCCGGCGCTGGCAACCACACGCAAACCGGCATTCGCATGCTTTGCGCAAAAACCGGGTCGCGTTGTTAAGGCGTCCTTCATATTCTCGTTCTAGGTTTACAAAGGACACACGAAATGAACGCCGAACTGCAACAAAGCTATCATTTCCATGTCATGCGCCGCGCACTCGATCTGATCGACGCGGCCGAGGCACCGCTGTCGCTCGATGAGCTGTCTGCGGCGATGAACATGAGCCCTGCGCATTTTCAGCGCAGTTTTTCGCAGTGGGTCGGGGTCAGCCCGAAACGCTATCAGCAATACCTTCAGCTGGATCAGGCCAAGAAGATGCTGGCCGAACACATGACAACGCTTCAGGTGTCGCATTCGCTGGGCCTCTCCGGTTCCGGCCGCCTGCATGACCTTTTCCTGCGGTGGGAGGCGATGAGCCCGGGAGAGTTCGCCCGCAAGGGCAAGGATCTGGAAATCTTCTGGGGCTGGTTCGACAGCCCGTTCGGCGCGGCTCTGGTAATGGGCACGTCCAAGGGTATCTGCGGGCTGGCTTTCGCTTCCGAAACCGGCGCCGACGCCGCGAAGAAAGATCTGGTCTCGCGCTGGCCCAACGCGCGCTTTACCCAAAACACCGGCGCGCTCGCCCCCCTGGTCGAGGCCGCTTTTGCCCAAAAGGGCGAAACCGCGCTGCACCTGATCGGCGCCCCGTTTCAGATCAAGGTCTGGGAGGCACTGCTACAAATCCCCTCGGGCCAGGTAACCACCTATTCCGAGATCGCGTCCGCCATCGGCCGTCCCAAAGCGGTGCGTGCTGTCGGCACCGCGGTGGGCCGCAATCCGGTCAGCTGGCTGATCCCCTGCCACCGGGCGTTGCGCAAATCCGGCGCACTTGGCGGCTATCACTGGGGCCTGCCGGTGAAACGCGCCCTTCTCGCATGGGAAAGTGCCCGCGCCGAAGCGTGATTCGCCGCGACAATACGCGTCATGCCGCGGTTTCTTCACATCGGCGCTTGGGGCCGTGCCCCGACTGACCTATATTATGCGAGATAGCCGCGCAAAGCGGCGCTACATATTGGCAGAGCGAGAAAAACAATGGCACTCACCACGAAATTCACCCTGGCACTGGCGGCAGGGTCGCTGGCGCTGACTACAGCCTGCACCGATCCCGGCATGCTCGGCGGGCCGAATGACCCCGACAAGAACACCAAGCAAGGCGCGCTTCTGGGTGCCGGGCTCGGCGCCGCCATCGGCGCCATCTCCGCCGGCAGCGGCAATCGTGGCAAGGGTGCTGCCATCGGTGCCGTGGTCGGAGCCGCCGGCGGCGTTGTCGCCGGGTCGATCCTCGACCGTCAGGAACGCGACCTGCGTCAGTCTGTCGGCAACAGCGTCCAAATCACCAATACCGGCGATCGTCTGATCGTGACCTTGCCGCAGGATATCCTCTTTGCCACCGACAGCGCCACGCTGCGCCCCGATCTGGTGAGTGATCTTCGCGCCGTCGCCGGCAACCTCAACAGCTATCCCAACAGCACGGTGCAAGTGCTGGGCCATACCGACAGCACTGGCGATGCTGCCTACAACCAGAACCTGTCGAACCGGCGAGCCGAATCCGTGGCGCTGGTGCTCATCAACCAGGGCGTTTCCGCCGGGCGGGTGCAGTCGATCGGTCGCGGCGAAAGCCAGCCGGTGGCGTCGAACCTCACACCGGAAGGCCGCCAGAAGAACCGGCGCGTGGAAATCGTGATCCTGCCAAACGCCTGATTTTCAAGGTCGAACGCCGCAAATTTCATGAACGCCCCGGTCAAATCTCCGGGGCGTTCATGCATGCGCGCACAGGCCGGGCGCGCCTCGCAGGCTTGTCTTGAACCCGGTGCTTCCGTATCACCTTGCGACAGCCCGCCGCAATAAAAGGACACAGCATGCCTTCCCCCAGACTTCTTGGCCTCTGTGGCGCCCTGCGCGCAGGATCGACCAATCGCCAGCTTCTGCGCGAAGCCGTGAGGCTGTTTGGCGACTGTTCCTATGTCGAAGCCGATCTGAACCTGCCTCTCTACAACGGTGATGAAGAAGACACGCATGGCATACCCGCCCCGGTGCAGCGGCTTTCAGATAAGATCGCCGAGGCAGATGCCGTGATCATCTCGACCCCGGAATACAATAAGGGAATCACCGGAGTTCTGAAGAACGCGCTCGACTGGATCAGCCGGACCAAGGGCAATCCGTGGAACGGCAAACCGGTCGCCACCATGTCTGCGGCAGCCGGGCGCGCGGGCGGCGAGAGGGCACAGGTCATGCTGCGGGCCTGTCTCGTCCCGTTTCGGCCCCGCCTTTTGCTGGGTCCGGAAATCGCCGTGGCTGACAGCCGCAATCAGTTCGACTCGCAGGGCCGCCTGACGGGCGAACTTTATGAAAAGAATCTTGGGCTCTTGATGCAGCAGCTGCGGGCTGAACTGGCGGATCAGAGGACCTGAATCACGTCCTTGTCGATCGACAGAATATAGCCGCGGCGGGCGATATTTTTCACCAGAAGCTCACTGACCAGTTGATTGCCCAGCGTGTCGCGCAGGCGTTTCACCCGCGTCGCCCCTGCCGCTTCTTCGCAATCGGCGGCGGATCGCCCAGAGATCACCGCTTCGATCTCGGCCCCTGAAAGCACATCATCATCCATTCGCGCCTCGGCCAGAACACTCAGGGTCTCCATCGCCGCGCTGGTCAGCTTGAACCCCAGATTATTGAGATAGACGGTGTTTTCCTCGCGGCTGATCAACAGCGAGTTCACCTGGATACCAGCCCGCTCGATCTGGGCCATGCGCCGGTTCATCACCGCCAGCATGACCAGGAACACCAGCGCCGCTATCAACATGGCTGTGGCAAAGACCAGCAGAACGAAGATCACCACGCGATAGCTGGCCAGCGTATCACCGAAGGCGGTACCGGATTGGGCGAGGATCTCCAGAAGCTTGATTTCCGCACCGCTGGTCAGGTCATCGTTTTCGACAAAGAGCTGCTCGACCCGCGCGTTGAAGGCGTTCGCGTCCGGCAATGTGAAAAACAAGACCACCGCTGCCACAAGCAGCAGCGCCAGGATGGCACCGATCCCGATGCCCACGATCCGCCCGGGGCGGCGCTCAGTAACGGAGGAAGAATTGTCCTGCACTGTCTTTCCTTTGGCCCAGCCCGCTTTCATCGAACACCGAAAGCACGTTGAGCAAGATCCAGCCGTTCGAACCAAGTCGCTGGCCAACTTCGGCGCGCGCAGCCTGTTTCGAGCAATCGCCGCTCAGCTGCATCACACCGTAATGCAGCTTGAGCGGGTTGTCGCGCTTGGCCTTGTAATCGGCATAGCAGGCGGCCTCGGCGGCACTGACAGCTATTCCAAGAACAAGGGCGGCGACAAGGGTGTGAGCAATCTGTTTCATGCCGTTCACGATGGGCAACAACGCGCAGATATTCAATATCCATCAGGCGTTAGCTCCCATGATATCCGATAACCGGGGGGTGATATTGCGTGTCATTGCAGTTCGGACCGATGTTGAGGTCACACCACGGCGTTGGCTTTCCCGCTGTTGCCGCAACTAACCGAACGAACCAACGGAAAGGACCGCACCCATGTCACGCAGATTCATTGCCGCCATCGTAGCCCTGTCGCTCGCAGCCACGGGCATAACTGCTTCTCAGGCCGAGGCCGGGGACAAGCGTACTCGCAACATCATCCTCGGGGCCGCAACGCTCGCCATCATCGGCGCTGCGATTGCCAGTCGGGACCGCGACGATCGCAACACCCACGTGGGCACCTCGAATCCACGCCATTGGGATGGCATACGTCACGGCGTCAATCCGCGTCATCGTGACGACAGGGGTCACGGCATGCGCCCGCAGCATCGGCGCGACACGCGTCATGGCGTGAGCCCGCGACCGCTTCCGCCGCGCGCGCAGTACGGATATTTGCCGAACCGGTGCCTGCGCTCCTATCCCGTCAGGGGCGGAGGCTACGTGCAACGGTATGATGCACGCTGCGTTGAGCGCCATCGGCACGGTCGCCGCAACCGGCACTAGGCCGATCGCGAGGACTTGAGGAGCGGTCTTTGCCGGGCCCAGTCGTCCGAACCCGGCAATCCAGACCGTCTCGAGCAGGAGCGCCCCCGCCAGCCCCGGCGGGGGCGCTTTTTTTGGCTTGTCTTCGCGCGGCCGATGGGAACAGAAACGACCATGGCCACACCGGATTTCTCATTTGAGCTTGACGCCATCGCCCGAGGGCTGGCCTGCGTTGCAGGTGTTGACGAGGTTGGGCGCGGACCACTTGCCGGGCCCGTAACGGCCGCCGCAGTGATTCTCGATCCGGCCTGCATTCCCGATGGGCTGAATGATTCCAAACGGCTGACAGCCAGGCGCCGGGAAGCCCTTTATGAACAACTTCTGAAAGTCGCAAAGGTCTCCATCGCCGAAGCCAGCGTCGAAGAGATCGACCGGCTCAATATCCTGCGTGCTTCGCATCTTGCCATGGAGCGCGCCGTTGCGGGCCTGCCCGTGGCGCCTGACCATGTGCTGATTGACGGCAACATGATCCCCGCCGGCCTGGGTCTTTCCAGCGAGGCAATCGTCAAGGGAGACGCCCGTTCGCTGTCGATTTCGGCGGCTTCAATCATGGCCAAAACATGGCGGGATCGTGGCATGCGGGATTTGGCGCAACAGTATCCCGGCTATGGTTGGGAGACAAATGCCGGATACCCCTCGAAAAGTCACAAACTGGCACTCCAAAATCTCGGGATAACCCCACATCATAGACGGTCGTTCAAACCAGTGCACAATATCTTGTATCAACAAAAAATCTAAACCGCTGATTCAAAAAAGAAATTGACCGCGAATCTGCGATGACTCATCTTTGTCTCAACCAATGCGTTTTGAATTACACTCGGTGAAACCGCGAAATTCGAAACGTCCGACGCCGGGGCGATGTCGGACGCTTTCGCTTTCTCGCCTCCGCCGAAATACCGAGAAGCGGGTTAACGAGCGCATAAAACAGCGCCGGGACAGAGGCAGAAATGACGACGAGAAAGACCAAGACGGGTGCAATAGCGCTCCCGATCAACACGATACTCGAAGGCGATTGCATCGAGGCGATGAATGCATTGCCCGAAGAATCCATAGACCTGATTTTCGCCGATCCCCCATACAACCTTCAGCTCAAGGGCGATCTGCACCGGCCCGACAACTCAAAGGTCGATGCGGTGGATGATCACTGGGATCAGTTCGACAGCTTCAAGGTCTATGACAAGTTCACCCGCGCCTGGCTTAAAGCGGCAAAACGCCTCCTGAAACCTGATGGCGCGCTGTGGGTGATCGGCTCTTATCACAACGTCTTCCGCATGGGCGCCGAGTTGCAAAATCAGGGTTACTGGATCCTCAATGACGTGGTCTGGCGTAAATCCAATCCGATGCCAAATTTCCGCGGCAAGCGATTTACCAATGCACATGAAACCATGATCTGGGCATCGAAATCAGAAGGCGCGAAATATACCTTCAACTACGAAGCGCTGAAGGCGCTCAATGAAGGCATTCAGATGCGCTCGGATTGGGTGATCCCGATCTGCAATGGCGGCGAGCGGCTCAAGAACGAAGCCGGCGACAAGGCCCACCCGACGCAGAAGCCCGAAGCTTTGCTGCACCGCATTCTCGTCGGCACCACCAAGCCGGGCGATGTGGTCCTCGATCCATTCTTCGGCACCGGTACCACCGGAGCTGTGGCCAAGATGCTGGGCCGCGATTTCATCGGCATCGAAAGGGAATCGGCCTATCGCGAGGTCGCGCTGAAGCGTCTGTCGAAAATCCGCAAGTTCGACAAGGCCGCGCTCGAAGTTACCGCGTCCAAACGCTCGGAGCCGCGTGTGCCTTTCGGGCAGTTGGTGGAGCGCGGCATGCTGCGCCCCGGCGAAGAGCTGTTCTCCCTCAATGGCCGTCACAAGGTCAAGGTGCGCGCCGACGGCTCGCTGATTGGCGAAGATATCAAGGGTTCGATTCACCAGGTCGGCGCCCATCTCGAAGGCGCTCCTTCGTGCAACGGCTGGACCTATTGGGGCATCAAGCGCGACGGCAAGACTGTCCCAATCGATCTTTTCCGCCAGCAAATCCGCTCTGAAATGCGAAACTGAACATCAAGAACACCGCCGGTGCCTGTGGCCTGACACAAGGCACTACAACTGCCCCGCGTTCCTTCGAATGCGGGGCATTTTTCATTTCGCTGCTGCCTGACCAATAGAAGCGCTAGGTTTCAACTTCACCGAGGACCGGCGGAAGCGCTTGCTCGAGAGGTGTCCAGTCGTCGATTTCAAGCCGCACCGGCAAGGTCAGAACCTGATGGCGATGCTGCGGCGGCAGGCGCACCGCATCCTTTTCAGTTGTCACCAACTGAGCACCCAGCGCCTTTGCCCGCGCCTCGAGTCGGCTGAACAGCGCGAGCGTCAGCTCCTGATGATCATCGAGCGCGCGGGCTTCAGCCAGATGCGCGCCAAGCCCGCGCAGCGTGTCGAAGAATTTTTCTGGATGCCCTATCCCGGCGAAGGCGAGAAACGGCTGACCGGCCCAGTCCATTCCGGTTTGCAGAGGCGCAAGTTGACCCTTGGCTCGGGGAACGGAAACCGCCCCGCCCCACTGCCGCGAAAACGCCGCCTGGGCCGTGCCGGACCCAATGGAGAGCAGCAGATCGGCACGCTTCAGTCCCGGACCGACGCGTTCGCGCAGCGGCCCCGCCGGCAGACAGCGTCCATTGCCAAACCCTCTCGCGGCATCGACCACGATGATCGAGATATCCTTGTGAACCGAAGGATCCTGAAATCCGTCGTCGAGCAGGATCATATCGGCGCCGGCATGCGCCGCAGCGCGGCAACCAGCCAGCCTGTCCTTGGCTACCCAAGTCGGCAGGAACGCCGCCAGTAGCAGCGGCTCATCGCCGGTTTCCTCGGCGCGATGGCTGCTTTCATGAACCTCTTGCGGGCCTTCCAGCGTGCCGCCATAGCCGCGCGAGACGGCGTATGGGCGAAGCCCCTTGGCCTGAAGATACTGGGCTAGTGCAATCACAGTCGGCGTCTTGCCAGTGCCGCCTGCATTCAGGTTGCCGATGCAGATCACAGGACAGCCCACGTTCTCACCCGCCTGCGCCACGCGCCGCGCGGTTGCAGCGCCATAGATCCACCCTAGCGGCCCCAGGAGCAGGGCAGCGAGCGACGGATTTTCCGGCGGGGTAAACCAAAACCCGGGTGCTCGCATCAGTTCACCTCCAGCGCATCAAGCACGTCCAGCACCAAGTTCATCACGCGGTCGGTCGCTTCGGCCCCCTCCGAGGACAATTCCCATCCAGCAGCCGCCATCAGTGCAGCTTGATCCGGCGCCAGCAACTGTTGCAACGCCGCTGCCAGGCTTTCCGCGTCCTTCACGATCCGCGCCGCCCCTGCGGCAGCAAACCGCGAATAGGCCGCCAGATGCCGCCCGACATGCGGTCCATAGAGCACAGCCGACCCCAGGGCTGCAGGCTCGTAAGGATCTCCGCCGCCATGGCCCTGGGTCAGCGAACTTGCCATCAGGGTGACCGATGACAACCTGTACCATAGCCCCAGATCGCCCCAGGTGTCCGCCAAAAGCACCTGGCAGCTCTCGTCAGGCACCTCGCCTTCCGACCATACGGCAGTGTTGAACCCTTCCCGCCTCAGCAGCTCGAGGAATTCGTCTCCATCCGTCTCGTCATCAGGCACGAGAATCAGCAAAAGACGCAGCGCCATGCGGCTCACCTTGCGGTGAGCATCGAGAATGGTTTTCAATTCGTCACGATGCGCCATCGCGGCCAGCCAGATCGGTCGCCCGGCCAGGATCTGACTCATTTCTTCGCGTTCGCTTTCGTTGCAATCGAGGGCGGCAGTACCCTCCTGCAAAGGGCCCGTGACTTCGATCATTTCTGCTGCCACCCCGAAGCGCCGCAAAATCTGCGCGGCGGTCCCGGTGCGGGCAAACACGGCGCTGAAGTTGCGCAGGTTGGCGCGGGTCAGCTCCGGCAACCAGCGCTGATGAGTCGCGCCCAGCCCATGTTCATCAACGTCGATCAGGAACATCGGCAGGCCCAGTTTTTCCGCCTCATGCAATAGTGCCGGCTTGAAATGTCCGCCGGTCCAAAGGCAAACGTCGGGTTGCCAGTGCTGCAAGAACGCCTCGCCATTCTGGAGCGTGTCTTCCGCCAATTCCTGCCAGGAGCACCAGTCTTCAAGATGCGCAGGTTTGCCAACTTCGGGCGTTGCGGTAAGAACCAGTCCGAGCCCCGGCGCCTGCGCTTTCAGCCGTGCCGCAATCTGCACCAGCGCCGCCACCCGCCCCGGTGAGGTGGCGTGCCCCCAGAGGACCACCCCCTCAGGGCGAGGCACTAAGAAGCGCAGCGGCTCATTCGTCCTCCGGCGCGCCAACGCCAAGTATGTCGCAAGCGAAACCGAGCGCCGGAAAGCCATTTTCGATCAGCCGAGTTCTTCGGTCGGCGACACCTCCGAGCCCTCGTCACGCAGCTTGTGGAGATGCGCGATGTAGTAGCGCATGTGGGCATTATCGACTGTGCGCTGCGCCTCGGATTTCCAAGCGTCATAGGCTTTGGCATAGTCCGGAAAAATCCCAACGACATGAATGTCATCGACATTCGAGAACACGTTCTTGCTTGGATCGACCAGTTCGCCGCCGAAAACTAGATGAAGCCGTTGTACCATTATCAGGATCTCCCAGCGATGCGTTTCGCGGCCCAACCTAAGCCAAACGAGAGGGGGGTCAAGGCGGCGCAGACCGCTTTGCCATCTTGACGTTCGCCTAGCGAAACTGAATAGGAGAAGCATGGAGAAACGAGCATGAAACCATTTCTCATCCTTCAACTGCGCCCGGAAACCGAGGCGTCGGATGATGAGTTCGCCGCGATCCTTCGCAAGGGCGGGCTGAGAGAGGGCGATGTCACCCGCATTCGTCTCGATCAGCAAGATCTGCCTGAAGGGCTCGATCTGGACGACTTCTCCGGCGTGATCGTGGGCGGAGGCCCTGGGTGCATCAGCGACCCGCCGGAGGCCAAATCTGCGACCGAAGCGCGGATCGAAGCGGCGATTATGTCCTTGATGCCAGAGATCACAACACGCGATTTCCCCTATCTTGGCTGTTGTTACGGGATCGGGATACTCGGCCATCACCTTGGCAGCGCGGTCAGCAAGGCGCGATTTGGCGAACCTGTCGGCACCTCCGATTGTGTCCTCACATCCGAAGGCAGGGCTGACCCGATTTGCGATGGCATGCCGGATGCGTTTCAGGCTTTTGTCGGTCACAAGGAAGCGGTTCAGGCCTTGCCTGAGGGCTGCTCGCTTCTGATCAGCTCACCCGCCTGTCCGATTCAAATGATCCGTTTTGGCAGCAACGTTTATGCCACCCAGTTTCACCCCGAAGCTGACGATACCGGGTTCGAAACCCGCATCCACATCTACAAGGACCGCGGCTATTTTCCACCCGAGGATGCCAGCCGACTGATTGAAATGTGCCGTGCGGCCGACGTCCACGCACCCGAACTTGTTCTGAAAAACTTCGTCAAGACCTATGCTGTAGGCATTGGTTGAGCAGACGAAAATTCCACTTGGCGCTCGTGTGGTTGGAAAAAGTTTCGCTTTGAGTTACGCAAAATCCTGATACCGCCACGATTCATAACTGAAGGCTCGGACAATCTGAGAAGTACGGCTTGCACTCGACGCCGGGTTCGTTTCCGCCCAGCCGTCTACAAATCAACCAAACTTGCCAAGGCATAAGCTGGCCATGCCAGCGCGCCTCGAAACCGACCCAGCGGAAACCGTCCGGGCGGTTGCCTGGTGAAATCGGGCAGCGGGTGCTCGGGCGTCTTGCCTTGCATCATCTGAGCCAGTTGCGCCCCGGCATAGCTCCCCATTGCGATACCATTGCCATGATAAGCAAAGCCCGCGAATAGGCCTGGCATGTCGGGAACCGCCCCGCAGAACGGCGCCAGCCGACTCGACAGGCAGACCATCCCAGACCAGTAATACGGAGCCTCTACCGCGCGCCAGGCAGGAAACATCGCTTCGAAATCCCGCCGGATCGCTTTCCTGTTGCGCGCTTCTGAACCCGGGGTCGACCGCAAGCCGCCGCGCATTCCAAACAGGAACCGGTTGTCTGGCAACAGCCTGAAATAGTGCAGCAGGGTGCGAGTGTCATACGCCATCTGCCGGCTGGTCCAACCAGCCAGTTCCAATTCGCTTTGCCCTAGCGGGCGCGTCACCAGAATAGAGGATTGCACCGGCAGATACCGCGCCGCCATCCATGGTGGAACGTCCTCACTGGAATAACCATTGGTGGCGATCAGAAGTTGCTCGCAATCCAAGGTGGCGCGACCCGCGGACAAACGGTAGCCAGTTTGGCGTTTGGCGATTTTCGAAACGGGCGTGTCACCGAAAACGCGCGCGCCCGCCTGTTCGGCTGCTGTCAGAAGCCCCAGCAGGTATTTGCGGGGATGCAGCGCAAACCCACAGGGAATCGTCAGCGCCCCGTGAAAGGGGCCATTCAATCCGTGGGCCTTGAGGTCGTCACCGGAAAGCAACTCCGGCGCAGTGCCGTAATTCTCAACACATGCAGTTGCATGAGCACTGAGCTGCTTGGCGAGCGGCTTGTGGGCCAGAACGGTTTCACCCACCGAATGGGTATCTGCCTCGATTCCTTGCTGCTCGATCAGACTGCGGACGCATTCAACGGCCCGCTTTTCCGCATCGTGCCATGCCAGTCGCGCGGATTTGCCATGCGCCCGGTCGATCTGCTTGTCTTCCAGCTTGGCGCCACCCAGGCAGCAGAAACCGCCGTTTCGCCCCGAGGCGCCCCAACCGGGAAAGCGAGCCTCGAGCAGAACCACATCCACCCCGTCACGCGCCAGATGCAACGCCGCCGAGAGCCCGGTGAACCCGCCGCCGATAATCGCAACATCCGTCTTGATTACGTCGGTTGCCGCTTTCCGTTCCAATACTTTGTCCGGCACTGCTTCGGCCCAGTAACATTGCTCTATTCGCGCATCCGAATAGGCATGCTGGGGGTAGATTCGCTTCATCCTTCCGCGCGTACTGCGGCTTGTTCATCGGCCTGCTGGCGCACCGAAGCCCGCTTCGACACCAGCGATGCGGTAATCACTCCAACGGTCACGATCGCAATCATGATGGTCGACAGAGCGTTGATCTCCGGACTGACGCCAAGGCGCACCGCCGAGAAAATCTTGATCGGCAAGGTCGTGGCTGACGGCCCCGAGGTGAACGAGGCGATCACCAGGTCATCCAGAGACAGGGTGAATGCCAGCAGCCAGCCCGAGATCACTGCGGGCGCGATGATCGGCAGCGTCACGAGCCGGAACGCCTCGAATGCAGAGCATCCAAGATCTAGCGCCGCTTCTTCGAGCGAGCGGTCAAAGCTGACCAGCCGCGACGACACAACGACGGAAACGTAGCACATCGAAAAGGTGGTATGCGCCAGAATGATGGTGACGATGCCGCGATCCAGCCCGATGCCGATGAACAACAACAGCAGCGACAACCCGGTGATCACTTCGGGCATCACCAGCGGCGCATAGATCATCCCGGAGAACAGGGTTCGTCCGAGAAACCGGCCCGAGCGCACCATGACATAGGCCGCCATTGTGCCCAGAACAGTGGCAAAAGTCGAAGAAACCACAGCCACCTTAAGCGTTACCCAGGCAGCATTCAGAAACGCTTCATTCTGAAACAGTTCACCATACCATTTGGTGCTGAACCCGGCCCAGACCGTTACCAGCTTTGACTCGTTGAAGCTGTAGATCACCAGGATGATCATCGGCAGGTAGAGAAACGCAAACCCCAGCGTCAGCGAGGTGGCGTTGAACCAACTGAACCGCCTCATCCTTCGGCCTCCCTGCTTTTCTGCTCGTTGCGCTGAAACAGGATGATCGGGATGATCAGGATCAGCAGCAGGATCACAGCCACGGCGCTGGCCACCGGCCAATCGCGGTTGTTGAAGAATTCTTCCCACAACACCTTGCCGATCATCAGCGTTTTCGAGCCACCCAGAAGCGACGGGATTACGAACTCACCCAGCGCCGGAATGAAAACGAGGAAACATCCAGCGATGATGCCACTCTTGGACAGCGGCACTGTGATGATCCAGAAGGCCTGAATCCGCGAGCAGCCAAGGTCTTCCGCCGCCTCGAGCAAGGATTCGTCAAGCTTTTCCAGTGCCGCGTAGATCGGCAGGATCATGAACGGCAGGTAGGTGTAAACGATGCCGATATAGAC
The DNA here is from genome assembly GCA_965366835.1 of uncultured Rhodobacterales bacterium. Taxonomy (GTDB): domain Bacteria; phylum Pseudomonadota; class Alphaproteobacteria; order Rhodobacterales; family Rhodobacteraceae; genus JAKGBX01. The sequence continues at coordinate 14,008 of CBDUGF010000007.1, forward strand.
CGCCGCATTGGTGTTGAGGATCGTCAGCGGTTCGGAGATCAAGCCGGTCCACATCAGGAACTGGTTGAGGAATCCCTCTTGGCTGAGAATTCCCATCCAGGAGTAGACCCGGATCAGAAAGCTGGTCCAGAACGGCAGGATCACCAGCATCATCAGCGTCGGGCGCCATTCATTGGGCGCCTGCGCCATGGCGTAGGCAATCGGATAGCCGACAAACAGCGTCATCAGGGTCGAAAAGAACGCGATCGAAAGGCTGGAAAGATAAGCCTTCCAATAGAGGTCGTCGCTGGTCAGGAACCAGAAGTTTTCAAGATCCAGATCGGCAAAGAACGATTTGATCCCCGCCCAGCCTTCGGAAAGATCCAAGGTTGGCGTATAAGGCGGGATCGACAGCGCGATATCCGAGAGCGATATCTTGAGCACAATCAGAAACGGGATCAGGAACAGCGCCAATAGCCAGAGATATGGCACCGCGATAAGGAAAGCACGGCGCATCGCTCAACCCTCCAGCACGACGGCTGCGGTATCGGTCCAGCTCAGCCAGACCTTGTCTTCCCAGTTGAATTCTCGCCGCGACAGCCGGCGCGTGTTGGCTGACTGAGCCTTGATGATTTGCCCGTTGTCCAGCCGCACATGATAGGTCGACAGGTTGCCCAGATAGGCAATGTCGTGAATTTCGCCAGCCACGACGTTGGGGTCATCGGTCGGCTTTTCAGCCGAGATAGAGACTTTCTCAGGCCGAATTGCCAAGTGGCAGCGCGCCTCGGCCCCTAGATCGCTGGATGTCTTGGCGCGCAGCGTCGGTTGGCCCTCGGCAAACGCAATCTCATAGCCCTCGCCGATCCTGCGGGCGTTGCCTTGGATAATGTTCACATCACCAATGAAATCAGCCACATAGACGGAATTTGGGGCCTCGTAGATTTCCGCCGGGGTTGCTGCCTGAACAATCCGGCCATTTTCCATCACCGCAACGCGGCTGGCCACGGTCATCGCCTCTTCCTGATCATGGGTCACGATCACAAAGGTGGTGCCGGTCTTTTCCTGAATATCCATCAGTTCAAACTGGGTTTCCTGCCGCAGTTTCTTGTCGAGCGCCCCAAGCGGTTCGTCGAGCAGCAAAAGCTTGGGCGCCTTTGCCAGGCTGCGTGCCAGCGCCACGCGCTGCCTCTGGCCACCGGAAATCTGATGTGGTTTGCGCTTGGCAAACTGCTCAAGTCGGGTGAGCTTGAGCATTTCCTGCACCCGTGTTTCAAGCTCGGGCTTGGGCATCTTGGCCCGCTTCAGACCGAAGGCGATATTCTCCCAAACGTTCAGATGCGGAAACAGCGCATAGGATTGAAACATCATGTTCACCGCGCGCTTGTTTGGCGGGATCGGTGAAATATCCTGACCCGACAGAAGGATCGTGCCCTCGCTTGGCGCCTCGAAACCGGCCAGCATCCGCATCAACGTGGTCTTGCCGCAGCCCGATGGGCCGAGCAGGGCAAAGAATTCCTGTGCGAAAATATCTATGGTCAGATTGTCGATTGCCGTGAAGTCGCCAAACCGTTTGGTCACGCCCTTGAACTGAATCAGCGGCTTTTCATCGGGATCGTTCCACGGGGCAAATACCGTTTGTGCCATCAAGCGTCCTCCGGCAAAAAGGCCCGCTCCAGGGTGTCTGGGCGGGCCTTGGGTTGCGGGTTCAGGTGCCCGACTTGATCGTGGTCCACATCCGGGTGACAACCCGCTGAACCTTGGCCGGATACGGCGTTGTGGTATAGAGCTTCTGCATTGCTGCATCGCTCGGATAGATCGCCGGATCTCCGATCACATCCTCCTCCAGGTAATCCTGGCTCGCCTTGTTGCCGTTGGCATAATAGACATAGTTCGATGCCGCCGCCATGTTCTGCGCGTCCATGATGAAGTTCAGGAATTTGTGCGCACCTTCGGGATTGGGTGCATCAACCGGAATTGCCATCTGGTCGAACCACATCAACGATCCCTCCGAAACCGCGTTATAGGCGATTTCGACGCCGTTATCGGCCTCGGCAGCACGGTCGCGCGCCTGGAGGATATCACCCGACCAGCCGAAGGCGACGCAAATGTCACCATTGGCCAGAGCGTTGATATATTCCGAGCTGTGAAACTTCTGAACATAGGGTGCCACGGCCGACAGAACCGGTTCGGCCTTGGCGATCACCTCGGGATCATGGCTGTCGGGGTTTTCCCCGATATAGGCCAGCGCCGCCGGAATCATCTCGACCGGAGCATCGAGGAAATGGACACCACATCCCGCAAGCTTCTCCATGTTGGCCGGATCGAAAACCAGTGCGAGGCTGTCGATCGGGGCGTCTTCGCCCAAGATTTCGGTAACCTTGCCGACATTCACACCCAGTCCGGTTGTGCCCCACATATAGTTGATCGAATAGGCGTTGCCCGGATCGTATTGCGCCGTACGTTGCTCGATCACGTCCCACATATTGCCGGCATTGGTCAGCTTCGACTTGTCGAGTTTCTGGAACGCGCCGGCAGAGATCTGACGCTGCAGGAAGGTCCCGGACGGCACCACCACGTCATAGCCCGACCCGCCAGCCAGCATTTTCGTCTCCAGCACTTCATTGCTGTCGAACACGTCATAGATCAGGTCGATGCCGGTCTCTTCTTCGAACTTTGTCAAAAGTTCTTCGTCGATATAGTCCGACCAGTTGTAAACGCGCACTTCTTCCGCACCGGCGATGCCGGCGACGAGCGCGAAGGTTGCCGCCGTTGCGAGCAGTTTCTTGGTCATTGTAGTCTCCCTATTCTGAGGTCGCATGCCTCTTGCTCGGAAATTTGATCAATTTTTTCGTCGAATGCAACATGGCATTTTGAAGCTTCCGCCTGTAAGCTTGGCACAAAGTCTGGAAACGTGCAGTCGGAACGATTGGATATGACGAAAATTCAAGCGTTGGCGGAACAGGTCCCGGTGACGGACAAGCGCAGAGCGGCTCCGCTCCCCGCGCATGAGACCGTTTACCGCAAACTCCGAGAGGCGATCCTCTTTGGCGAACTGATGCCGGGACAGGCCGTCACAATTCAAGGGCTGGTCACTACTCTGGACGCCGGGATGACCCCGGTGCGCGAGGCGATTCGACGGCTTACCGCTGAGGGCGCACTCGAGTTTCAAGGCAACAGACGGGTCGGAGTTCCGCAGCTTACGACGGGGAATATTGATGAGCTAATCTATGCAAGGCAGGCGATTGAACCCCAACTGGCCTTGAGCGCTACCAAGTGGGCCAATGCCGAGGACCGCGCCTGCCTGGCCGCGATTGATGCCCAACTCGATGCCGCGATTCTGCTGGGCGATGTTCGCGCCTATCTGGAGCTGAACTACCGCTTTCACTCAGAAATTTACGATATGGCAAATGCTCCGATCCTTCGGGCGATGGCCGATGGTCTATGGCTCCGATTCGGACCCTCATTGCGGGTCGTTTGCGGCAGGATAGGTACTCAGAACCTCCCCGATCAACACAAGGAGGCGCTGAACGCAATGCAATCCGGCGATGCCGAAGCCGCCGCCGAAGCAATGCGAAAAGATGTCATTCAGGGCATGGAACAAGTACGCAGCGCCATGATCGCTTAACCCGACAGCGGTCCCGATTCGATTGACACCCTGGAATTTGATCATATTCTGGCCGCAGTTTTCCAGTCGGATGCACCCCCAAAAGCTATGAGGTCAATTATGGCGACAATCACCAATCACATGCCCACTGCCGAACTTCAGGCGCTCGACGCCGCCCACCACATGCATCCGTTCACTACCGGCAACGACCTGGCGGCAAAAGGTGCCCGTGTCATCACCCGCGCCAAGGGTGTGACTCTGACCGACAGCGAAGGCAACGAGATGCTGGATGCGATGGCGGGCCTCTGGTGCGTCAACGTCGGCTATGGCCGCGAGGAACTGGTCGAAGCCGCCGCCCGGCAGATGCGCGAACTGCCCTTTTACAATACGTTTTTCCAAACCACCCATGTACCGGCGATCGCGCTGGCCCAGAAGCTTGCCGAACTTGCTCCGGGTGATCTCAACCATGTGTTCTTCGGCGGTTCCGGCTCCGAGGCGAACGACACCAATATTCGCATGGTGCGCACTTACTGGGCGCAATTGGGCAAACCCGAGAAACAGATCATCATCTCCCGCAAGAACGCCTATCACGGGTCAACCATGGGCGGCGCATCGCTGAGCGGCATGTCGGCGATGACGGCGCAGGGCGGATTGCCGATTGCCAACATCCATCACATTGACCAGCCGCATTGGTGGGCCGAAGGCGGCGATATGACTCCCAATGCGTTCGGGTTAGCCCGCGCGCAGGCGCTGGAAGAGGCCATTCTTGAGTTTGGCGAAGACAAGGTCGCAGCATTTATCGCCGAGCCGGTACAGGGCGCTGGCGGCGTCATCATACCGCCCGAAACCTATTGGCCGGAAATCCAGCGTATCTGCGACAAATATGAAATCCTGCTGATCGCGGACGAAGTCATCTGCGGCTTCGGGCGCACCGGAAGGTGGTTCGGCAGCCAGACCATGGGGATCCGCCCCGATATCATGACCGTCGCAAAAGGGCTGAGCTCGGGATATGCGCCGATCGCCGGTTCGATTGTCTCCGACGGAATCGCCGAAGTCATCAATGCCTGTGAATTCAACCATGGCTATACTTATTCGGGGCACCCTGTTGCCGCCGCTGTTGCGCGCGAAAACCTGCGCATCCTCGAGGAAGAGGGGATCATCGACAAGGTAGCGTCAGAGACCGCGCCCTATATGAAGGAAAAGTGGGAAAGCCTTTTGGAACACCCTCTGGTGGGCGAAGCGCGGATCATCGGACTGATGGGATCTATCGCCCTGACCCCGCACAAGCAAAGCCGTGCCGCATTTGCCTCCGAGGCCGGAACGGTGGGTTACGTTTGTAGGGAGCGTTGCTTTGCCAACAATCTGGTGATGCGCCATGTCGGCGACAGAATGATCGTTTCGCCGCCGCTGGTAATCTCAAAACCGGAGATCGACACGCTTATCGAGCGGGCTTGGAAATCGCTGGACGAATGCCATGCTACGCTGAAACGCGACGGTTTGATGAAGGCAGCCAGCTGATGTAGTCTGGCGGCGATTCCGCGTTAAATCTGCCATTTCTGTGCCGAATCCAACGTGCGCAGACCGCTATCTGTACTCGCAGAAGCTGCTAAACGGCCTATTTTTTCCGGTCTTTTGGCGCATTTCGCCCTGAAATGCCGTAAACGAGTTGCAACCTCAGCCGACAGCGGTTTTAGTTGTAAGCTAAGAAAAGGGCAAAAGCTCGTATAAGAAACTGACAGGGAGCCAGATTTGGCCACTTCGCAGAAAACGAACGCGTTCGTTGAATTCGAACGCGTGCAAAAGAGCTATGACGGCGAAACGCTCGTCGTCAAAGACCTCAATCTGACGATGCCGAAAGGCGAGTTCCTTACCATGCTCGGGCCATCGGGATCGGGCAAGACGACATGCCTGATGATGCTGGCTGGGTTTGAAACCGCCACCCATGGCGAGATCAAGTTGAACGGGCAATCGATCAACAATATCCCGCCGCACAAGCGTGGCATCGGCATGGTGTTTCAGAATTATGCGTTGTTTCCGCATATGACGATCGCAGAAAACCTCTCGTTTCCGCTGGAGGTTCGCAAGATCGGCAAATCTGATCGCGAGGCCAAGATCCGGCGGGCGCTGGATATGGTCGAGATGGGCGCCTTCGGAGCCCGCCGACCGGCGCAGCTGTCGGGCGGGCAGCAACAGCGCGTCGCCTTGGCGCGCGCCCTCGTGTTCGAGCCTGAGCTTGTGCTGATGGATGAACCGCTGGGCGCACTCGACAAGCAGCTGCGCGAGAAAATGCAGTTCGAGATCACGCATCTGGCGCACAATCTGGGCATCACCACGGTCTATGTGACCCATGACCAGACAGAAGCGCTGACCATGTCGGATCGTGTCGCTGTGTTCGACGATGGCCGCATCCAGCAGCTCGATCCGCCCGATACCCTGTACGAAGAACCGAAAAACAGCTTCGTGGCGCAGTTCATCGGCGAGAACAACACGCTCGTGGGCACGGTGAAGGAAATCAAAGGCGAACACGCGCTTGTCCAACTTGACGATGGCGAATTGATCGACTGCAAACCGATCAATGTCACCAAGCCGGGCGAGCGAACCCGGGTTTCAATCCGCCCCGAACGCGTGGAATACAACAAGGAGCGTTTGCAGAAAGGCGTGCATACGCTGAAGGCCGAAGTGCTGGAATTCATCTACATGGGCGACATTTTCCGCACCCGCCTTCGCGTGGCAGGCAATGATGAATTCATCGTCAAGACGCGCAACGCGCCAGATCAGGTTCGGTTGAAACCCGGCCAACAGATCGAAATTGGCTGGCTGCCACAGGATTGCCGGGCGCTCGACGCGTAGACAATCTGAGGAGCTAGGAGATTCGCGCCCCCAGTGGATGCGATGCCAAAAGAAACCCCGAAGCCCTGCCCGAGGCAGGGGTTTCGCGACCATAGTCGGGTACATCTAGGGAGATGACTATATGACACTTAAGAGATCACTAGCGACAACCATGGCTTTCGTGGTTGCTGCCGGCGTTGCCCATGCCGAGAGCCACATGGCCAGCGATATGACAATCGTTTCCTGGGGGGGCGCATATCAAAAGTCCCAGGATAGCGCCTACGCCCAGCCTTACATGCAAAACAACGCCGGCGTTACTATCAACTGGGACGAAAGCAGCAACGAGGCTGTTGCAAAGCTGCGCGCCCAGAACGAAGCCGGCAACATCACCTGGGATCTGGTGGATGTTGTGGCCGCTGACGCCATTCGTCTGTGCGACGAAGGCCTCGCTATGGAATTTGACCCCGACGAGCTTTTGGCGAAAGGTGATGATGGAACCCCCGCTTCCGAGGACTTCGGCGACTTGCTCGTCTCGGACTGCTTCATTCCGCAGATCGTGTATTCGACAACGTTCGGCTATCGCACCGACATGGTCGGCGACACACCGCCGAGCGACATCTGCGATGTGTTCGACCTAGAAACCTATCCCGGCAAGCGCAGCCTGGAAAAGCGCCCGATCAACAACATGGAATGGGCTCTCCTGTGTGACGGCGTGCCGAAGGACGAAGTCTACGACGTCCTCGCCACTCCCGAAGGTCAGGACAAGGCATTGGCCAAGCTCGATACCATCAAGGATAGCGTTGTCTGGTGGTCCGCTGGCGCCGACACCCCGCAGCTCCTCGCCGATGGCGAAGTTGTCATGGGATCGACCTATAACGGACGTCTGTTCAGCGTGATCGAAGAGCAGAAGCAACCGGTGGCGATGCTGTGGGACGCTCAGGTCTTCGATCTGGACGGCTGGATCATCCCGGCCGGTCTGAGCGAGGAACGTCTTGCACGAGTGAAGGATTTTGTCCTTTTCGCGACCGACACCCAACGTCTGGCGGATCAGGCGAAATTCATCTCGTACGGTCCAGCGCGCAAATCTTCGGCACCTCTCGTCGGCAAACACGCCGATCTGGGTATCGATATGGCGCCGCACATGCCGACAGACCCGAACAATGCCAAGAACACATTCCTCTACAACTATGAGTTCTGGGCTGACTACCGTGATGACATCGACGCCAAATTCCAGGCGTGGCTGGCCAAGTAATCACGGAAAAACCTTCGGCAGGGGCGACATGTTTGCCCCTGCCACTTCGGCGGTCCCGGACGACCAAGTCCAGGGCGGATCCGCGGCAGGCACACTGACGGGAATGACATGAGCGACAAGAGCGACCCAACCACAGCCAGGCGCGCCCCGACACCGGATGACGCGCTGCAAATAGCCGATAGCGCTGCCAGCGGTCCGGTTCTTGCCGCCGACGGCAGACCCCTCAAGAGCAGTCTCGCGCGCTCACTGAGGCTGCAAAAGACGCGTGCCCTTCTTTTGATCGCGCCGCTGCTGGCTTTTGTCCTTATCAGCTTTGTCATGCCAATTGGGCAGATGCTCTACCGATCGGTGGAAAACGATATCGTCGCCGACACGCTCCCTCTGACCGTTGCCGAGTTGAAGAACTGGGACAACGCAAGCGGTGAACTGCCACCGGAAGCCGTATACGAGGCCTTCGTGCGCGACATGCTGGTTGCGATCGACGCCAAGGAACACACACGGCTTGGCTCACGGCTAAACTATGAAAAGACCGGCATGTCATCGCTATTTCGCAAATCGGGGCGGAAGATCGAGAAGCTGGATTTGGCGACCGACGGCCCGTTCCGGGAAGCCTTGATAGATATCGACAAAAACTGGGGCGAGATCGAAACCTGGCGCACGATTCAAACGCATTCGTCGCGTATCACAAGCGGCTATTTTCTCAATGCAGTCGATATGCAAAAGACGCCTGATGGAGCGGCTTGGCAGCCCGAGAGCAAACAAATCTTGTTGACCCTGTTTGGAAGAACTCTTTGGATGTCCCTGTTGATTACCTGCTCGTGCATCCTGCTCGCCTACCCGGTGGCGTGGCTACTGGCCAACCTGCCGACGCGAAGTTCCAACATGTTGCTGATCCTCGTACTGCTGCCATTCTGGACGTCGCTACTTGTCAGAACTTCAGCCTGGAAGGTCATGTTGCAACAACAAGGCGTGATCAACGATGTGTTGGTCTGGATCGGGCTCGTGGCCGATGACAACAGGTTGGTGATGATCAACAACCAGTTCGGTACGATTGTCGCGATGACCCATATTCTTTTGCCCTTCATGATCCTGCCGATGTATTCGGTCATGCAAACCATTCCGCCGGCTTATCTTCGGGCAGCGAAATCGCTCGGGGCCACGGATTGGACAGCGTTCTGGCGGGTCTATTTTCCGCAAACGGTGCCCGGCATCGGCGCCGGCAGCATCCTCGTCTTCATTCTCTCCATCGGCTACTACATCACGCCCGAGATCGTCGGGGGCACCAAGGGTGTCTTCATTTCGAACCAGATCGCCTATCACATCTCCAGTTCGCTCAATTGGGGTCTGGCGGCGGCATTGGGCACCATCCTGCTCCTCGTCGTTCTTGGCCTTTACTGGTGCTACGACAGGATCGTCGGCATCGATAACGTGAAATTGGGGTAACGGGACATGAGCTTGCCAATCTATGCCACCTTGGGACAGCGGGTCTGGTATTATTCCTTCCGGTTCATCTGTGCGCTGATCTTCATCTTCCTGATCACGCCAATCCTTGTTGTGATCCCGCTCAGCTTCAACGCCGAGAACTTCTTTACCTTCACGCCCGAGATGCTCCGCTTTGATCCTGAAGGCTATTCTCTGAAGCATTATCAGGACTTCTTTACCAACAACGAGTGGCAGCGGAGCTTCAAGAACTCACTGATCATTGCGCCATTCGCGACCATCATCTCGGTTTCGCTTGGGACGCTGGCGGCAATCGGGCTGAGCCAGAGCCATGTGCCGTTTCGCCGGGCGATCATGGCGATCCTGATCTCGCCGATGATCGTTCCGCTGATCATTTCGGCTACGGGGATGTTCTTTTTCTACTCTTCGATCGGCAACTGGCTCGAAGGCACCTTGGGGCTCGACAAGAATTTTGTCGGCTATTTCAAGGTGATAATGGCACATGCGGTATTGGGCATTCCCTTCGTCATCATCACGGTCACTGCGACGCTGGTGGGGTTCGATCAATCGCTGACGCGGGCGGGGGCCAATATGGGGGCCAACCCGGTGACGATCTTCTTCAAGATCCAGTTGCCTCTGATCCTGCCGGGCGTGATTTCCGGCGGACTTTTCGCCTTCATCACGTCATTCGACGAGGTCGTCGTCGTGCTTTTCGTCGGCTCAGCCAGTCAAAAAACCCTTCCGTGGCAAATGTTTATCGGCCTGCGCGAGCAGATATCGCCAACCATTCTGGCGGTGGCGACGATCCTTGTGGTGATCTCGATCGGCCTGTTGACCACGGTGGAGCTCTTGAGACGGCGCTCGGAACGGTTGCGCGGGATCAGGCCCAGCTAGGACGTAGCGGAACGCTTGAACGTTTCAGACGCTTCGCCTTCTATCCAGGGGCGGAGCGTTTTTCGTTTGGGCAAGAGGGAGCTAAACAATGGAAATCAAAGGTAAAATCGCGGTTATTACCGGGGCGGCGCAGGGTATCGGCCGTGCCCTTTGCGAGGCGCTGCACAAGGCCGGGGCGAAACATGTCGTGGCGGTGGATCTCAAGCGCGAAGGCGCTGAAGAGACAGCGAAAATCACCAACGGAACGGCGATGCAATGCGACGTGTCGGACCAGGCGCAGATCGAGGCGATGATCGACCGGGTTGAGGCGGAAATCGGCCCGATCGACCTGTTCTGTTCCAACGCCGGGGTCCTGAACGGACTGGATTTATCCTTTGAAAACATTGCCTTCGCCAGCACCGAGGAGTGGAATCGGGCCTGGGCGGTGAACGTGATGGCGCATGTCCATGCCGCCCGCCACCTGGTGCCGAAAATGAAGGCGCGCGGGGGTGGATACTTCATGCACACGGCGAGCGCCGCGGGGCTGTTAAATCAAGTGGGATCAGCCACTTACGGGGTAACCAAACATGCCGCCGTGGGCTTTGCCGAAGCCCTGGCCTTTGGCCACAAGGACGACAACATCCGGGTCACCGTGCTGTGCCCGCAGGGTGTCGATACCGAGATGGTGCGCGGCTCCGGTGAGAACCCGGCAACGGCGGATGGAATCCTTTCGACTCAAGAGGTTGCGGAAGAAACGCTGCAAGCGATCCGGGACGAAAAGTTCCTGGTTCTGCCGCATAAGCTGGTCTCGAAATACATGCAGAACAAGGTCAGCGACTATGACCGCTGGATCGCCGGCATGGCCAAGCTTCAGGCGATGTATCGCGGCGCCAACGCGAAGTAGGTTAACGGCGCGAAAAGCCCGAAACCGGGGGGGTGACTCCCGGCTGACATCCGGCTGACTCCCGGCTGCCGTCTGAATCGGTAAAGGTTAACGCGACATTAGGTTAATCCGCCGCGCGCCGCTGTCAGTTTGCTGCAACGCTTTGCGCCTGAGCGGCGCCCGATCATTCGCCGATTTCGGATACCATGACGAGGGGCGGCGCGATGGCGACCAGATGCCTGCCGCTGTCATCGACCGGGCGCGAATGGGCCGCGAAATAGCCAAGGCCGGCGCAGAGCACGCCGACCGCAATCGACCGCAACAGCGGCACGCGGGCATGCGCCGACGTCGCCGCGACCAGCGGTTTGGCACATTCATCACCGATGCAACGCATGGACACCCTCCAAAACTCTTTCGAGCGTCAGAGGCTAGTGGCAAATCCTGACCAAACGGTACCGGTGGCGAAATTATTCGCGGACAAGTTTATCGTACCCGACCGAGATCTCGCGCGTCAGCGCCCCGACCTCGAAGTTCCAGTCGCCGATCACCCCCACCGGCGTGATCTCGGCGGCGGAGCCGGTGAGCCAGCATTGTTCCATACTGTCGAGTTCGCCCGGCTCGATATGACGCTCATGCACCTTGATCTGGCGATCATTGAGCATGCCGATCACGGTCTGGCGGGTGAGGCCGTTGAGGATCGAATCCGGCAGCGGCGTGTGAACCTCGCCATCCTTCACGAAGAAGATGTTGGCGCCTGTCGCCTCGGCAACATAGCCGCGATAATCGAGGAACATCGCATCCGAGCAACCCTTGGCCTCGGCGGCGTGTTTCGACATGGTGCAGATCATGTAGAGCCCGGCGGCCTTGGCATGGACCGGGATCGTCTCGGGGCTGGGACGTTTCCATTTCGCCACGTCGAGCTTGGCGCCCTTCATCTTGGCATCGCCATAATAGCTGCCCCATTCCCAGGCCGCGACGGCCATGCGCACCGGATTGCGCGCGGAACTGACGCCCATGTCTTCGCCCGCCCCACGCCAGGCGACGGCGCGGACATAGGCATTGTCAAAACCGTTGGCGTCGAGCACGGCGCGCTTGGCAGCCTCGATCTCGTCGACCGAATAGGGGATCGGCATGTCGAGATACTCGCCCGATTTGCGCAGCCGCTCGGAATGCTTGCGGCTGAGGAAAATCTTGCCATCATAGCAGCGTTCGCCTTCGAACACGGAGGAGGCATAATGCAGGGCGTGCGACAGGATATGCACATTGGCCGCGCGCCAGTCGATCAGCTTTCCGTCCATCCAGATCTTGCCGTCGCGATCATCATAGCTTGCCATTGTCTTTCTCCTTCGCGGCTACCAATTTTTGCATTTGTTGCGCTGATTACGACCGGTTCGGACATAATGTTTCGCAAAAGCTGCGATTCGCTACCAGTTGCACCTTGGAATGTCAATAAAGCTGACGTATTGTGACAATGGCGGAGTGTAAATCGTGAACAGAGCGGAGCGGGCATGACCGAGACCACCAGCAGCGAAAGTCTGCTCTTTCTGACCGACGAACAACTGCGGCAGGGGATCGAGGCGATGTTCTTTGCCTATCGCGGCTTCACCGCCGATCCCGACCGCATCCTGTCGGGGCTGGCCTATGGGCGGGCGCATCACCGGGCGCTGCATTTCATCGCCCGCGCGCCGGGAACGACCGTGAACAACCTGCTGGAAATCCTCGGGGTCACGAAGCAATCGCTGAACCGTGTGTTGCGCACATTGGTGGAAGATGGCCTTGTGGTCAGCGAAGTGGGCAAGACCGACCGGCGCGAGCGCAATCTCAACCTGACCGATCAGGGGGCGGCGCTGGAACGCAGGCTCTCGGATGCGCAGCGCGCCCGGATGCGCGCCGCCTTTCGCGCCGCCGGACCCGAGGCTGTGGCCGGGTTTCGCACCGTTCTGGAGGCGATGATGGACCCGGAGTTGCGGCGGAAGTACATCGCGCTGAAGGAAGGCGGGGCATGAGCAATTTCGAGCCACATCTGCTGATCGTCGATGATGACGAGCGGATTCGACAGCTCTTGCTGACGTTCCTGAAACGCAACGGTTTCCTTGTGACCGGAGCGCGCGATGCCGGCCATGCCCGACGCATTCTCGGGGGCTTGGATTTCGATCTGATCGTTATGGATGTGATGATGCCGGGGGAAGACGGAATCAGCCTGACCCGGAGCCTGCGCGAGTCCCTGAACACGCCGATCCTGCTGCTCACCGCGCGCGGCGAGACCGAAGACCGGATTGCCGGACTCGAGGCGGGGGCCGATGACTACCTGCCCAAGCCGTTTGAACCCAAGGAGCTATTGCTGAGGATCAATGCGATTCTGCGGCGGATGCCCGAAGCGCAAGCCGACGAGCTGCGCCCCAAGTCGCTGCATCTGGGCGCGATCCGCTATGATATCGAGCGCGGCGAACTGTGGCACGGCGACGAGCTGGTGCGGCTCACCGCAACGGAAAACCAGCTGATGCGGATATTTGCCGAAACGCCGGGAGAGCCTGTAAGCCGGGCATCGCTGGTGGAGGAACTGGGCAGCGATGAGGCGCAGACCCAGGAGCGCGCCGTGGATGTGCAGATCACCCGGCTCAGGCGCAAGATCGAGGCCGACCCGAAACAGCCGCGCTATCTGCAGACGGTGCGCGGCGCGGGCTATATGCTGGCGCCGGATTGAACGGTGCACCGGCCTGCGCTGGTGGCACGGGCCGGCGCGATGATGGCGTTCAGAACCTGTAGTTCAGGCCGATATTCAGCACGGTGGCTTCGACATCCGAGGTGGTGATGCCGAAGTTCGCGTGCCGGTGGTAAAGCAGCTCGGCATTCACCGAGATCTGGTCTCTGACCATGTGCTCATAGCCAAGCCCTGCGAACCAGCCGGTATCGTTTCCTGCGTTGCTCGTCGTTGCCCGTGTGGCGCCCGCAATGCCATAGGCAAGCCCTTGCCCCATGTCATAGCCCGCACGCAGGCCGAGCCGCGCCACGCTATCGAAACTGGTGGTGGCGATTACGATATTGGTGCCGGTGTAATCAAGACGGCCACCGATGACCCAATTGCCCATGTCATAATCGTAGCCCAGCTGCACACCGTAAAGCGCGCCACTGTCCGAGGCGCCTGGATTGGCGCTGTAATCGCCATAGCCAAGCTGGACACCGGCATAGGCGCCGGTCCAGTCGCCGGCCTGTGCGAGACCGGGCGCCATCAGTGCGGCGCTGCTCAAGGCAGCGAATGAAAAAGTTCTGAAATTCATTGAAATGTCCCCTGCTTCCGTCATTCGCCCGCAAGGCCATCCAGCGGGCTCCCACACCAGATAAGTGCGCGAACCGATGCGTCTTCAAGCAGGGAGAGACAGCATGACGCAGCTTCAACCCGATTTTCGCAGGCGCTCGGCGGATTTTGGCCGAAATCGGGGGTGCGGCGCGAAGACATCGCACGATACACGGGAGACATTGACCGGATAGGGCGGGCCAGTAGGGGCCGCGTACGCCGTCGACGCTTCGATCAATGCGTCATGGCGGGCAAGGCCGAACCCTGCCCGCCAGGAGAAACAATCAGAACCGGAATGTGGTGCGAAGCTGAACCGTCGTAGCCTCGATATCAGAGCCTGTACCGGCGAAATTGTTGAAATTGTGATAGAGCACTTCACCGCCGACCGTGACGTTGTTGGTGATCAGGTGCTCGTAACCGGCACCGGCAAGCCAGCCGCTGTCATCGCCGATGGCAGTATAGGCACGGGCACCGCCGACGACGCCATAGATAAGGCCTGGACCGGTATCGTAACCGGCGCGCAGCTTGAGCCGCGCGACATTGTCGACACTGACGGCGCCGAGTGTGATATCGGTCCAATCGTAATCGAGGCCGCCGCCGATTACCCAGTTGCCCATGTCATAGTCATACCCAAGGGTCAGACCATAGACGGCACCGCTGTCGCTGGGGCCCGGATTGGCGGAAAAATCGCCATAGCCGAGTTGGATACCACCATAACCACCGGTCCAATCACCGGCAGAGGCAACGCCAGCGGCTGCGGTTGCTGCAAGGGCGAGTGCGCTGATCTTGAGGAATTTCATGACGAGTCCTTTCGTGTTTGACTACAATCCTTCCTCTACAACTTAGCGCTCCCGCAATTTGTTCAATATGATCTGATCCCGATTGACGTATCCGTGATGTCGGGTGGCGAAAACCGGCCCAAAACCGCACCGGAGACCGGCGAGGATCAGCCGAACAGCCCGGCGTAGGCCTCGCGTAGCTCTTTTTTCTGCACCTTGCCCATGGTGTTGCGCGGCAGCTCGGGCACGAAGAACAGCTTCTTGGGCTGCTTGAACCTGGCCAGGTTGGCGCCGGTGACGGCAGTGACATCCTCGAGCCCGAGCCCGTCATCCTCTTTCACCACCACGGCGACGACAGCCTCGCCGAAATCGGGATGCGGCACGCCGATCACCGCGGATTCCAGCACGCCGGGAATATCGTCGATCAGGCTCTCGATTTCCTTGGGATAGACATTGAAGCCACCGGTGATGATCAGATCCTTGCCGCGCCCGACGATCGAGACATAGCCGTCTGCGTCGATCTGGCCGAGATCGCCGGTGATGAACCAGCCATCCGGGCGCAGCTCTTCAGCAGTCTTCTCGGGCATCTGCCAATAGCCCTTGAACACGTTGGGTCCGCGCACTTCGAGGGTGCCGATCTCGCCCTGCGCCACCTCCTCGCCATTGTCCATGACCCGGAGCTCGACGCCGGGAAGCGGGAAACCGACGGTTCCGGCGCGGCGCTCGCCATCATAGGGGTTGGAGGTGTTCATGTTGGTCTCGGTCATGCCGTAACGCTCGAGGATGCGATGGCCGGTTCGGGCTGCCCATTGCTCATGGGTGTCGACCAGCAAGGGCGCCGAACCGGACACGAAAAGTCGCATGTTAGAGACTGTTTTCCGGTCGAGACGGGGATCATCGAGCAGACGGGTGTAGAAGGTGGGCACGCCCATCAAGGCGGTGGCTGCAGGCATGGCATCGAGCACGGCGCTGGCATCGAATTTGGGCAGGAACACAGTCGATGCGCCCGCCAGAAGCGCGACATTGGTGGCCACGAACAGCCCGTGGGTATGAAAGATCGGCAGGGCGTGGATCAGCACATCATCGGAGCTGAAGCGCCAGTAGTCGCGCAATGTCTCGGAATTGGAGGCGAGGTTGTCATGGCTGAGCATCGCGCCCTTGGAGCGGCCTGTGGTGCCGGAGGTATAGAGGATCGCCGCCAGATCATCGGCGCCGCGGGCGACTGCGGCAAAGCCAGAGGCGTCGGGCAGATCGGCGGTAAGGCTGCCCTGCCCGCCCGCGTCGAGGGTAAAGAGCCTGGCGCCGCCTGCCAATGGCGCGATTTCAGCCTCGCGCGAGGGATCGCAGACCACCACCGCGGGGGTGGCATCGGAGAGGAAATAAGCCACCTCGGCGCCGGTATAGGCGGTGTTGAGCGGCAGGAAGACCCCGCCCGCCAGCACCGTGCCGATATAGAGCTCGACCGCCTCGATCGACTTCTCCACCTGCACCGCGACGCGATCGCCCGGTTTGAGCCCGGCGCCGAGAAGCCGCGCGGCGAGCCGTTCGGCACCCTCGAACAGCGCCCCATAGCTGACATCCGCGAGGCCGGGGCGTTTGGCGAAGGGTTTGTCTCGCAAGGCCGCGAGATGCCGGGCAAGGCGGTGGGCGAGATGGTTGTCGGGGTACATCGCAATTCCTTTCAACTTCCTGCCTTTCATCAAACGCATGACAGCTATTTTCAAGCAAAGATTGACCCGTGCCGAAACCCGCCCTAGTGCGAAAGCATCGGAAAAGGATAGGCGCGACATGAACCCGCTCAAGGGCATTGCCCTCAAATTGGCCTCGGTGACGATGTTTGTTCTCATGTCATCGCTGATCAAGGCGACGGCCGACCATGTGCCGCCGGGCGAGGCGGTATTCTTTCGGTCGTTCTTTGCGCTGCCGGTAATCCTGGCCTGGCTGTGGATGCGGGGCGATCTCGGCACCGGTCTGAAAGTGGCCTCGAAAATGGGGCATTTCTGGCGTGGATTTGTCGGCACGGCGGCGATGGGCATGTCGTTTACCGGACTCGGCCTGTTGCCGCTGCCCGAGGTCACGGCGATCGGATTTGCCGCGCCGATCCTGACGGTGGTTTTCGCCGCGATGTTTCTTGGCGAGAATGTCGGCGCCTTCCGGCTCAGCGCGGTGGCATTGGGGCTATTCGGCGTTCTGATCGTATTGTCGCCGCGGCTGACCGCGTTTTCGGGCGAAACGGTACAGACCGCGCAGGCGATGGGCGCGATGATCGTGCTGACCGGCGCGATCTGCGCGGCGCTGGCGCAGATCTACGTCCGCAGGCTGGTGGCGACCGAACAGACCTCGGCCATCGTGTTCTACTTCTCGATCACCTCGAGCTTCCTGGCGTTGACCACGTTGCCGTTCGGCTGGGTGATGCCGGCGCCCTGGGAGGCGGGGCTGATGGTGCTGACCGGGCTGCTCGGGGGCCTGGGGCAGATCTTCCTGACCTCGGCCTATCGCCATGCCGATGCCAGCGTGGTGGCGCCGTTTGACTATGCGGCGATGCTGCTGGCGCTGGTGATCGGCTATTTCGTGTTCGCCGAAGCGCCGACATGGACGATGCTGGGCGGCGCCGGGCTGGTCATCCTGGCCGGGGTGATCATCATCCTGCGAGAGGGCTGGCTCGGGATCGAGCGCGGGCGGGCGCGCAAGAACATCACACCGCAAGGCTAGGGCGGGGAAATCGCGATGACAGAGACTGTACCTGCGAAAGCGCTGGGCGAAGGGCCATTGGAGCAACGGAGCCCGCGTGACCGGCTCGGGGTGAAGGCGCGGCTGGCGGTGGCCGGTTTTGCCGTGGCCCAGCCCGGTTGGGACGGGGTGATCGCCCTGCCCGGCGATCCGGGCCATTGGGTGCATCTGAGCGCGGGCGAGGTGGTGAGCTTCCGGTCGTTCCTGACGCTACGCCTGGCGGCGGCTCTGGGGGCAGAGGGCGCGTTGCCCGAGAGAGCTGCAATTCAGGATGCCATGGCGCGGCCCGAGCGGCTGGCCACATTGCTCAGAAGCGCCGAGTTGGGCGGGAACAGAGACGCAATTCTCGGTCATCTGCTCGGCGCCGAGCTGGCCGCGTCGCGCAGCTATTGGCTCGGGCGGCAGGTGATCCTGCTCGGGGCCGGCGCTCTGGCGGAGGGCTATGCCGATGCGCTGGAGGCGCAGGGTGTGCCGGTGATCCGGGGCGACCGCGCGGCTTGCGAGGAAGCGGCGCGCGCGGCGCTGGGTGCTAGGCGAAGGTGATCTCGAAGGCGGCGCCGGTCTCGGAGGGCCGCAGCGCGATCGACGCGCCGGAGGCTTCCAGCATGGTGCGGGCGATGGCGAGGCCCATGCCGGTGCCGCCGCTGTCACGCCGGGTGGTGAAGAACGGATCGAAAATACGCGGCCGATCGCCCTCTGCGATGCCCCTGCCATCATCGGCGATGCGCAGCTTATCGCCCGAAAACCCCAGGGTCAGAGACTGTGCGCCATGGGCAGCGCTGTTTTGCGCCAGCTGCTCCAGCACCGCCAGCGCGCCTTCTTGATCGAGCGGAACCGCGCCGTTCTCGACCACGCTGACGGCAAGGCCGCTGCGTATTTCAAGCGCCTTGGCCAGCGCGGCAAGATCGCTGGGGCCGACCCCCAACGGCGCGCGCGCGGCGGCGAGGCGACGCAGGGCATTGAGCAGCGTCTCCATCCGGGCCGAGGAGGCGCGAATGGAGCGCAGCAGCGGCGCGCGATCCTCCTCGGGAAGCTCGCCGGACAGCAACTCGGCGGCAGCGGCGATGCTGGTGAGTGGCGATTTCATCTCGTGGATCACATGCTCGGAGAAGGCGCGGATCCCGGCCTCGCGGTTTTGCAGGGTGGAGGCCATGTCGTCCATCGCGGCGCCGAGCGCACTGAACTCGGGGGTCCCGAAATGCGCCGGCAGCGGCGCATCGGCGCGGCCATCGCGCACCGCCCGCGCATGAGCGGTGAGCGCATAGACCGGCTTGAGCACCAGCCGCCAGAGCAGGAAGCCGAGAATGCCGGTGGCGGCAACGGCCATCCAGCCGATCAGCCACGAGGTCTCGCCCCAGCCGAGAACATCGCCCGCGACGCGGAAATAGCCGATGCCGAGCAGCGGCAGCACCAGCACCGCCGCCAGCGTGCCGCCGATCACCAGCGCCAGCGGCGGGCGCCATTTCTGCCTTATCCGCCCCGGCATGGGCCCATCCTGATGCCGACGCCATGCACGGTCTCGATGGCGTTGTCCGCACCGGCCTGTTTCAGCTTGCCGCGCAGGTTGCGCAGATGGCTGTCGAGCGTACGGTCGGAAACATGGATCGCCGCGCCATAAATTGCATCCGAGAGCTGCGGCTTGGAAAAGACATTTTCCGGGCGGGCCATCAGATGCGCCAAAAGGGCCATTTCGCGCTGGGTTAGAGACAGATTCAGCCCGTCGAAGCGGCACAGATGCCGGGCGGGATCGATCTCGAGCGCGCCGCGCCGCAACAGGCCGTTCTCGGCCCCCTGCCCCCGGCTGCGCTTGAGGATGGCGCGGACCCGGGCAACCAGTTCGCGGGCGGAAAACGGCTTGGACACATAATCATCGCCGCCCAGTTCCAACCCGAGCACGCGGTCGATCTCGTCATCGCGCGCGGTGAGAAACAGCATCGGCGTCTGCTTTTCGGCCCGCAGGCGGCGGCATAGTTCGAACCCGTCCATCGCGGGCAAGCCGATATCGAGGATGATCAGATCGTCGCGACCATTGAGCGCCTTGGCCAGCCCTTCGGCGCCATCCCCGGCCTCGCGGGTGGCAAACCCGGCCTGTTTCAGCGCGATGCGCAGCACGTCGCGGATCTGGGGATCATCGTCGATGATCAATATGTCGGCCATGCGGGTGCTCTTTCAGCGTGATCGAGTTTCGAAAGGCTACGCGCTGTGCGCCAGTCGCGAAAGCCCCATTCGCGCCAGTCGCGGGGCGCGGATAGCGTCGGTCTGAGGTGAGCCGGGCAGTAGCTGCGGCCTGTGGCGTTCTCACGCGCCTTGATGGCAGGCAAGGCGGCGCGATCGAGGCCGCAGATGTAATAGGGATCGGGGGCGACATCATGGCTGAGGTTGTACTCGGCGATGGTGGCGGCGAAAGAGAGGAACGAGCAGGCATAGAGCGTGACCGCGCCCAGGGCGGCGCAGCGTTGCAGCAGCCAGCCGGCGGAGCGATGGCTCAGCACCTGCCAGATCACCAAGGCAAGCCCGGCCGCAACCAGCGCCATCCAGATCAGCGCAGCAAGCCTGAGATGGGTGAGGCCATAGACCGAAATATAGCTTTCAAGGCGGATTAGAGACGAAACCACGAGAAATATGGTTTGCACGAGCCAACCGAGCAGGGCGGCGCGCAGGGCGATGCTTTGGGTGGTGAAAGGGCGCGCGGCGAGCGCGAATACACCGGCCAGCAGCGCGGTGACCAGCAGCGGATAGGCGCCGCGATGGGCATATTGGGCATAGCTCATCCCATCAGGCAGCGCCGCGCCGCCCCAGAGGATCGCGAGATCGGCAAGGGTCTGGGCCGCGAACACCGCGTTGAACAGGATGAGCGAACGCCGGATCGAGGCTTCGTTGAAGAACCGCGGCAGGGCCCGCTGGCCTGGGCTGTCGATACCCAGCGCAAGGCGATGTTCGAGCGCCGGGAGCGACAGGAAGGGCCAGGCGAGCACGGCGATTCCAAGCCAGAAGACCAGCCGACCGGGATCGAACGGCACGTCCTTGAGGAACAGGAACCGCTCGACCCAGCTTTCCAGGAGGGGATTGGCGCTGGAGAGGAGCGACAGGAAAACGAGGCCGAGACCGACGGGCAGGAACCAGCCGAGAAAACCCGCGCGCAAGCCGCCACGCAGATCGGGAATATCGCGGCGAGCGAAACCGAGCGCATCGCTGAGCACAGCTCCGGGGACGTGAAACACGAAGCGCAGGCCGCCGCCGAGGCCGGGAAACCGCGCCATGGCGATCCAGGCCGCGCCCAACGCCATCCCGAGCAGCCAGAAGGCGAGCGACAGCGCCTGTAGCCGCTCGACCACCGGCAGGAAGAGGAGCATGGCCAGCGAAAGGCCGGGCGTGCCGCGGCAGCCGGCCAACGCCCAGCCGAGCCCGAGCACGGCCAGCCCGAACGCTGCCAGAGAAAGGCCCGGAACCACCTGCCAGAGCAGCAGGTCGGCGAGGGCGACCAGAGCCGCCAGCGCCGCCCCCCGCCACGGCCACTCCGGGCTTTCGGACCTGTCGGCCTGTGGGCGCCTGCCGGGTGGCGGCGGGCTGCTCAGCCACCAGCCGTCGGATTGAAGCGATTGCGGCACGCCGCGAAGAAGATAGGATTTCATCTGCCTGTCCCTTTGGGTTTTTTCTGGTCCTGCCCCGAGGGATAGCGCGCGGATGTGCAGACGCGCCGGGGGCAATTGCGCAGGTTTCGTGCAGAGGCGGCGGCTTGCGTCTCGCCCGGCTGCGTGACACGATTTGAGCCAGGCTGAGGAGGAACGGATGGCAAGCGAGGTGAAACACCGCGAGATGCTGTTGCCGCAGGCGGTGCGGCTGCGCAACGAGGGCATGGCGCTCGATCTCGATTGGGTGCGGCGGGTGCAGGCCAACACATCGGCGATCGAACGCCGCGCGGCGACATTGCCGGGGCGGCGCAGCGTGAAGAAGGAGTATCAGGCGGCGTGGCTGTGCAAGGCGGTGAGCTGCATCGATCTGACGACGCTTGCGGGCGACGATACCGCCGGGCGGGTGAAGCGGCTCTGCGCCAAGGCGCGCCAGCCGGTGCGGGGCGATCTGCTGGAGGCGCTGGGAATGGAGGGGCTGCAAGTGGGGGCGGTCTGTGTCTATCACGACATGATCGCGCCGGCGGTTGAGGCGCTGGAGGGGTCGGGCATCCCGGTGGCGGCGGTCTCGACCGGGTTTCCCGCCGGACTGTCGCCGTTTCACCTGCGGCTGGCGGAGATCGGCGAGAGCGTGATGGCGGGGGCGCGGGAAATCGACATCGTGATTTCGCGCCGTCATGTGCTGAACGGCGATTGGCAGGCGCTTTATGACGAGATGCGCGCCTTTCGCGCCGCCTGCGGCGAGGCGCATGTGAAGGCGATCCTGGCGACCGGCGAGCTTGGGACGCTCAGGAACGTGGCGCGGGCCTCGCTGGTCTGCATGATGGCGGGGGCGGATTTCATCAAGACCTCGACGGGCAAGGAATCGGTCAACGCGACGCTGCCTGTGAGCCTGGTGATGATCCGCGCGATTCGAGACTATTACAGCCGAACTGGCTTCCGCGTCGGCTATAAACCGGCGGGCGGGATCTCCAAGGCGAAGGATTCGCTGACCTATCTGGCGCTGATCAAGGAAGAGCTGGGCGATGAGTGGCTCTCGCCCGATCTGTTCCGGTTTGGCGCATCGAGCCTGTTGGGCGATATCGAGCGGCAATTGGAACATCATGTGACGGGGCGGTATTCGGCCTCATACAGGCATGGGATGGGGTGAGGCGCATGACGGTCAAGGAAATCTTCGAGAGCATGGACTATGGCCCGGCCCCGGAAGGCGCGGCGGAGGCGTTTGCCTGGCTGGTGGATCAGGGCGACAGGTTTGGCCATTTCATCGACGGCGCGTTCACCGAGGC
This sequence comes from uncultured Rhodobacterales bacterium, assembly GCA_965366835.1. Classification (GTDB taxonomy): domain Bacteria; phylum Pseudomonadota; class Alphaproteobacteria; order Rhodobacterales; family Rhodobacteraceae; genus JAKGBX01. Next base: position 36,587 of record CBDUGF010000007.1, read on the forward strand.
AAGGGGCGATTTTTCTGCGAAAAATCCGGCCAATGGCGAGGTTCTGGCGCATCTGGCGCAGGCGACGCAGGGCGAGGTGGATCAGGCCGTGGCGGCGGCGCGCAAGGCGCAGGGCAAATGGGCGCGTCTGGGCGGGCATGGCCGGGCCAGACATCTCTATGCGCTGGCGCGGGCGTTGCAGAAGCATTCGCGGCTTTTCGCCGTGTTAGAGACGCTTGATAACGGCAAACCGATCCGCGAAGCCCGTGATATCGACGTGCCCCTGGTGCAGCGGCATTTCTATTATCACGCCGGGATGGCGCAGCTGATGGACAGCGAATTGCCCGGCGTCGAGCCGCTGGGTGTGTGCGGGCAGATCATTCCGTGGAACTTCCCGCTGCTGATGCTGGCCTGGAAGGTGGCGCCGGCGCTGGCGATGGGCAACACGGTGGTTCTGAAACCGGCCGAATACACCTCGCTCACCGCACTGCTTTTCGCCGATATCTGCCGCCAGGTGGGGCTGCCCCGCGGCGTGGTCAATATCGTGACCGGCGATGGCGCGGTGGGCGAGATGATCGTCTCGCACCCGGATATCGACAAGATCGCCTTTACCGGCAGCACCGATGTCGGGCGCCGGATCCGCAGGGCGACGGCGGGCAGCGGCAAGGGGCTGACCTTGGAGCTGGGCGGCAAGAGCCCCTATATCGTGTTTGACGATGCCGATATCGACTCAGCCATCGAGGGGCTGGTCGATGCGATCTGGTTCAACCAGGGGCAGGTCTGCTGTGCCGGGTCGCGCCTATTGGTGCAGGAGGGCATTGCCGAGGCATTCTACGACAAGCTGCGCGCGCGCATGAGCAAGCTGCGAATCGGCAATCCGCTGGACAAGTCGATCGATGTGGGAGCCATTGTCGATCCGGTGCAATTGCAGGCGATCACCGAGCTGGTGGAAGGCTGCGACGACGGCGAACGCTATGCGACGCCGATGGAGCCACCAGTGGAGGGGAGTTTCTATCCGCCGACGCTGATCACCGGGCTGTCGCCGGCGCATCGGCTGATGCAGGAGGAGATTTTCGGCCCCGTGCTGGTTGCGGCGACATTCCGCACGCCGGACGAGGCGGTGGCGATGGCCAACAACACGCGCTACGGGCTGGCGGCGAGCCTTTGGAGCGAGAACCTGAACCTGGCGCTCGACGTGGCGCCCAAGCTGGCCGCCGGGGTGGTCTGGGTCAATGCCACCAACCTGTTCGATGCCGCGGCGGGCTTTGGCGGGGTGCGCGAAAGCGGGTTCGGGCGCGAAGGCGGCTGGGAAGGGCTGAGCGCCTATACGCGTCCCAAGGGTCGCCCCAAGGCATTGGTGAAAATCGAGCCTAATCCGGCCAAAAACGGCGAAACAGAGGGGATCGACCGGACCGCGAAGCTCTATATCGGCGGCAAGCAGGCGCGGCCCGATGGCGGCTATTCCAGCAATGTCTGGGGCAGGAACGGCAAGCTTCTGGGGCAGGCTCCGGTGGCCAACCGCAAGGATATCCGCAATGCCGTGGAAGCGGCGCGAGGGGCCGCCGCTTGGGGCAAGACCAGCGGGCATCTGCGCGCACAAATCCTCTATTACATCGCCGAGAACCTCGGCGCGCGGGCCAGGGAATTCGCCGCGCGGGTCGACGCGATGAAGGGCGGGCGGCAGGGCGCCAAGGAGGTCGAGGCCAGTATTCAGCGGCTGTTCACCTATGCCGCCTGGGCCGACAAGTTCGACGGACAGGTGCATGGCGTGCCGATCCGCGGCGTGGCGCTGGCGATGCGCGAGCCTCTTGGCGTGATCGGGGCGTTTTGTGCCGATGAGGCGCCTTTGCTGGGGCTGATCTCGGTCATGGCGCCGGCGATGGCGATGGGCAACCGCGCGGTGCTGGTCGCCTCGGAGCCGTATCCGCTGGCGGCCACGGATTTCTACCAGCTGCTCGATACCTCGGATGTGCCCGGCGGCGTGGTCAACATCCTGACCGGGAGCCACGAGGAACTGGTGCCGGTGCTGGCGGGGCATATGGATGTGGATGCCGTCTGGTCGTTCTCGTCGAGCGATATCTCGGGCGTGATCGAGCGCGAGAGCGCGGGCAACCTGAAGCGCACATGGGTGAACAACGGCCGGGCGCGCGACTGGCCGGGGGAGGAAGGCGAAGGCCGCGCCTTCCTCAATGCGGCAACCGAGGTGAAGAATATCTGGGTGCCGTATGGCGAATGAGGGAGAGGTGCGTGAAATCACGCACCCTACGCGCCTAGTTTGACAGACCTTGCGGGCGGCCGACCACGACGAAGGTAAGGTTTTCGGGGTCAAGCAGTTCGCGCGCGACGCGGTTGGCCTGTTCCAGCGTCACGGCTTCGACCTTTTCGTTGCGCGTGGTGATGTAATCGAGCGGCATGTCCGCGACCTGCATGTTGGCCATGATATTGGCAATCGGGCCGTTGCCATCAAAGCGCAGCGGATAGGCGCCGGTGAGATAGGTCTTGGCGTCTTCCAGCTCTTTCGCCGTCACCCCGCTGTCGTGCATGCGTTGCCATTCGTCGCGGATCACCGCCACCGCTTCGGCGACGCGATCATTGGCCGAGGCGACCGAGCCCATCCAGATATCGGCGAGATCCTTGCCGACGAGATAGGAATAGACGCCATAGGTGAGGCCGCGTTTTTCGCGCACTTCGGTCATCAGGCGGGATTCGAAGCTGCCGCCGCCGAGGATGATATCGACCACATAGGCAGCGAAGAAATCGGGATGGTCGATCGGCAGCCCGCGCTGGCCGAACACGACGACCGATTGCGGCGTGTCGAAATCGATCACCGTGAGGTCGCCGGAAAACTGCGGATCGGCCTTGCCGGGCATCGGCGCGCCAGCGGCGGGCAGATCGGCGAACAGGGCATCGAGCATGGCGCCAAGCTCTTCTGCAGTGATATCGCCGACGGCGCTGACATAGAGCCTGTCGCGCGCCATTGTGGCGGCGTGGGCGGCGAGGATATCGTCGCGGCTGAGCGCGGTGACACTCTCGATAGTGCCGTCTTTCGAGCTGGCATAGGGATGGGTGCCGAACACCGCCGCGTCGAAGGCGCGCCCGGCGATGGCATTGGGATCCTTCAGATCGGACCGCAGGCCAGAGAGCACCTGGGCGCGGACCCGCTCGATGGCTTCGGCGTCAAAGCGCGGGTTGATCAGGGTTTCGCGCAACAGGGCGATGGCCTGATCCCGGTTTTCAGTGAGGAATTTGGCTGAAACAGAGACTGTATCGTCGCTGGCGCGGTAGCGGAACGAGGCGGCGAGACTCTCGGTGGCGCGGGCGAATTCGCGCGCGTCCATGTCGCCGGCGCCTTCTTCCAGCAGGGCGGTCATCAGGTTGATCGCGCCGCGTTTGCCGGGCGCATCGAGCGAGGCGCCGCCCTTGAAGCGCAGCTCGAGCGCGACGAAGGGGATCTGATGTTCCTCGACCAGCCAGGCTTCGATCCCGCCGGGCGAGGCGATTTCCTTGATATCCACACCGGCACGGGCCGGAAGGGCAAAGGCCAGGGCGGCAACGAGGCCAAGCGCCAGACGCATCATCATTGGGTGATCTCCTCTTTGGCGTCGGCGCTCATCAGCCATCCGGTGACCGCGTTGCGGCGCAGCAGAACCTCGCGCGCGGCGGCGAGAATGTCTTCCTCGCTGACCGCTTGCAGGATATCGGGCCAGGCCTGCACATCCTTTATGGTGAGCCCGGTGGTCAGCGCCTCGCCATAGCGGTGGGCCAGGCTTTCGACACTGTCGCGTGCATAGATCTGCGAGGCGCGCAGCTGCATCTTGATGCGGTCGAGCTGTTCGGGATCGACGCCGGTGCTCAGGAAGTCGGCCAGCGCGGCATCCATCGCGTCTTCGGCCTCTTGCAGCGAAACCCCTTGGGACGGCACAACGACCAGATTGAAGGTGGTCTCGTCGAGCGAGCTGCCATCGTAGAAGGCGCCGGTATAGACCGCCTTTTGGGTATCGAATTGCAGCTTTTCAGCCAACCAGGAGGTATTGCCGCCGCCCAGAAGCTCGGACAGAAGCACCAGCGCGGCGGCCTTTTCCTGCGCGCCGCTGTCGCGCTCGGGCGCTGTGTAGGAGCGGCTGACATAGGGCTGGGCGACGCGCGGATCGTGAAAGATCATCCGGCGCTCGGCCAGCTGGTTGGGCTCGGACGGGCGGGCGCGCGGCTTCAGGTCCGGATTGGCGGGAAGGACGCCATAATACTTTTCGGCCAGCGCGCGCACATCGTCGGGCAGCACATCGCCAGCCACCACCAGCACGGCGTTGTTGGGGGCATAGAAGCGTTTGTAATAGGCCATCGCCGCGTCGAGATCGAGCTCTACCATTTCGTGGCGCCAGCCGATCACCGGCACGCCATAGCGATGATTGAGATATTGCGCCGCGCGTTTCTGTTCGCGAAACAGCGCCTCGGGGCTGTTCTCGGTCCGCATGTTGCGCTCTTCGACGATGACGTCGCGCTCGGTGACGATATCATCGTCAGTGAGGCGGATATTGATCATCCGGTCGCTCTCCATGCGCATCATCAGCTCGAGCCGATCGGCGGCGACGCGTTGGAAATAGGCGGTGTAGTCGAAGCTGGTAAAGGCGTTGTCGCTGCCGCCGTTGCGCGCGACGGTGGCGGAGAATTCGCCCGAAGCAAGCGTGTCGGTGGCCTTGAACAGGAGATGTTCGAGGAAATGCGCCACGCCCGAAACGCCGGGCGTTTCATCGGCCGATCCGGCGCGATACCAGACCATCTGCACCACCACCGGCGCGCGGTGATCCTCGATCACCACCACCTCCATGCCATTGTCGAGCATGAAGCTCGTGACCTGCTCATCGGCCCGCGCGGGCGGGCTCAGGGCGAGGGCAAGCAGAAAGGCGACAGGGGTGAGCCATCCGGTCAGCGGCTTCAACATGGGCAAAATTCCTCTCGGCACGGCGATAAAGGCTGAATAAAGAGAATAAGGGCGTGGGCGCGCGCTTCAAGGCGTTACGGCGACGGGTGACGCAGAAGTGAGCCAGCGTGGAAAGCTTGAAACCCGCCCTGCCCCGCCAGCGCGACGACGCCAACTCAGTTCGGTGGCGGGGCGGAGGGAGTGCGCACGCCGGTGCTGCGGCGATAGCGGTTCATCTCGCGCCGGGCGTCGAGCGTTTCGCGTTTGTAGACCTTGTTGTAGAGATCCTGACGCGCGATGCGGAACTTGGTGAAGCGCGATTTGCGGCGGCGGAAATCTTCATCCTGGGCGGCGAGGGTCTCGCGCACTGTCGGATCGACGCCGTTGCGCGAGGCATGGCGCACCAACGCGCCGTCGCTGCCCGGAACACCCTGTGGCACGAGCCGATCGGGACGCCCGCCAAGAGCGGCGATGCCATCGGCCTTGGGGTTCTGATCGGTCAGGTTGGCGGCGCCGGGTGTGGGTGCGGGAAGCTCGGTAAAGTTTGGCGGCTGTTCGAGCGGCTTGCCCGGCAGGATCGAGAATTCATCCGGGCCCGGCGAGGCCGAAGTCACATCGCGCAGCGTGATGTCGCGCTCATACCCGGCGCAGCCCGCAAGAGCGGTTGCCGCCAGGACCAGGATCAAGATGCGCTTGCGCATGGTTCACTCCAACACCATTTGGGCAGGTTTCTAACGTATTGCCCTTCAAACGTCACGCGGGCTTTTTCGCCCCGGTGAATATTACCATTCCCACGGCCCCGGCAAACACCGCGATATCGGCGATGTTGAAGGAATAGGGATTGTTGAAGCCACAGCAGGTCATGTTGAGGAAATCGGCCACCGCGCCGTAAAGCAGCCGATCAACGACATTGCCCAGCGCGCCGCCGATCAGAAGCCCCGCAGCGATCCTGGCGATGGGTCCGTTTTCTTCGTGATGGGTCCACCAAAGCACCGCGCCGGAAATGATCAGCGCCACGGCGATCAGCACCCAGCGGGTAAGATTGCCATTTTCGGCAAAGAGGCCGAAATTGACGCCGTAATTCCACGCCATCCGCAAATTGAGCAGGCCTGGCAGCACGGTGATCTCGCCCAGCTCGCGCAGGTTCATCGAATGCACGACAAGATATTTGCTGGCCTGATCGGCCAGGAAGGTCCAGAAACCGACCCAGAAAACCGCGCGCATGACTGTTCTCCTGCCTCGTCCGGGCCGGTTTTTCCAGCCTCGATACGTTTTGCCTCGCCCCTTAGTGCCGGAAATGGCGCATCCCGGTCAAGACCATAGCCAGACCTGCGGCATCGGAGGCGGCGATAACTTCATCGTCGCGCATGCTCCCGCCGGGCTGAATCACGGCAGTGGCTCCGGCGGCGGCGGCCTCCATCAGACCATCGGCAAAGGGGAAGAACGCATCCGAGGCCACCACGGCGCCCTTGGCCGGACTTTCCGCCAGACCCAGCGCCTCGCCCATGCGCGCCGCCTTGATCGCGGCGATGTTGGCGCTGTCGAGGCGGCTCATCTGGCCGGCGCCCACGCCCACGGTGGCGAGGTCTTTGACATAGACAATCGCGTTTGATTTCACATGCTTGGCGACTTTCCAGGCAAACAGCAGATCGGCCAATTCGCGCTCGGACGGGGCGCGTTTGGTAACCACTTTCAGATCTTCGAGGGTGATATGGCCGTTGTCCTTGTCCTGAACCAGAAAGCCGCCCGAGACCTGGCGCCAGGTCAGGCCCGCCGCCATGGGATCGGCCATGCCGCCGGTGGTCAGCAGGCGCAGGTTCTTCTTGGCGGCGAATACTTCGCGCGCTTCGGCGCTGGCCTCGGGGGCGATCACCACTTCGGTGAAAATCTGGGCGATTTCTTCGGCTGTGGCGCCATCGAGCGGCTGGTTGAGGGCGATGATTCCGCCGAAAGCGCTGGTCCGGTCGCAATCGAACGCCTTCACGTATGCGTCTTTCAGCGATGTGCCGCGGGCCACGCCGCAAGGGTTGGCATGTTTGATGATGGCGCAGGCCGGGCCATCGGCAGCGGCGAATTCGCTGACCAGCTCGAACGCCGCATCGGTGTCGTTGATATTGTTGTAGCTCAGCGCCTTGCCCTGATGCTGGGTCGCCGAGGCGACGCCGGGGCGGGCGGAACCATCGGTGTAGAAGCTCGCCGACTGGTGCGGGTTTTCGCCATAGCGCAGGGGCTGCGCCAATGTTCCGGCAAAGGCGCGGCGGCGCGGAGTGGGATCGCCGATTTCTGCGGCCATCCATGTGGAAACAGCGGCGTCATAGGCGGCGGTGCGGGCATAGGCGCGCTGGGCCAGCTTGCGGCGGAATTTCGGGCAGGTGGCGCCGTTGTGCTGGTCCATGTCGCCAAGCAGCTTTTCATAGTCCTGCACATCGACCACGACACTGACAAAGGCGTGGTTCTTGGCCGCGGCGCGGATCATCGCCGGGCCGCCGATGTCGATATTCTCGATGCAATCGTCCCAATCGGCGCCCTTGGCGACGGTTTCCTCGAACGGGTAGAGATTGACCACCAGCAGGTCGATGCCCCTGATCCCGTGTTTGTCCATCGCTGCCGTGTGTGCGGCATTGTCGCGCAGGGCGAGCAGGCCGCCATGCACCATCGGGTGCAGCGTCTTGACCCGGCCATCCATCATCTCGGGAAAGCCTGTGATCTCTGCCACGTCGACCACCGAAAGCCCGGCGTCGCGCAAGGCCCTGGCGGTGCCGCCGGTCGAGAGCAGCTCAACCCCGCGCTCGGCCAGGGCGCGGCCCAGATCGACAAGGCCGGTCTTGTCGGAAACGGACAGAAGGGCACGGCGGATGGGGATGTGATCACTCATGGCAAGGCTCCGAAACTGGCGATTGGCAGCGTTTTGGGGTCGCATACGCCATCTGACCAGGAGATTGAACTGCCGATATGTCGCGCTTGCAGAATAACCGGGGGATCCTCAGACCGGCAGGTCTTCCATCTTCACGTCGCGGATGCTGACCGGGGTGTCCTGCGCCTTGGAGAGCGACCAGCGGATCCGCGTGGCCGTATCGGTGGCGCGGCCCGACAGCACGATCTGCTTGGCATGGCGCGGCTTGAGCCGGCCTTTTTCGAGATATACCGAGGCCTCGAGTGTCATCTCGGTATTTCCGCCGCTGCGCAGCACCCAGAGCTCGCCGCTTTTCAGGCCCAGCGAGACCGCCGCGCCGCCCATGTCGAGCTCGGCATCGACATCGGGATGCAGATGAAACCGGATGCGGAACTGCACGCCGAGGCCAAGCCCTTCCTCGAGCAGCTTGTTGAAACGCGCCTCGTCGGCTTCGCCAAGACAGACCAGCAGGTCTTCGCCGACCATGCCGCGGCCATCGAATGTCAGCTCGAGCGTGCGCGCATGGGTCAGCCCGTGCGATTTGACCCAGCCGTCATGGCCGCCCTGAAAACGGATGCCATCGGGGGCGTGGCTCATCTCGATCGGTACGCGGCTGGGCGCTTCGGTAAGGTATTCGGCGCTGCGGCCGATGCCCCCGACGAGGCGGGCGCTGGAATAGCCTTCGATACAGAGGGTGGAATGCGACGGCGTGGCGCGGCCGGCGCGGCGCCAGTCTTCGCCGAAGCTGGCGCCCGAACCGCAATTCACGATCAGCGGGCGGCGCCCCGAGGTCAGCTCGAACGCCAGCGTACTGGCATGGGCATCATGGCTGGCGAGACCGCGCGGCGGCGGCGACGCATCGACGATCACCGAGGTACGCCCCGCCGAGAGCCTGGCATAGCCCATCGACAGGCCATCGGGCGCGCGGGTCTTGACGCCGGATTGGGCCAGCGCATTGTCGAGCCGCCCTTCCAGCCCCTTGCCGCCGCCATGAAACCGCGCCAGCGAGCCATCGGCATGGCGCAGGGTGCGCAGGGTCGGCGCGATGCGCTCGATCGCTTCGAAATGTGCCGGCGGCACCGGCTTGCCAGCCTCCGAAAGCGCGGCGGCGGCCCAGCACAGCAGGGTGAAAACCTCGAGCAGCTCTTCGGGGTTGCGGGTGGGAATGCCGCCCTCGGCATCGACCTGAGAGCGGCATTCGCGCGCCAGCGCCTGCACCGCCGGGGCGACATGCCTTTCCATGCCCTCCAGCGACAGCCCGGCATAGATCAGCCCGGTCAGCGCTTCGAACCGGGGCAGGCCCGGCGCGGTGGCCTGCCAGCGGCGGCCGAGAAAGATGGTCTGCTGTGCGAGCGAGCGATAGAACGCATCCGAATGCGCCTTTTCGCTGCCATGCAGCAGGAAGATCGCATGGTTGATCCAGCGGATCAGGCGGCGCCCGGTGAGTTCGGGGGTCCAGCCCGGGCCGCGCCCGCCGCCGAAGCGGCTGACCCATTCCCAGGTCCAGGCCTGCGCGCGGGTGCGGGCGGGCGCATCGCCCACCGCCGCCAGATCATCGAGCCAGGCAAAGCCGTGAATCTCGCTCAGAAAGGTGGGTGATGTGACGCCCAGACCCCAGATGCTGGCGCTGTCGTTTGCGATCAGCTTGCCCGCGAAGAGGAAATTTCCCGCCGTCAGCTGGCGCCCGCGGGCGAACAGGCCGATGGTGCGCGGTTCGGGCTGGGACACGAAGGCGGTGGCCGATTTGCCCATGGCGCTGGCCCGTGCCTGAACACGGTTCAAGAGGCGCGTGAGCCACGCGCGGATCGATTCGCCTTCGGACATAAGCTCTGCCTCATGCGCCCATTGCGGAGCGTCGTTGCGCGCCATGATAGCCCGGCTTTCAGGACAGGTCATCACCCAAAAGCCGAGGCCCCGGGTTTTCGGCTATTTCCGGCGCAAAACGGCGATGTAAAAGCCATCCATCCCGCCGGCGTCGGCCCAGAAATCGGGGCGCAGGCGCAGCCCGCCCTCTTCGGTAATCCAGGCCGGATCGACGCCGGGCAGCGCCAGCGCCTGCGCGTCGATTTCGAGGGTTTCGTGGCGAGTCAGAGCCTCTTCAACCTGAACCTCGCCCTCGTCGGGCAGGAGGCTACAGGTGCAATAGACCAGCCTGCCGCCGGGTTTGAGCAGGCTGACGGCATGATCGAGCATCGCCGCCTGCAATTCGATCAGCGCGCCGAATTCGGCGCCGTCCCTGGCATGGGGCAGATCGGGGTGGCGACGGATCGTGCCGGTGGCGGAACAGGGCGCATCGAGCAGGATAGCATCGTATTGGCCCTGATGGGTCAACGCGTCGCCTTCGACGATATCGGCCTTGAGCCCGGTGCGACCCAGATTATCGGCAACCCGGGTGAGACGCTGGGCCGAGATATCGAGCGCGGTGACTTCGGCGCCGGCAGCGGCGAGTTGCAGGGTCTTGCCGCCGGGAGCGGCGCACATGTCGAGCACCTTCTCTCCGGGCTCTGGCGCAAGGATGCGGGCGGGCAGCGCCGCGGCGGCATCCTGCACCCACCAATCGCCACTGTCATAGCCGGGCAGGTTCGAGACCTGCGGCGAACCTGTGAGGCGGATGGAGCCGGTGGGCAGAAGCGCGCCACCTGTTGCCTCGGCCACGGCCTGCGGATCGCTCCTGGCGGTCAGATCGAGCGGGGCTCCGGCAAAATGCGCGGCCTCGATCGCGATCATCACCTCGGGGCCATAGGCCTGCACCAACGGGCCGCGCAGCCATTTTGGCAGGCGCGGGATGCGCAGGCTGTCCCATTTCGCCGGGGCCTCATCGGCCATCTTGCGCAGCACCGCGTTGACCAGCCCCTTGATCCGGTTGTGGCGCTTGTGCGACGCGACGATATTGACCGCCTCGTTGACCACGCCATGGGCATCGCCGCCCAGGGCCAGCTCGACCGTGGCCAGGCGCAGCACGTTGCGCACATGCATCGGCGGGTATTTGCGCAGGTGTTTCTGCAACAGCCGGTCGGCGCGCTCGAGCCCGCGCAGCGTATCGGTGGCAAGCCTTTGGGCGCGGGCGCGTTCGGCCGGATCGAGGCGCGAGAGCACGCCGCTGGCCAGCGCCTCGCTGAGCAGGTGCTGCTCGTCGAGCACCTGATCGAGCAGATGCACCGCGGCGCGGCGCGCGGACATGGGAGGGTGCGGCATGGGTCTTCCTTGGCAAAGGCTCAGGCGCGGCATATACCAACGCCATGAACGTAAAGAAAGACCTCCCTGCCGCCGCGATCCGCGCCCTTGCGGAAGCCGAACAGCGCCGCAAGCAAGCCGAGGCGGAGGCCAAGGCGCGCCCCAAGGAACTGGGCGGGCGCGACGGGCCCGACCCGGTGCGCTATGGCGATTGGGAGAAAAAGGGCATCGCGATAGATTTCTGAGCCGGTGGCGGCGGGCCTGCTGCGGCCCTAGCTCAATGCCTTCGACAGGGTTGCCGCCATCGCGGCCAGAACCTCCGGCGGTTCGGGCGGAAGCGGCGCGAACACCGGCATTGCGCCCTGAATGTAGCGGGCCGATGTCAGATCGGTATTGCTGTGCAGCGGCACCACATGGGCATGTGCATGCTCGACATCGTTGCCCGAGAACATGAAGCCGACCCGCTCGACCCCGAGTTCTGCCTTTTGTACCCGCGCCAGGCGCTGCCCCAGGTGCAGGATGCGCGACGCCAGAGCGTCCGGCAATTCGTCGAACCAGCGATAATGGTCGACAGGAATGATCAGGGCGTGGCCGGGGCGGATCGGGCCGAGATCGAGAAACGCCACCATGTCGTCATCGCGATAGATCTCCGCCGCCGGGATCTCCCGGCTGGCAATCCGGCAGAACAGGCAGGAGGCGGTCATCGCTCAGAGCCCCAACACGTCGATCATGTCGTATTGGCCCGGTGCCTTGTCCTGGCCCCAGAGCGCGGCCCTGAGGGCACCGCGGGCAAAGATCGAGCGATCGGTCGCGACATGGCGCAGGATGATGCGCTCTCCGGCGGCGGCAAACATCACGTCATGCTCTCCGACGATATCGCCGCCGCGAATGGCGGAAAAGCCGATATGGCCGCGTTTACGCGCGCCGGTGATGCCGTCACGGCCCCGGTCGGCCATATCGGCCAGCGCAACGCCGCGCCCCTCTGCCGCCGCTTCGCCCAGCATCAGCGCGGTTCCCGAGGGCGCGTCGACCTTTTGGCCGTGATGCGCCTCGATCACCTCGATATCGTAATCCTCGTCGAGCGCCGCGGCGACCTTGCGGGTGAGCTGGGTCAGGAGGTTGACTCCGAGGCTCATGTTGCCGGCGCGCACGATCACCGCATGGCGGCTGGCCGGTTCCAGCGCGGCGATCTCCGCGGCGCTCATGCCGGTGGTGCCGATCACATGCACCAGCCGCGCCTGTGCCGCCAGCGCGGCGAATTGCAGCGATGCCTGCGGCGCGGTGAAATCGATCACCGCATGGGCGCGGGCGAAGCTTTCCAGCGCGTCTGACTCGACGGTCACGTCCAGCGCCGCACCGCCCATCGCTTCGCCCAGATCGCGGCCCAGCCAATCATGCCCGGCGCGTTCGATCGCACCAACAAGCCGCGCCTTGTCCGAGGCCAGCACGGTGCGCACCAACATCTGGCCCATGCGCCCCGAGACGCCTGTGATCACGATTCCGGGCAGATCGGACATTTCATTCCCTCGCATTGATCGGTTTGCGCCCTGCTTATCCCAGCATCCCCGTCTTGGCAAAGCCCCGGCAAAGGCGTAAAGGCGGGGCCATGGCAAAGAACAAGTTTCATGATGGGCCCGGGCCGTCGCAAAGGCAACTGAAGGTCGGCGAGCTGATCCGGCGCAAGCTGGCCGAGGTGCTGGCGCGCGGCGATGTGCATGATCCCGAGCTGAACCGGCTTTCGATCACGGTAAGCGAGGTGCGCACCTCGCCCGATCTCAAGATCGCGACCGCCTATGTCATGCCGCTGGGCGGCGAGGGCCGCGAGGAGGCGCTGAAGCTGCTGGCGCACAACCGGGGCGAACTGCGCCGGGTGATCGGCAAGACGCTGGGGCTGAAACACACCCCCGATCTGCGCTTCCGGCTGGATGAGACCTTCGACCGGATGGACGCAACCCGGCGCCTGTTCGATCAGGAAAACGTGCGTCGGGATATCGAGGATTGAAGCGCATGCTGCGCGCGGCATTGATCGCTATTGCATCGTTTTGGGCGGGGATGGCTGGCGCTGTCGAGTGCCGCAATCTCGAGCATGACGGCAACAGCTATTCGATTTGCGAGGTCGATCCCGCCAACGATGAGTTGCGGCTGTTTCTCGAGGACGAACGCGGCTCTGTCTATGGGCATTTCGGCAATGTCGACAGCGCGCTGAAAGGCCGAGGCAAGCGGCTGGCTTTCGCGATGAATGCCGGGATGTATCACGACGATCGCAGGCCGGTGGGACACTATCGGGAAGACGGCAAGGAGATGCAGCGGCTGATCACCTCCGCCGGGCCGGGGAATTTCGGGCTGCTGCCCAACGGCGTGTTCTGCATCCGGTCGGGCCGCGCCGATGTGATCGAATCCAGGCGGTTCAAGCGACAACGCCCGGAGTGCCGCGACGCCACCCAATCGGGGCCGATGCTGGTGATCGACGGGGCGCTGCATCCGCGCTTCCTGCCCGACAGCACCAGCCGCTATATCCGCAATGGTGTGGGCAGCTCCGCAGATGGGCGGCGCGTGGTGTTTGCGATCTCCAACAACGTGGTCACGTTTCACGAATTCGGACGGCTGTTCCGCGATGCGCTGAGGCTGCCGCAGGCGCTCTATTTCGACGGCAATGTCTCGCGGCTTCATGCGCCGCAGCTTGGCCGCTCGGATGCGGGATTCCAGCTTGGGCCGATTGTCGGCGTGGTCGCGCCGGTCCGCTAGCGTGGCGGGGCGGGATTGACGCAGCTGGAACGCGGCGTTACCCCGCGCCTCTCGGCAACAGGCCGGGGCAACAGGAAGGCACTTTATGGCACGCAAACGCAAAGGCCGCGACATTTCCGGCTGGCTGGTGGTCGACAAACCCGCGGGCCTCACGTCGACCGCCGTTGTCAACAAGGTGCGTTGGGCGTTTGACGCCAGGAAGGCGGGCCATGCCGGCACGCTCGACCCGGAGGCGACCGGGGTTCTGGCGGTGGCTTTGGGCGAGGCGACCAAGACGGTGCCATATATCACCGAGGCGCTGAAGGCCTACAAGTTTGCGGTGCGGCTGGGCCAGGCGACCAATACCGACGATGCCGAGGGCGAGGTGATCGCCGAAAGCGACAAGCGGCCGAGCGACGAGGAGATCAAGGCGGCGCTGGGCGCGTTCCTGGGCGATGTCATGCAGGTGCCGCCACAGTTTTCCGCGGTGAAGATCGACGGGCAGCGCGCTTACAAGCTGGCCCGCGCGGGCGAGGATGTGGAGATCGCGGCGCGCCCGCTCTGGGTCGAGGAGATCCTGCTGAGCGACCGGCCCGATGCCGACACCGTGGTGCTGGAGATGACCTGTGGCAAGGGCGGTTATGTGCGCGCCATCGCCCGCGATCTGGGCGCGGCGCTGGGCTGTTATGGCCATGTTACCTGGCTCCGGCGGCTCTGGTCGGGACCGTTTGACGCCGAGGACGGGATCACGCTGGAGGAAATCGAGGCCAAGGCAAAAAGCCCGGAACTGGATGAATGGCTGCGCCCTCTGGAAGAAGGCTTGGGCGATCTGACCGAGGTGAAAGCCACCGAGGCCGGGGCGGCGCGGCTTCGCAACGGTAATCCCGGCATGGTGATCGCGCAGGACGTGGACTATGGCGAGGAATGCTGGGCCTCGTTTCAGGGGCAGGCCGTCGCGGTGGGCATCTACAAGGCCGGAGAGCTGCACCCGACGCGGGTATTCAACCGGCCCGAATGACAATTGCGCCAAGCCGCGCTATCAATCGGGCCAGGACACAACCGCTCCCGGCGACAAGGTAAGGCGCAGGCTCATGGTGCAGACCGTCGATCTCAATTCGGATATGGGCGAGGGCTTCGGCCCGTGGAAAATGGGCGACGATGCGGCGCTGCTGGATGTGATCACATCGGCCAATATCGCCTGCGGCATGCATGCGGGCGATCCCGATGTGATGGCGCGCACGATGCGCATGGCGGTCGAAAAGGGCGTCGGCATCGGCGCCCATCCCGGGTTTGACGATCTGCGCGGCTTTGGCCGCCGCCGCCTGCCGATGAGTCACGCCGAGCTGGCCAATCTCGTCAGCTATCAGCTGGGCGCGGCGCAGGGCATGGCGAAAGCGGCGGGTGGGCATGTTCGGCATTTGAAACTGCATGGCGCGTTGGCCAATATGTGCAGCGAGGATATCGAGATGGCGCGCGCCTGTTACCGCGCCGCGCTGGCGGTCGACCCCGAGATCGTGGTGATGGTGCTGGCGGCGACGGCGCAGCAGCAGGCGATGGAGGAACTGGGCGGCAGCTGGGCCGGGGAGATTTTCGCCGATCGCGCCTATAACGACGATGCGACGCTGGTGGATCGCGCGCTGCCCGGCGCGGTGCTGCATGACGCCGAAGTGGCGGCCAAGCGCATTCTCGCGATGCTCGACGAGGATGCGATCATTGCCGAATCGGGCAAGCGCATTCCAGCGCGGATCGACACCATTTGCCTGCATTCCGATACGCCCGAGGCGGTGGAGATGGCGCGCGCGCTGCATCGGCTGCTGAGCGACGCCGGGGTGACGTTGCAAAAGCTCTGACGGCGCGTTTGCATGGACGTGCCGCGGCGCGAGGACTAGCCTTTGTTCGCAGAGCAACTGGAAGGATCGGACCATGACCACACTGGCAGGAAAACGCGCCTGGATCACCGGCGGCGGCACCGGCATCGGCGCGGCTTCGGCAGTCGCGCTGGCGGCGGCGGGGGCCGAGATCGTCGTCTCCGGGCGGCGGGCGGAACCGCTGGACAAGGTGGCGGCGGGGATCGTGGCAAAGGGCGGCAAGGCGCGGGCGTTGCCGCTCGATGTGGCCTCGTCAGAGGCGGTGCGCAAGGCTGCGGAGAGCCTCGGAACGGTGGATATTCTCGTGGCCTCGGCCGGGCTCAACGTGGCGACCCGCGCATTGGACCGGATCACTGACGACGACTGGGATCATGTGGTCAACGTCAATCTCAACGGCGTTTTCTACCCGGTGCACGCGGTGCTGGCGGGGATGCGGGAGCGCGGCGACGGCCAGCTGATCCTGATATCCTCATGGGCCGGGCGCTATGCCACGCGGATGACCGGGGCGGCCTATAACGCCACCAAGCGCGCGCTGATCGCGCTGTCTGAATCGATCAATGCCGAGGAGGGCGGCCATGGCATCCGCTCGAGTGTGATCATGCCCGGCGAAGCGGCCACCGACATCCTGAAATCGCGGCCCACCCCGCCGTCCGAAGCCGAGCAGGCGCGGATGCTGCAGGCCGAAGATCTGGGCGCAACGGTGCGCTTCGTGGCCGAAATGCCGCCGCGCGCCTGCATCAACGAGGTGCTGATATCGCCGACATGGAACCGGTTCTACCAGGGCTTCGGCGAGCTTTGATCGGTTTGCGCAACAAGAAAAACGCGCCGAACCGATCAGGAAAGGGGCAAGGATCAAGAGGCGGAACAGCTGGCGCAAGATCACTGATGGCAATCGCGTCACCGTCATTGGCCCAGTGACAAACGCGGTTGGAAAAACAGCATGGATTGACGCGGCCGTAAAACCTGCAACCTTGCGACTGCGTTGCGCGCCCCACGGGCCAAAGAGGACCAGAATTTGAGCGAAGGCGACGGAGGCTATATCGACAGCCTCTACACCAGAACCCGGGCGCCACATGTGCCCGCGCCAGAGCTTGAAGGCGCGGTCGCGGCGGATGTCTGTGTCGTCGGCGGCGGCATTGCCGGGATCAGCACGGCCTGGGAACTGGCAGCG
The DNA here is from genome assembly GCA_965366835.1 of uncultured Rhodobacterales bacterium. Lineage (GTDB taxonomy): Bacteria > Pseudomonadota > Alphaproteobacteria > Rhodobacterales > Rhodobacteraceae > JAKGBX01. The sequence goes on from CBDUGF010000007.1 coordinate 53,314, forward strand.
CGCGGCCAAACGGTCGTCCTGCTGGAGGCGCGGCGCCTCGGCTGGGGCGCGAGCGGGCGCAATGGCGGCATCCTGAGCCCCGGCTTTGCCGCTTCGAGCGGCGCGATCCTGGCCCGGTCCGGCCCGGCGGAGGCACGTGCGCTTTACGATCTGTCGCGCGAAGGGGTCGAGACCGTGCTGCGCAACACAAGCGAGCTCGGCCTTAAGGGCGTCGACCCGGTGACCGGTGTGCTTTCGGTCTCGCGCTACCCGGATGAACGGGGCATGCGGGCCTGGCAGGAAGAGGCGCGCGAGGTCTTCGGCGAAGAGCTCGACTATCTGGCGCCTGCCGCGCTGCGCGATCTGGTCAAGTCCGAACGGTTTTATGACGCGCTTTATCATCCCAACGGCCATCACATCCATCCGCTGAACTATTGCCTCGGGCTGGCGCGCGATCTGGTGAGTCGTGGCGGGCAGGTGTTCGAGAACTCGGCGATGCTGTCATTGGAGCCGAGCGGCGGCGACAGGATCGTGAGCACGGCGAAGGGCAAGGTGACGGCGCGCAGCGTCGTGCTCTGCGGCAGCGGCTATGGCGGACGCGAATTCGGCAGGCTCAGCCGCGCCCTGCTGCCGATCGCCACCTATGTCGTCAGCACCCCCGATCTGGGCGCGCGGGCGGGCGAGATCATGGCCACCGGCGCGGCGGTCTCCGATACCCGCCTCAGCTGTGACTATTTCCGCATCACCCCCGGCGGTGCGCTGCTCTGGGGCGGCGGCATGTCGGGGCTGGCGAAATCGCCCGCCAATCTCGCCGCGCTGATGAAGGCGCGGATCGTCGAGGTCTTTCCGCAGCTTGCGGATGTCGGGATCTCATGCGCCTGGACCGGGCTGATGGGCTATGCGCGCCACAAGATGCCCTATGTTCAGGAAATGGAACCCGGGGTCTGGGCCGCCACGGCGCTGGGCGGACATGGGCTCAACACCGGGCCGGCGATTGCCCGGGTTGTGGCCGAGGCGATTGCCGAAAACGGCACCAGGCACCGGCTGTTCCGCCCCTATGGCCTGCGCTGGAACGGCAGCATCTTCGGGCCATTGGCGGCGGATGGCATTGTTGCCGCATCGAATTTCCGCCATCGCCTGCGCGAGCGGGCCGCGCCCTGACGGCGCGATTCCATGCGCAGACATCGCTTGCTTTTCTCTGTCCGCATGTCAGGGTTGGCCATCAACAGGGAGAAAAACCATGAAACTTCTTAAACAAGCGGTCGCCTTGACCGTCGCCATCGGGTTGAGCGCGGGGGCGGCTTTGGCCGGTGAGGCGCTGGACCGTGTCATGTCATCCGGTGTGCTGAAAGTATCGACCGATGCGGCCTGGCCGCCGCAATCGTTCCTCAACGACAACAACGAGATGGATGGTTTCGATGTCGATGTCGCGCGCGCCATCGCGGCCAAGCTGGGCGTCGACATCGAGTTTGTCACCCCCGATTGGAGCCTGATCACGGCGGGCAACTGGGCCGGGCGCTGGGATGCGTCGGTCGGCTCGATGACGCCGACCAAGGAACGCGCGGAAGTGCTGAGCTTTCCGGCGATCTACTACTACGTGCCCGCCTCGGTGGCTGTGCACAAGGATTCCGACGCGCAGCAGATCTCCGATCTGAACGGGCGCACCTTCGGGGTCAGCGCCGCGTCGACCTGGGAGCAATACCTGCGCCACGATCTGAGCATCGATGCCGAAGGCGTGCCGCCGTTCGAATACCAGATCGAGCCGGGCGAAATCCGCACCTATGGCACCGATATTCCGGTGATCGACGAGCTGCGCCTGGGCGATGGCGTGCGCATCCAGGCGATGATCGGCAGCCTGCCCAATTTCCTCGATGCCATCAACCAGGACTATCCGATCCGCGTCTTGGGCGATCCGCTGTTCTACGAACCGCTCGCCGTTGCCATCGACCTTGGCGACGAGGAATTCGCCGCCAAGATCGCCGAGATCGTCGCCGAGCTTCGCGCCGACGGCACCTTGGCGGCACTGTCCAAGAAATGGTACGATTTCGACTACGCCAACACCAAGTGAAGCATAACAAAGATGCCTCGGCGGCCTGTTGCCGCCGAGGCTCAGCTTGGGGAGGTGGGCCATGCTCTATGCCGATACCGTCAGAAGCCGTGGGCTGATCGAGCAGCCGCTGGCCATCCTGGCCCTGTTCGTCGTGTCCGGTATCCTGTTCTGGTGGGGCAACCTGCACGGGTTCATGCTGGATCGCGTGCTGGGTATCGCGGTTGAGCCGCGCGGCAACCCGTCGTCGTTCATCATGCTGTTGGCGCTGACGGCGGGGTTCACGCTGAACGTCGTGCTGATATCGCTGTTGCGGATACGGTTGCAGATCTTCGTGGTCTGGGGCGAGCTGATGGGCTGCTTCCTGCTGTTCTTTTTCGCCTTCGACCTGAACTTCCCGTTCATTCTGAAAAAGCTGCCCTTCTTGCTCACGCAGGGGCTATTCACCACGCTTTATGTCTCGGCGATCTCGATTTCGATCGCCACGGTGCTGGCGATCTTCGGCGCCATCGCCAAGCTTTCCAGCAATGGCTTCGCCTTTGCCATCGCAAGTTTCTATACCTCGATGTTTCGCGGTCTGCCGCTGCTGGTGCAGATCTACCTGCTCTATCTCGGGCTGCCGCAGCTTGGCATCTTTGTCGAAGCGGTGCCGGCCGGGATCATCGCGCTGTCGCTCTGCTATGGCGCCTACATGACCGAGATCTTCCGCGCCGGGATCATGAGCATCGACCGCGGCCAGTGGGAAGCCTCGCGCGCCATCGGCTTCAAGTTCGGGCTGACCATGCGCCGCATCATCCTGCCGCAGGCGGTGCCGGTGATCGTGCCGCCGCTGGGCAACCAGTTCATCGCGATGCTGAAGGACAGCTCGCTGGTCTCGGTGCTGGGCATCTGGGAGCTGATGTATCTGGCCCGCACCCTCGGGCAGCGCGAATTCCGCCATCTGGAAATGCTGCTCACGGTGGCGGTGATCTATTGGCTGCTGACGATCGTTTTCGAGATCATCCAGAGGCAGATCGAAACCTATTTCCAGAAGCACCAGCTTCGTTGACACCCTTCATGCGCAGGACCATCCGATGAGAGACTCCGCGACCAGCACCGCCCCCGAAGAGATCATCGCGATCCGCAACATGCACAAATGGTATGGCAGTTTTCACGCCCTGAAAGACATCAGCATGTCGGTCCGGCTGGGCGAGAAGATCGTTGTCTGCGGCCCCTCCGGTTCGGGCAAATCGACCATGATCCGCTGTATCAACCGGCTCGAGGCGCATCAGCAGGGCACGGTCATGGTCGACGGAATCGAACTGCACGAGGACATGCGCAACATCGACGTGGTCCGCCAGAACGTCGGCATGGTGTTTCAGCATTTCAACCTGTTTCCGCACATGACCGTGCTGGAGAATCTGACCGCCGGGCCGATGTGGGTGAAGAAGATCTCTCCGGAAGAGGCTACGAAAACCGCGCGCAAGTTTCTCGACCGGGTGCAGATTTCCGAGCAGGCCGACAAATACCCCGCGCAGCTCTCGGGCGGTCAGCAACAGCGGGTCGCCATCGCCCGCGCGCTGTGCATGGAACCCAAGGTGATGCTGTTCGACGAGCCGACATCGGCGCTCGACCCGGAAATGGTCTCCGAGGTGCTGGAAACCATGGAAGGCCTGGCCAGGACCGGCGTCACCATGGTCTGCGTGACCCATGAGATGGGCTTTGCCCGGGCGGTCGCCGACCGGGTGATCTTCATGGATCAGGGCGAGATCATCGAACAGAACGAGCCGATCGAGTTCTTCAGCGCGCCGAAATCCGAACGCACGCGCAAGTTCCTCGATCAGATCCTGCACTGAGATTGGATTGGCCTGATCGGGGCTCTGCCCCGAACCCCGGAGTATTTCAGGCAAGATGAAGGCGGAAACCGGCGCCGTGCCGTCGGGCGTGAACAGGATTCTCGGCTAACAATCCTGTGAGCCCCTGGGCCGGGCAAAACCGGCTCACTGCCCGGCCAGAACCGTTTCGATCCGGGCCACGTCTTCGGGATTGTTGAGCTCCCAGAACACCCGCCCGCGCGCCTCGACCACGACACAGCGCAGCGGAGCGCCATTGACCAGAAAGCGCAGCTGTTCGAGCCCTTCTAGCTGTTCCAGCCGGCTTTCCGGCCAGCCGGTATAGGCGCGCAGGGCAGCGGGGCGATAGGCATAGACGCCGACATGGTGATAGACCGGGATATCCTCTGTGGGCAGTTTTCCGGGGGCGATGTAGGGCACGATTTCCTTGGAAAAATAGAGCGCGCGGTTGTCAGCGCCGAACACCGCCGTGGTGCCGCCGACACGGTCGTTGCGGCGGTCCTCGGCGAACATCGCGTAGGTCTGGGCGTCGCATTGCAATACCGGCGTGGCCACCTGCGCCTCCGGGTCGGCCTGCATCGCGGCGATCAGATCCTCGACGAACCAGGACGGGGTAAGCGGTGCGTCGCCCTGGAAATTAACGATCAGGTCGGCGTCGAGCGCCTCCGCCGCCTCGGCGCAGCGCGCGGTGCCGTTCTCGCGTTCGGGCGATGTCATGATCACGCTGGCGCCGAAGCCTTCCGCATGGGCCTTGATACGGTCGTCATCGGTGACGACATGCACCTCGGCGACGCCGGAAATGGCGCTGGCCGCTTCCCAGCTCATCTGGATCAGCGTCTTGATCGAGCCGTCCTTCTGGCGCAGTTCGGCCAGCGGCTTGCCGGGATAGCGGGTGGAGGCGAAACGCGCCGGGATCAGGATCACGGTTTTCATACGACACCTGCGCGCAGAACGTCATGGATGTGCAGGATGCCGACAGGACGATCCTCTTCATCGACCACCATCAGCGCACCGATCTTGCGCGCGCTCAAGGCCGCGAGCGCCTGGGCGGCGAGCAGATCGGGGGTGACCGTGACCGGCCTGGCGGTGGCGATCTCTCCGGCGCGCATCTGCATCAGGTTGTGCATGTTGCGGCGCAAGTCGCCATCGGAAATCACCCCCTGCAGACGCCCCTGATCGACCACGGCGGCAATGCCGAAGCCTTTCGATGTCATCGTC
>CBDUGF010000008.1:0-56854 GCA_965366835.1 uncultured Rhodobacterales bacterium
ATATCGCCAAGCCGCTGGCCGGGTCGGGCGCGGTGCACATCATCGGCAACATCTCGGATTACCTGCCCGACTATCAGGTCACCACCGTGTTTACCTCGGCCAGGAACGCCAGCGACGAGGCCGAGATGACCAAGAGCTTCCTCGCCGGTTTCTCGAAAGGCGTGGACGATTACAATTCCGCGATGATCGACATGGCGGGCGGTGAGGACGGGGTGAACCAGATGGTCGAGTTGATCCACAAATACGTCTATACCGACCGGCCGATCGAAAAGGCGGCGCCCTCGATCATCAACGGCACGATGCGGCTCAACCCGGGCGCGGCGCTCAACACCGCGTCGGTCAGCGACCAGCTGGAATGGTTCAAGGCCGAGGGGCTGGTGGATGGCGGCGTGACGATGGACACGCTGGTGGATGCGTCTTACGTCAAGACCATGGGCTGACAGGCTTGCCCGGCGTGACAGCCGGGCGCGCCGCTGACGGAGCGGATATGGAACTTCAACTGACCGGTGTCAGCCACGCCTATGGCGGCACCGAAGTGCTGCGCGACATCACGCTGGCGGTGCCGGAAGGCAAGATCGTGTGCATTGTCGGGCCGTCGGGCTGTGGCAAATCCACGCTTTTGCGGATGATCGGCGGGCTCGAGCAGCCCGACAAGGGGCGGATCGAGCAACTGGGCGAGCCGCCCGAGGGCTGCCTCAACCCGCTGACTTACGTTTTCCAGGATTTCGCATTGCTGCCCTGGCGCACGGTCGAGGGCAATGTCGCACTGGCGCTGGAGGATCATCGGCTCGGCGCGGCGCGGGTGCGCGAGATCGTGGCGGATGTGCTGGCGCGCACCAGCCTCACGGATTTTGCCCGGGCGCTGCCACGCCAGCTTTCGGGCGGCATGAAACAGCGCGTCGCGATTGCCCGGGCGCTGGCGGTGAACCCGGCGGTGATGCTGCTCGACGAGCCGCTCTCGGCGCTCGACGCGCAGACCCGCGAATTGCTGATGGACGATCTGGTCGGGCTCTGGGCGCGCGCGCCGTTCACCGCTGTCTATGTCACCCACAACCTGGCCGAGGCGGTCAGGCTGGGGCATTTCATCGTGGTCTTGTCGCGCCGGCCCGGGGCCATTCGCGAGATTGTGGAAATCGATACGCCGCTGGATGCGAGAGACGCCGGCGATGCGGCGCTGGAAACCAAGCGCAAGCATCTTTGGAACCTGATGCGCGACGAGGCGCGGGCAGCGGATGCGGAATTGGCCAATGTCTGATCTGAACCTGGCTGAGATTGGCGAAACAGATGCAAAACCGGTTCCGTTTCGCGGCGGCGGATTTGCGCCGCGCCCGAAACGCTGGATCGGCCCGGTGGTGTTTCTGGCGCTGATCGCCATTGCCGAGATCGGCACGCGGCAAGGCTGGATCACGCCGCTGACCCTGCCCAAGCCTTCGGATGTGCTGATCACCTTTCAGGAGCTCTGGGCCTCGGGGCTGCTCTACAAGCATCTCGCACCGTCGCTGACGCGGCTCCTGGTGGGCGCCACGCTGGGGGTGATGGTCGGGGTCTCCGTCGGGTTTCTAATCGGGCTGTTTTCCTATGTGCGCTCCGGGCTGGTGCCGCTGGTCGCCGCGCTGTTCCCGATCCCGAAGATCGCGCTGTTGCCGCTGTTCGTGATCTGGTTCGGCATTGACGAGGCCAGCAAATACGCGCTGATCGCCTTTGGCACCTTCACGCCGACGGTGGTGGCGACCTATGGCGCGGTCGACAATGTTGAACGTGGATTGATCCGCATGGGGCAGAGCTTTGGCCTGTCGTGGTGGTCGATCGTGCGCAAGATCGTGCTGCCCGGGGCGATGCCGGGGATCCTCTCGGGGCTGCGGATTTCGCTGGCGATCGCCATCATCCTCCTGGTCGCCGCCGAGATGCTGGGGGCGGAATACGGCATCGGCGCCTATATCCTGGAGGCCGGATCGCTTTACGATCTCGAGCGGCTGTTTGCCGGGGTGGTGATCCTGTCGCTGCTCGGGGTGCTGGTCTCGGCCGTGATCACGCGGATCGAGAAACGCCTGCTGCGCTGGCGCACATGATCCTTTCGGATCGGTCGCCACCCCGGGGATGAGACCCGGGGCAGCGCTGTTGCAGCTCAGGCGACGTCGAATTCCAGCGGCTGGACCTGTTGGAACAGGCCGGTGGCGCGGAGCTTGTCGAGCACCGGTTCGGGCACCGGCGCATCGACATAAAGCAGCGCGATGGCATCGCCGCCGGGATGGTTGCGTCCGAGGGTGAAGTTGGCGATGTTGACGCCGTTCTCGCCCATGGTGAGGCCCAGGGTGCCGATGATGTTGGGCTCGTCGCGATTGGTGGTGTAGAGCATGTGATTGCCGACTTCGGCGTCGATGTTGATGCCCTTGATCTGGATGAAGCGCGGCTTGCCATCCGAGAACACGGTGCCGCCGATCGAGCGTTCGCGCTTGTCGGTCACCACCGTGACCTTGATATAGCCCTCGAAAGCGCCGGACTTGTCCTGGCTGGTGGTGGAGAGCTTGATGCCGCGTTCCTTGGCGATCACCGGGGCCGAAACCATGTTCACATCCGGGTTGACGGCTTTCATGATGCCCGCCACCCCGGCGCAGTTGAGCGCCTCGAGGTTCATCGTCGAGGCGACACCATCATAGAGGATGTTGATCGCCTTGATCGGCTCGTCGGTGAGCTGGCCGATGAAGCTGCCGAGATGCCCGGCGAGCTTGATCCACGGGCCCATGACCTTGGCCTCTTCGGCGGTGACCGAGGGCATGTTGAGCGCGTTTTCCACCGCCCCGGTGAGCAGGTAATTCGACATCTGTTCGGCCACCTGCAGGGCGACGTTTTCCTGGGCCTCGGTGGTGGCGGCGCCGAGATGCGGCGTGCAGACCACGTTGGGCAGGCCGAAGAGCGGGTTTTCCGTGGCCGGCTCGACCGAGAACACATCGAAAGCGGCGCCGGCGACATGGCCGGATTTCAAGAGCTCGGCCAGGGCCGCTTCATCGACCAGACCGCCGCGGGCGCAGTTGATGATGCGCACGCCCTTCTTGGTCTTGGCGAGGTTTTCGCGGCTGAGGATGTTTTTGGTGTGTTCGGTCAGCGGGACATGCAGGGTGATGAAATCGGAGCGCGCCAGCAGATCCTGAAGCTCGACCTTTTCGACCCCGATCTTGGCCGCCTTGTCTTCCGAGAGGAACGGATCATAGGCGATCACCTTCATGTGCAGCCCGCGCGCACGGTTGCAGACGATGCCGCCGATATTGCCCGCACCGATCACGCCGAGGGTCTTGTTGGTCAGCTCGACCCCCATGAATTTCGACTTTTCCCATTTGCCGGCATGGGTCGAGGCGCTGGCTTCGGGGATTTGCCGCGCCACGGCGAACATCATCGCGATGGCGTGTTCGGCGGTGGTGATCATGTTGCCGAACGGCGTGTTCATCACGATCACGCCTTTCTTGGAGGCGGCGTCCTTGTCGATATTGTCGGTGCCGATGCCGGCGCGGGCGATGACCTTGAGTTTGTCGGCATTGGCGAGGATCTTTTCCGTCACCTTGGTGGCCGAGCGGATGGCGAGACCGTCATACTTGCCGATGACCTCGGCGAGCTTGTCCTTGTCCTTGCCGAGGTCGGGTTGGAAATCGACCTCGATGCCGCGGTCGCGGAAGATCTGCACGGCGGTTTCGGAGAGCTTGTCGGAAACGAGTACTTTGGGGGCCATTTTCGGTGGTCCTTTGAATTGAGGGAGAGGTCGGGGCCGCGCGCGGGGCCCCGAATTTTCGCAGAAAATTCGATCAGCCCTGGGCGACGATTTCGGCTTCGAACGCCCATTCGATCCAGGGCAGAAGGGCCGCGATATCGGAGGTTTCCACCGTACCGCCGCACCAGATCCGCAAGCCCGGAGGGGCATCGCGATAGGCGCCGATATCGAAGGCCACGCCTTCATCCTCGAGCCGTTTGGCCACGGCCTTGGCGAAGGCGGCGCCGTCCTTGATGCGGGCGTCGGTGAATTTCAGGCAGACCGATGTGTTGGACACCGTCGCCGGATCATGGGCCAGGAAATCGATCCAGCCGTGCAGTTCGACGAAATCGGCGACCGCCTTGGTGTTGGCGTTGGCGCGGGCGATCAGGCCCTTGAGGCCGCCGACCGAACGCGCCCAGTCGAGCGCGACGAGGTAATCCTCGACCGCCAGCATCGAAGGTGTGTTGATAGTGGCGCCGGTGAAGATGCCGTCGATCAGCTTGCCGCCCTTTGTGAGACGGAAGATCTTGGGCAGGGGCCAGGGCGGGGTATAGCTTTCGAGTCGCGCGACGGCGCGAGGGCTGAGAATCAGCATGCCGTGGGCCGCTTCGCCGCCGAGCACCTTCTGCCAGGAGAACGTAGTCACATCGAGCTTGTCCCAGGGCAGGTCCATGGCGAAGGCCGCCGAGGTGGCGTCGCAGATCGTCAGCCCTTCGCGGTCGGCCGCGATCCAGTCGCCATTGGGGACGCGCACGCCCGAGGTGGTGCCGTTCCACGTGAACACCACGTCATTGGCGAAATCGACCGTCGAGAGATCGGGGAGTTCGCCGTAATCGGCGGTCTTTACCACGGCGTCGAGTTTCAGCTGCTTGGCCACATCGGTGACCCAGCCGGCGCCGAAGCTTTCCCAGGCCAGCATTTCGACGCCGCGCGCGCCGAGCATCGACCACATCGCCATTTCCACGGCGCCGGTATCGGAGGCCGGAACGATGCCGATCTTGTATTCCGCGGGGATGCCGAGCAGCTCGCGGGTGCCTTCGATCGCATCCCTGAGCTTGGCCTTGCCGATGGCGGCGCGGTGCGACCGGCCCAAAGCGGCGTCGGACAGCTTGTCGAGCGTGAATGTGGGGATTTTGGCGCAGGGGCCGGAGGAGAACCGCGGATTGACCGGCCGCGATGCCGGTTGATGTATAGCCATTGATGCTATCCTTCCAGATAAGCGCCCCTCGTTGGGGAGGGGTGTCCCACCGCTGCATTTACGGGCGCGCCGGGACTTTCGCAAGTGTAGAAATGTCGGTAAGGAGCAGCGAAACGCCGGTTTGCGGCGCAGATTGGCTACGATCGGAAACTTCGTAAATGCATATCGTCACGCTGTTAACATCTCCTGCGGCCCGATCGCTCGAACCGGCGCTGGTCGAATCGCTCAGGAATGCCTGGGGCGGGGGCGATGCGGTCTGGCTCAGCCCGGACGAGGCGGCGGAGTTTGGCGTGGCGCGGATGCCGGACAACTTCTGGCAGGTCTGGGCGGATCTGCAGGGCATGGCCGTGGATCTGGCGATCCAGCCCGAGGCGGGGCGGAAGAAGAAGATGCTGCTGGCCGACATGGACAGCACGATGATCGAGCAGGAATGTATCGACGAGCTGGCCGAGGTGGCGGGCGTCGGCGCGCGCGTCAAGGAGATCACCGCGCGGGCGATGAATGGCGAGCTGGATTTCGAGGGTGCGCTTCTGGAACGGGTGGGGCTTTTGAAAGGTCTCGATGCCGGGATCATCGACGAGGTGCTGGCGCGGCGGATCACATTGATGCCGGGGGCGCGGGAGCTGGTGGCGACGATGCGCGGCAACGGCGCCCATGCGGCGCTGGTGTCGGGCGGATTCACGGCGTTTACCGCCAAGGTGGCGGGCGAATTGGGGTTTGACGAAAACCGGGCCAATACCCTGCTGGTCGAGGGTGGCAAGCTTGTCGGCGACGTGGCTCGGCCGATCCTGGGGCGGGCGGCGAAGGTGCAGGCTCTGGAGGAGATCACCGCACGGCTGGGGATCGGCGAAGCCGATGTTATGGCTGTGGGCGATGGTGCCAACGATCTCGGCATGTTGGAGCGTGCCGGCGCAGGGGTGGCGCTGCATGCCAAGCCGAGCGTCGCGGCTGAGTGCGATATCCGGGTGAATTTCGGCGATCTGAGCGCGCTGTTGTTCCTGCAGGGTTATTCGCGGGCGGAATTCCTGGGATGAGGGCGGATGGTGGGCAGGATGCCCAGCCTACGGGTTGCGGGACGGGGCTGGCGGTGGTTTGATCGTTTCAGGGCTGGATTGGCCTTGAGGGCGGGAGCGAGGGGCGCTGCCCCACGCGCTCCCCGGGATATTTCCGGTCAGAGGAAGCAGGGAGAATTGTGATGGGCAAGCCGTGTATCATCTGTGTGGCGATCACCGGGAGCGTGCCGACCAAGGCGGATAATCCGGCGGTGCCGATCACGGTGCAGGAGCAGATCGAGAGCACGCAGGCTTCGTTTGAGGCGGGGGCGAGCATCGCCCATTGCCATGTGCGCAACGATGACGGCACCGTGAGTTCGGACCCGGAGCGGTTTGCCCGGCTCAAGCAGGGGCTGGAAAAGCATTGCCCCGGCATGATCATCCAGTTTTCCACCGGTGGACGCTCGGGCGCGGGGGCGGCGCGGGGCGCGATGCTGCCGCTGAGGCCGGACATGGCGAGCCTGTCGGTGGGCTCGAACAATTTCCCGACGCGGGTCTATGAGAACCCGCCCGATCTGGTCGAATGGCTGGCCGGGGAGATGCGCAAATACGAGGTCAAGCCGGAGATCGAGGCGTTCGATCTCAGCCACATTCACCAGGCGGTGCGGCTCAACCGCGAAGGGGTGATCGCGGGCCGGCTCTATGTGCAGTTCGTGATGGGGGTGAAGAACGCGATGCCGGCGGATCGCGATGTGTTTGACTATTACGTGCGCACGATGCAGCGGCTGGCGCCCGAGGCGGACTGGTGCGCCGCCGGGATCGGACGCCACCAGGGCGATGTCAATGAATGGGCGATTGCCGCCGGAGGACATACCCGCACCGGACTCGAGGATAACGTGCGGCTGGATCGCGACCACCTGGCGCCGAGCAACGCGGCGCTGGTGGCGCGGGCGGCCGAGATTTGCGCGCGTTACGAGCGGCCGGTGGCGACGGCGGCGCAGGCGCGCGAGATCCTGGGGCTGCGACCGGTCGGTTAGGGCGTTTCAGGTCAGAGCGGACTCGAAATACGCGGCCTCGGGCGTGACGCTCGAACGCGCATTTCGATCCGCGTGATACCACGTTAACCCGAAACGCTTTGGAGCGGCGACCAAGGCTGCGTGACCTGGCGCAGCTTCACGCGGCGTGGCGCGGCGCGTCGTCGAGCCGCAATTCGGGCAGCGAGCAGATGTCACTGCCCTTGAGCAGCGAGGTGATCATGCGGCCGGCCTCGGTGTCGCGGATGGCATAGCCATAGCCGCGCAGGCGGAATTTCCATTCGCGCTCGCTCAGCGACATGGTGCGCTCGCGCAGGACAATATCGCAGACCTTGGCGGTCATTTCGGGGTCGATCGCTTGGTGTTTCATCTTTTCTGCCTCACTGGGAAAACACTGTTGATGAAACGAAGATGATCACGCCATGTGGCGAGGGTTTGTTCACGATTGGGAAAATTGGGGGGCAGGAATGGGCGCACGGCCCGGATTGTGCCGCAATCCATTTTGCTGGTGCGGGCGCCGAATTGTCAGAGGCCAAGCCCGCGCAAAGCGATAACGATCAGGGCAACCAACACCACGATCAAGGCGACAATCACGCGGATACGCGCATAAGGCCCGACCATCGAGACGGAATCGCGTTTGGGCTTGGGGCGGTTGTCGTCGGACATGGGGGACACTCCGTCAGGGGTGCGGATCAGAGCCCGGTTTCCGCCGCGATCTGGGCGCGGGATTTGCGCTCACGTTCGGTGGCGGATTTGAGCTGACCACAGGCGGCCATGATATCTTCGCCGCGCGGGGTGCGGATCGGCGAGGCATAGCCGGCCTTGTAGATGATATCGGCGAAGGCGCGGATCCGGTTGTTGGACGAGCGCTTGTAGGGTGCGCCGGGCCATTCGTTGAACGGGATCAGGTTAATCTTGGCCGGGATGCCCTCGATCAGTCTGACAAGGCGGCGGGCGTCTTCATCGGAATCGTTCACACCGTCGAGCATGACATATTCGAAGGTAATTCGCTCGGAATTGCTGACCTTGGGATAGCTGCGCAGCGCTTCGAGCAGATCGACCAGAGGCCAGCGTTTGTTGATCGGCACCAGCGTGTCGCGCACCGCATCGGTGGTGGCGTGAAAGCTGATCGCAAGCTGGCAGCCGATTTCCTCGGCAGTGCGGGCGATTTCCGGCACCACGCCGGAGGTGGAGAGCGTGATGCGGCGGCGCGACAGCGAGATGCCCTCCGGGTCCATCGCGATCTTCATCGCGTCACGGACATTCTCGAAATTATAGAGCGGCTCGCCCATGCCCATCAGCACGATGTTGCTGAGCAGGCGCGGGCGGGCATCGGAGCCCTCGCCCGGTTCGGGCCATTCATCGAGATCGTCGCGCGCCACCATGACCTGACCGATGATTTCACCGGCGGTGAGGTTGCGCACCAGCTTTTGCGTGCCGGTATGGCAGAACGAGCAGGTGAGGGTGCAGCCGACCTGCGACGAGATGCACAGCGTGCCGCGATCCTCTTCGGGGATATAGACCACCTCGACCTCGTGACCGCCGGCGATGCGAACGAGATATTTGCGGGTGCCGTCGGCGGAAACCTGTTTGGTGATCACCTCGGGGCGTTCGATCACGAAATGCTCGGCCAGGAGGGCACGGTAGGGTTTGGCGAGGTTGGTCATCACGGCGAAATCGGCCTCGCCCTTCTGATAGATCCACTGCCAGAGCTGATTGGTGCGCATCCTGGCCTGCTTTTCGGGCGTGCCATGTTCGATCAGGGTCTCGCCGAGTTGATCGCGGGTCAGGCCGACAAGGTTGATCCGGCCATCGGCGCGCGCCGGGCGCAGCCGGGGCAGGGTTTTCACATCGGGCGTGACGGGGGCTGGATCGGACATGGCGCGGTTCCTGAAAAGCGATGGGCCTGGCGGCGGTTCGGGTTGGGCCTCGGACTTTGGAAGCGTGAAACGCTGCACTGGGGTCAAGGGCAAAGCGCGTTTCACGACAATCCGGGCCTCTGGCTTTCCCGAAGCGCTCTATATAGGCGATTCTGGGAGATTTGCAAAAAATCCCTGCGCCGTTGCTTGCGGCGGAGGCGGACCGCATGGGTGAGCCTGTCTGACCTTTCACCGGTGGTTGGCGTTTCGATCCGGCAACCTGCCGGGCCGATGAGGATTTGCAGGATTTAGGACTAGTTTAGGAAGGTTTAACACCCGCTTCAGGACGCTTTCGCGGGTCGTGTGACAGGATCAGGCAGTTGATCCAGATACACACCAGACCGAAAAGCGAGCCAGCCATGACCTTCCTTCCGATCGAAAAATCCCGCGTTTCCAGCCGCCCGATTGCAGAGCTCGGCATCGTCCTGCTTTCGCGCGTCAGGCAGGCATTCGCAAGCGCCGCGAAAGAACCGCAGCATGTTCGCGATGCGGAACTGCGCCGCGAGGCCGCCCGGCGCGCCGTCGACAATCTGATGCGTTAAAGCCTTTTGCGGTTGTCCTGAATCAGGAAAATTGGAAAGAGACAGGCATCTTGTCGAGCCTGTGGGCGTTTTCCCTCCGATCCGTAGCTCGGATCAAATGCAAAACGCTTCAGGGCGGAAAGCCATGGGCTTCGAGCGCGCCGATGATCGACTCGCGATAGTAGGCGTTGACCTGCGGGCGGGTCCGTTGAAAGGTCGCGACCGACATGTCGGGCACCTTGGCGCGGAACCACGCCGCAACCCGTGCGGCGTCTTCATGCCGCCCCAAACGCCAGTAACACCCCATGAGCCCGAGCTGGGTTGAGGCGAACTCGGGGTATTCCGTCATCGCCTGTTCATAGAAACGCGCGGCGTTTTCCGGCTCGCCTTTCTGCAACAGGGCATTGCCGATCCCGCATGTCGCGACGCCGATATTTGGATGCAGCGGGCTGATCCGTTTGACCCTTTGCAGATGCTGAATCCCGGCATCGTTTTCGTCGAGGTAATTGTAAACCCAGCCCAGGAGCATCGTGACCGTGGCCGAGTTGGGGTTCAGCGCGTTGGCGCGTTTCAGCGCCGTCAACCCCTCCTGCTGGGCTTGCCCGAGATACGCCAGATAATGCCCGGCATAGGCCAGCGCCAGGGGATCATCGGGGTTCGCATCGAGCACTTCGCGGGCCATGGGCAAGGCAGCGCGCGCTTTCTCGAACGACCACCAGCGTGTCGCGAATGCCCCGGTATGGGCGAAACATATCAAAGCCTTGGCATGAATGTAGGATGGATCCAGCTCGATCGCCTGTCTGAGAAGCGCCACGCCATCCTCGAGATTGGCCAGGGTGTTCTGGCGATAGATCAACGGGGCCGCGCGCAGGCAGAGATCGTAGGCGGCAAGGCTGTTTGTCGGTTTGGCCTGCGCCCGCGCCGCCTCTGTCCAGATCAGTTTCGGCTCCAGCGCCCCCGCGACATGCTCTGCAACCCGGTCCTGCAAATCGAAAATCTCGGTCGCGAGCCCGTCGAACCGGTCTTGCCAGATCATGTGACCCGACTCCGCTTCGACCAGTTGGGTGAATATGCGCATTCTATCGCCCGCCTGCTGGATCGAGCCTTCCAGCACATAGCGCACCCCCAGTTCCTGCCCGACGTCCGCCAGATCGACGGCGCGGCCCTTGTAGGTAGTGCTGGATGTGCTGGAGATCACGAAGAGGGACGACACCCGCGACAGCGCCGCGATGATCTCGTTGACGATACCATCGACCAGATAGGCCCGATCGGCCGATCCCGTGAGATTGGAAAAGGGCAGCACCGCGAGCGACGGGATGTCGGGGATCGGCAGCGGCGGGTTTTGTGAGGCGGAGCCTGCGGGGGAGGTGTCGCCTGTTTGAATGAACCTGTAGCCGATGCCGGGCACGGTTTTGATCGAATTTCGGCCCAGAGCCTTTCGCAGGCTCGAAACCTGGACCGTGAGATTGCTCTCTTCGACCATCAAACCGGCCCAGACCTCGTTGAGCAGCTCTTCTTTCGAGACGATGCGGTCCGCGTGGTCGTAGAGGAACGACAGAACATCGAACGCCCTGGCTCCGATCGTGAGTTCGGTGCCGTTCAGCAGGACAACACGTTGATCTGATCGTATTTCGATTTCCATGATCGGCTTGCACCTGGCCCGAGGCAGCTTGAAACCCGGTGCTTCAGCTTGCCCGGGAAAAGCTAACCCAAATTCACTTCTGCAAAAAGGTAATTGCTCGCGGCCAAGATGATAGCGGCCGGAAATCCATGCCGCCTCCTGCGGCGCCGCAGGTTACCCGGTTTGAGTTTTCCGTATCCGTTGCCAACGGTAGTATTCGCTGGCATCGAGGCGATCGCCGGAACCGGCGATCCGAGGATCGCGCGCGCAAGAAAACCCCGGCGCCGAGGCGGCGGGCAGAGACTCGTCGATCCAGGAAAATGCGCCTACTTGCAGCGCTTCTCCGCATCCTCGACAGCGGCGGTGAAGCCCGAAAGCGAGAAGGTGTCCTTGGTGACGGTGCCGCGCCCGGAACGCCCGGTCAGCACCGCCTCGGCGCCGCGCTTCATCGCGGTGAGGATCTTGACATCGTCCGAGGGCGAGGCCGGCCAGGCCCATTCTCCCTCGGTAAAGAGCTCGAAGCTGCTGCCATCGACCGTGATGTTCACGGTCGAACCCGGAGCGAAGGGATAGCCGCCGGTAAAGGTGATCTGTCCGGCGACACCGGCTTCGGGGCGGAAAAACGCCATCAGCAGGATGTCGGAGCGTTTCACCGCAACGACACGACCGCCCTTGGTGTTGACGGTTTCCTTGGGCGAGGACACCGCCCAGCATTCGCGCGGGCTCTTGTCCTCGAACACCGACCAGTCGGTCTTGGCGGCGACCTGGTTGGTGCTTGTTTCCTGTGCCGACACGGGGGCTCCGGCCAGACCCAGAACAAGCCCGGCCACAAAAAGCGCACGACGTGATACCATTCTACAGCCTCCAGCTGTCATCTTGCCTCAATCCACGACCCGGCTGCGCGGGCCTTTGCCGCCAATCTGCGAGGGCGGGATCGAAATTCCTTTCGACATTGCAACAATAGCCCGATTTCCGCTACTGGCGAAAGAGCAATTGGCGGATTTTCGCGGAAACTTGAAGGGGAGAGAGACAGTGGCAGGACCGGTCGAGATGGCGCAGGTGTGGCGCGGGAATATTCTGGAATGCCGGCACATGGGCCATGCGGTGGTCTGCGATGTCTCCGGCGCCGTTGTGAAGGCCTGGGGCGACCCCGCTCTGGTGGTGCTGCCGCGGTCGTCCTCGAAGATGATTCAGGCCTTGCCGCTGGTGGAAAGCGGGGCGGCCGACGCGGCCGGGCTTGGCACCGAGCAGCTGGCGCTGGCCTGTGCGTCGCATGGCGGGGCGGCGATCCATGTGAGCCGGGTGCAGGCCTGGCTGGCAGCGCGCGGGCTGGGCGATGACGATCTGCGCTGCGGCGGCCACATTCCGTATGATCCGGGCGCGGCGAAATGCGTGATCTGCGGCACCGGCAAGCCCGATCAGGTACACAACAACTGCTCGGGGAAACATGCCGGATTCCTGACCCTGGCGCAGCATCTGGGCGCCGGGCCGGAATACCTGGAACTGGATCATCCGGTGCAGAAGGCGGTGCTGGAGGCGTTCGAGGATGTCACCGGCGAAACCAGTGCCGGCCACGGCATCGACGGCTGTTCTGCGCCGAATTTCGCCTGCACGCTCACCGGTATGGCCCGGGCGATGGCCTGGTTTGCGGGCGCCGGGGAGAGCACGGCGCGCCAGCGCGCGGCGCTGCGGCTGCGCAAGGCGATGGTGGCGCATCCCGAGCTGGTCGCCGGCGAGGGCCGGGCCAGCACCGAACTGATGCGCGCGATGGGCGGACACGTTGCGCTCAAGTCCGGGGCCGAGGCGTTCTTCATCGCGATCCTGCCGGAGCAGGGCCTGGGCATTGCGCTGAAGGTGGTCGACGGCCAGACCCGCGCCGCCGAAAGCGCGATCGCGTCGATCCTGATCGAGCTTGGCGCGCTTGACCCGGCCGATCCCGTGGCGCGGAAGTTTCACAACCCCCCGATCATCAATTGCCGCGGGATCGCTGCGGCAGAACTGCGCCCCGGAGCGGCCTTCGCCTGAGGCCGGCGGGCTTGCACCGCGAAATTACGCGTGCCGCGGTGCTTGCTGGCGCGGGCTTGCCGGTCGGAAAACCTATGTCTTGCCCAGCATCGCGAGCCGGATCAGGCTGCGCTCGACCAGCGCCATCGCCGGGGCGCGCTGGCCCGCGCTGCGCAGCTGCAGATCGGTATCGGTCAGCACGCCCAGTGCGGTTTCGAGCTTGCGTGCGCCCCAACCCTGGGCCTGACGCAGCATCCGGTCGCGGCGCGGGCCGAAGATCGGCGGGCGCATCCGCGCGATGCCCTGCGCCGCGCCGCCGGGATCGCTGGCCACGGTATAGAGCGCCCGGAAATGCCGCATCGCCCCGATGCACAGCCCCACCGGCTGCACGCCTTGCGCCTCGAGCTTGCGCATCACCGGGCCGATCTCGCCCGGCTTGCCCTCGGCCACGATGTTGAGCACATCATCCAGCGCCGCCTCGGTCGATGTCGGTGCCACGGCCGCGACATCCGCCAAGACAACCGGGCTGTCGTCGCCGAGCTTGTAGAGCCCGAGCTTTTCGATCACCTGTCGCAGATCTCCCGGCCCCAGCACACGGCTCAACACCACCAGATCGGTCATTGCGTCTTCGGCCAGGTTGCCCAGCCCCGCCTTGTTCAGATCGGCCTCGATCTCGGCGCGGCTCGGCGGGTCGTCGTAGAGCCCCACGGCATAAGCATTCCGGTGCGTCTCGAACAGCTTGCGCAGCTTCGAACTGGTCTTGAGCGCCCCGGCGGTGAGGATGACCTGGGCATCGCCCTCGGCCCAGTCCTCCAGCGCCGCGGTCACGATCGGCGCCACGGTATCGTTGGCCTCTTCGACAAAGGCCACCCGCGGCCCGGGGAAGAAGCTCTGCGCCTTGATCGCATCAAGCAGCATCGCCGGATCCTTGCGCAGTTCGGCGCCGGTCATCCGCGCCAGCCGCATTTCCTCGTCGCCCTTGGCGCCGATCAGCGCCGCGATCACCTGCTGACGCTTGAGCGCCACGCGCATCGCGTCGCCGCCATAGATCAACAGCCCGGTGCGCGCCGGATCGGGCCGCGCGAAATAGCCCGCCGCATCGCGCGGCGAAAGCTTCATGGCGCCAACTCCCCCGCCTTTGCGATCAGGCGCGTGGTGATCTGATCGGCCAGGATCGTCATCAACCGTTCGCGCGCATCGCGCTGTGCGGCCTGGGTCGCCACGGTCGAGCCGGTGGCGGAATAGCCGGTGAAACTGTCGACATTGCCGCTCATTAGCACCTTGCCATCACCCAGATCGCGCAGCGCATAGGTCGCCCTGCCGATCACGTTGAAGCGGGTGGTGATGTTGGTGGCGTCGATCGCCATGCGCTCCTGTTTCACTTCCAGCGCCAGCGACAGGCCGTATTGCGGCGCCGCCGCCCGGCCCAGCCGGTGTTCCAGCTGCTGCACCAGCAGATAGCTGTTGCGGTCGACCGGTTCGTCGATCTCGATCGTGCCTTGCAGCTGCTGGGCGCCGCCATCCGGCCCATAGGCCGGGGCAAAGCCGCAGGCCGACAGCAACAGCGCCGGCGCCAGCAGGGTTTTCAGAAATCCACGTCTGTCACAGCACCACATTCACGATCCGCCCCGGCACCACGATCACCTTTTTCGGCGCATTGCCGTTCAGCGCCCTCTGCACAGCATCCGTCGCCATCGCCAGCTTTTCAACCTCCGCCTTGGCCATATCCCTCGGCACGCTGATTTCCGCACGGCGCTTGCCGTTGATCTGGATCGGCAGGGTCACGGTATCGTCGATCAGCATCGCCTCGTCGGGTTTCGGCCAGGGCGCGGTGGCGATCAGCCCCTCACCGCCCTGATGGGCCCAGATATCTTCGGCCAGATGCGGCGTCATCGGGCTCATCAGCTGGGCCAGCGTCATCACCGCCTGTCGCTGCGCCGCCTTTCCGGCCTTCGATTTTGCCAGTGTGTTGGTGAAGGCGTAGAGCTTGGCGATGGCGGCGTTGAAGCCGAAGCTTTCGACGCCCATGGTCACGTCGTGGATGGTCTTGTGCATCTCGCGTTGCAGCTCTTCATCGCCCTCGCCGGTCGCGCCGTCGGCCATGGCACCTATCCGGTCACAGAGCGACCAGACCCGCGCCAGATGCTTGTGTGCCGCCTCGGCGCCGCTGGCGGTCCATTCCACATCGCGCTCCGGCGGGCTGTCGGACAACACGAACCAGCGCGCCGTGTCGGCGCCGAACTGCTCGATGATGTTCACCGGATCGACCACGTTGTTCTTGGATTTCGACATCTTGGCCGAGGGGATGATCTCGACCTCGGTGCCGTCTTTCAGAAAGCCCTTGCCGTCGCGCAGGTCGACCTCTTCGGGATAATGATAGACCGGCCGGCCATCCGCGTCCCTGGTCCTGTAAATCGCGTGCGTCACCATCCCTTGAGTGAACAGCGCATCGAACGGCTCGATGGCTTTTTCCGGCAGGTGACCGCAGATATGCATCGCCCGGGCGAAGAAGCGCGAGTACAAGAGGTGCAGGATCGCGTGTTCGATGCCGCCGATATACTGGTCGACATTCATCCAGTAGGACGCCGCGTCCATATCCGTCGGCGTCTTGGCCCGCGGCGCCGTGAAGCGCGCGAAATACCAGCTCGAATCGACAAACGTGTCCATCGTGTCGGTCTCGCGCTGCGCCGCCCCGCCGCATTTCGGGCAGGGCGTGTCGCGCCAGGTCGGGTGACGGTCGAGCGGGTTGCCGGGGATGGAAAAATCAATCGGCGTGCCATCCTCGTCGTAAGGCAGCTCGATCGGCAGGTTCTCTTTCTTCTCGGGCACCACGCCGCAGGTCTCGCAATGCACCACCGGAATCGGCGCGCCCCAATAGCGCTGACGGCTCAGCCCCCAGTCGCGCAGGCGGTATTTGGTCAC
Source organism: uncultured Rhodobacterales bacterium (assembly GCA_965366835.1). GTDB lineage: Bacteria > Pseudomonadota > Alphaproteobacteria > Rhodobacterales > Rhodobacteraceae > JAKGBX01. The sequence goes on from CBDUGF010000008.1 coordinate 15,954, forward strand.
GCCGGTGCCCCAGCCCGCCGTTTCGGCAAACGCGATGGTGGCGTCGATGGCCTCCTGCCCACTCGCCTCGTCGAGCCCGGCGAAATGGTTCAGCCATTTCACCACCTCGGTTTTCGGCGGCACGAAAGCCTCGTCAGCCACCGGCTTCGGATCATCCAGCGCCACAAACGTGTCGATCACCGGCAGGTCATACTTGCGGCAGAAATCCAGGTCGCGCTGATCATGCGCCGGGCAGGCGAAAATCGCGCCGGTGCCATAGTCCATCAGGATGAAATTGGCGATCCAGACCGGCAGTTCCCAATTGGGATCAAGCGGATGTTTCACCCTGATCCCGGTATCATAGCCCAGCTTCGGCGCGGTCTCGATGGCTTCTTCCGTGGTGCCGCCCTTGCGCGCCTCGGTGACAAAGGCTTTCACCTCGGCGCTCTCGGCCTCCAGCGCGCGGGCAACCGGATGATCCGGCGAAATGCCGACGAAGCTCGCCCCCATCAGCGTGTCGGGCCGAGTGGTATAGACCTCGATCGGCGCGCCGCCATCGACCCGCTCGAACGAAAACTGCAAGCCGCGCGATTTGCCGATCCAGTTCTCCTGCATCAGCCGCACCTTGGCGGGCCAGTTCTCCAGCGTATCCAGCGCCTCCAGCAGTTCCTCGCTGAAATCGCTGATCTTGCCGAACCACTGGGTCAACTCGCGCCGTTCGACCTCGGCGCCCGAGCGCCAGCCCTTGCCGTCGATCACCTGCTCGTTGGCCAGCACGGTCCGGTCGACCGGATCCCAGTTGACCACCGCGTTCTTGCGATAGACCAGCCCCTTGGCCATGAAATCCAGAAACAAGGCCTGCTGCTGGCCGTAATATTCCGGATCGCAGGTGGCAAACATCCGGCTCCAGTCGAGCCCGAAGCCGAGCGGCTTCATCTGCTCGACCATCGTGTCGATGTTGGAATAGGTCCAGTCCTTGGGATGGCCGCCGCTGGCCATCGCCGCGTTTTCCGCCGGCATGCCGAAGGCGTCGAACCCCATCGGGTGCAGCACGTTGAAGCCGTTGGCCAGCTTGTAGCGCGCGATCACGTCGCCCATCGTATAGTTGCGCACATGGCCGATATGGATGCGGCCCGACGGATAGGGGAACATCTCGAGCACATAGTATTTCGGCTTGTCGCCCTCGCGGCTCGCGCGGAAAATCCCGGCCTTGTCCCAGGCCTCCTGCCATCTGGCTTCGATCTCGGCGGGCGAATAACGGTTCATGTCTGACGGCTCTTGTTTGAAATTTCCGTTGCATCGGGTGATAGGGCGCTCACGCGCGATGGTCCAGTGTGCTTTGCAGCGCCACCGCCACTGTGCAAGCCGAATTATCGCGCTATAACAGGTGCAAAGACGTTTTCAGAGGCGATTTCAGGCGCGTAACACCATGAATATCCTTTTCATTCATCAGAATTTTCCCGGACAGTTCAAGCATCTCGCACCGGCGCTCGCCGCCCAGGGGCACCAGGCTGTCGCATTGACCCTGCGAGTCGAGAAACCGATGGTATGGCAAGGCGTTCGTGTTCTGCCTTACAAACTGTCGCGCAAGAGCGGGCAGGCGGTGCATCCCTGGCTGGTCGATCTCGACACCAAGGTCACCCGCGCCGAGGCCTGCTTTCATGCCGCGCTGCAGCTGCGCGCCGCCGGTTTCGTCCCCGATGTCATAGTGGCGCATCCCGGATGGGGCGAATCGCTCTTTCTCAAGGATGTCTGGCCAGAGGCGCGGATCGGACTCTATTGCGAGCTCTACCATCAGCCGACCTACCCCCACACCGGGTTCGACCCGGAGTTTCAGCCCGAAATCGCCGTCACCGAACCGCTGCGGCTGCGGATGAAGAACATCAACAACCACCTCAGCTTTGCCATGGGAGATGCCGGGCTCAGCCCGACCCGGTTTCAGGCCGATACATTCCCCGACAGTTTCCGCGACCGCATCAGCGTCTGTTTCGACGGGATCGACACCGACCACCTGGTGCCCGACCCGGATGCCGATCTGGCCAACGAAAACGGCCCCACGTTCAGCCGCGAGGATGAAATCATCACCTTCGTGAACCGCAATCTCGAGCCCTATCGCGGCTATCACATCTTCATGCGCGCCCTGCCGCGATTGCTCAGGGAGCGCCCGAAAGCACGCATCCTCATTGTCGGCGGAAACGAGGTCAGCTATGGCGCCCAGCCGCCCAAGGGCAAGACCTGGAAGCAGATTTTCATCGACGAGGTGCGCGGCCAGATCAGCGACGAGGATTGGGCCCGCGTACACTTCCTGGGCCGCATTCCCTATGACAAATTCGTCGCGCTGCTCCGGGTCAGCCGCGTGCATGTCTACCTCACCTATCCGTTCGTGCTGTCATGGTCGCTGTTCGAGACCATGAGCGTCGAAGGCGCCATCGTCGCCTCCTATACCGATCCGGTGAAAGAGCTGATCACCCACGACGAAACCGGGCGGCTGGTGGATTTCTTCGATCGCGATGCGCTGGTCGATGAGGTCTGCGCCCTGCTCGACGATGCCGCGATGCGCAGGCGGCTCGGCCAAGCCGCCCGCAAACTTGTGGTAAGCCGCTATGATCTGAAGAAAATCTGCCTGCCGGGTCAGCTCCAATGGGTGCATGACCTGGCCGCGCTGCCGCCGCGCGCGATGGGCGCGCCCTGCGTCTGATCCGGGTGCGCGGGCGCCGCCGGCGCCACGGACAGATCAGTATTTCTTGTCGTTGATTCGCAATTGACGCGCGCGGTTCAGAATCGCGTCTTCCACGGCACGTTGGGTTCCCGCCGCCACAGGCCCGCCGCGCGTGGCGATCGCGACGTTGAGCGAACGTGCATCCAGCGCCGGATCCTTGATGTAGACAGTCGCGCGATAGGCGCGCCCACCACCCGGCGGCGTACCATAACCCATCACGATCACGCCAGTGAACGGATCGATGCTCTGCACAGGCAGGAAATTCAGCACGTCGAGCGAGGCATTCCACAGATAGCGGTTCACCTTCACGGTGGTGCCGGTGTCCTTGCGCTTGAACAGGTCGAAGATCGATGTCTGGCCTACCTGGCTGGTCCCGGCCTGCCCTTCGATGATCGGCCCGGTTTCGTCTTCTTCGCTATCGATGGCATCGCGGGCGCCGCCAAATCCGATCGGGCCGAACGAACCCGCGCCGCCGCCACATGACGCCAGCGAAAACGCGACCAGCCCTGCGGCCAGAAGTCTGAAAGCGTTCAAGGTTTGCATGTTTTTGCCCCGATCCTGCCCTTCTACACCCCTCCTACCCAAGCGATGCGGCGGGAGCAAGGATTTATCGCGCCGACTGGCGGGTGCAGTAAACTCCTGTTGCCGGGGCCGATTGGCGGGTTTTGCGGGGGTTCAAACGCTTTGCCCCATAGGGGCGTGCCGAAACTGTGACTTTGCTGCACCAATTTCAGACCCCGATCATGGCAGGCGGCCTGCCAGACTTGCAATGACCCCCCGTTTGGAGCGAGAGAGTGGCCTATACCCAATACGGATTCCCCGTTTTGGGCGCATGACTGGAAAACCGAGGGAAAACACATGAAAAAGATTCTCTTCGCAACGACCGCTCTCGTCGCCACCGCTGGTATGGCGGCTGCGGAAGTGTCGTTCAGCGGCTACGGCCGTTTCGGCGCCTTGGAAAACTTCGCTGGCACATCGGGCGTTTATTCGCGTATCCGCCTGCAGATCGATATGTCGACCGAAGCTGACAATGGCCTGACCTTTGGTGCGCGCCTGCGCTACCAAGCAACGTCGTTCAACGGCGCGACCACCATCAACACCTTCAACGCGGCTCGCTTCTATGCGAAGGCCGGCGGCTTTGAGCTGGGTGTGGGCAACATCTATGGCGCCATCGAATGGATGCCTGGCCTCTACATGTCGACTCAGTCGGCCGGTATCGGCCTCTCGGGTCTCGGCTTCACCAACCTGGTGACCAACACCAACCAACGCGGCTACTTCGGCTGGGACGCTTACTCGTCCGCTGGTGCCGGCGCTGCAGCATTCAACGGTGTTGAAGTCATGTATTCGGCTGGCGATTTCGGCGGTCACCTGTCGCACTCGGGCAATGGCGCAACCGAGCGTACCGCTCTGCACCTGTCCTATGCGTTCAACGACTGGACCGTTGCTCTGGGTTACCAAGACGCATTCGGTGCTGTGAACGACAAAGTCGTTCTGACCGTTGGCGGCAAGATCGGCCCGGCGAAAATCGGCCTGGCCTATGCTGACAACGATGGCATCGCCAAATTCGGTCTCTATGCCAACGTCGACGTCGGTGCAGCAACCCGTGTTGATGCCTTCGTGACCTCGGAAGACGGCGCACTCGGCGGCGAAACCTACGGTCTGGGCGTTTCGCACAACCTGGGTGGCGGCGCATCGCTGGAAGCCGGCGTTGCACGCAACACCGCAAGCAACACCGCTTACGACCTCGGTATCCGCTTCAACTTCTAATCCAGAAGTCGAAGTTCCGAACAGGGAAGGGCAGGTCTTCGGACCTGCCCTTTTCTTTTGGCCTGTTCTTTAGTCCCCTGATGTTGTTGATTCCATGCGAACCATCAGCACAGGACCGCTCATGTCGCTATCCGAAATCCGAACCCGCATTGCCAAAGCCGAAGCCGATTCCGGCCGTGCCGCTGGCTCGGTGCAACTCATTGCCGTGTCCAAGGTTCAGCCCGAGGACCGCGTGCGCGCCGTGCTGGAAGAGGGACACCGGCTTTTTGGCGAAAACCGGGTCCAGGAAGCCGCCGGGAAATGGCCCGCCTTCCGGGAAGATTTCCCCGATGCCCAGGTTCACCTGATCGGCCCATTGCAAACCAACAAGACCCGGCAGGCGTTCGAACTGTTCCAGGCGATCCATTCGCTCGACCGCCCCAAGCTGGCCAAGTCCATCGCCCGCATCGCCCAGGAAGAGGGCCGCTGCCCGGCGCTCTTCGTCCAGGTCAATACCGGCGAAGAGCCGCAAAAGGCCGGAATCCTGCCTGCCGATGCCGATGGCTTCATCGCCGAATGCCAGGGCTTGGACCTGCCGATCGAAGGCCTGATGTGCATCCCGCCGGTGGAGGAAGAGCCGAGCCTGCATTTTGCCCTGCTGGCCAAGATCGCCGCGCGCAACGGTCTCACCGGACTGTCGATGGGCATGAGCAGCGATTTCGAACGCGCCATCGCCCTGGGCGCCACCCATGTGCGCATCGGATCGGCCATTTTCGGCGAACGCGTGCCGGGCTGATCTGTCGCAAGTAAAACACTTTGCGATTTGCGCCGGTCAGCGCATCATGTCAGGCGATTTATCCGACCAAGGAGATTGCCATGAAACACTTTGCCCTGGGCCTCGCAGCCCTTGTTCTCACCACCGGCGCAGCCGCTGCCGAGATGACGCTTTCGTTCCAATGGGGCAACATCCCGCTATGCACGTCGGGCCGGCCCAACACCGTGGCGAACCCCGAATTCATCCTCAAGGGTGTGCCTGCAGGCACCACAAGGGTGGTGTTCAAACTCAAGGATCTGGATGCGCCCGGCTACAATCACGGCGGCGGCACGGTCAAGATGAGCACGTCCGGCAAGCTGCCCTCGGGGGTTTTCAAGTATAAAAGCCCCTGCCCGCCCTCGGGCCGGCACACCTATGAGTGGACTGCAACGGCGAAGGCCGGCGGCAAGCCCTTGGCCACCGCCAAGGCGCGGCGCAAATATCCCGAGTAGGGTGGGGTTTCACCCCACCATTCCGTCCGGCACGATCAGCCGCGCGCCGGGCCGCAGCCGCGCCGCGATCCATCGCAAATCCGCGCGCGAGAACGCCACGCAGCCTTCGGTGGGACAGCCCGGGCGGCGCCATTGATGCAGGAATATGGCCGAGCCCTTCCCGGCAACGGCGTCGGGCCAGTTCCAGTCGCTGACCAGCACGATGTCGTAAAGCGGATCGGCCCGGCGCAGCGGCTCATGGCTATGCGGATAAGGCGCGTGCACCAGCTGGTTATAGCCCGCCTCGCCGCTCGCATCCGACCACAGATCGCCCGGCCGGATCGGTCTGGCCCAGCTGTTCGGCCGCGCCGTCCGATCCGCGCGATAGAGCATGGCGACAATCCGATGCGCCCCCACCGGCGTCACGCCATCGCCCTCGCGCTTTTGGGCCTGCACGCCGCCCCTGCCGATCACGCAAGGCAGATACCGCCCCTCAAACCGCACGCCGCGGCGCGTCAGAACCAGGTCGCCCCCTGCAGGCCGGGTGATCGGCACGCCTCCCGCGCGCAGGCTCACAGCAAATGCCCTGATTTCGCCGCCTTGGTCGCCAGATAGCCGCGGTTCTGCGCGGTCTCGCCCACCTTCAGCGGCACCCGCTCGGTCACGGCAATGCCATGCGCCTGCATCATCGCGATCTTGCGCGGGTTGTTGGTGAGCAGGCGCACGGCGCTGAATCCCATCGCCTGCAAGATCTGCGCGCCGATGCGAAAATCGCGCTCGTCATCCTCGAAGCCGAGCCGGTGATTGGCCTCGACCGTGTCAAACCCCTGATCCTGCAACGAGTAGGCCCGCATCTTGTTGGCCAGCCCGATGCCGCGCCCCTCCTGATTGAGATAGAGCAGCACACCCGCGCCCTCCGCCCCCATCTGCGCCAATGCGCCGCGCAGTTGCGGCCCGCAATCGCATTTGAGCGAGCCGAGCACATCGCCGGTGAAGCAGGCCGAATGTAGCCGCGCCAGCACCGGTGCGTCGCGCGACGGTCGGCCGATCTCGATCGCGTAATGCTCCTCGGCGCCGTCCTCGGGCCGGAAAACATGCAGCCGGCCGGCCTTTGCCGCCGCCATCGGCAGCCGCGCCGCCACCACCGGGTGCAGATCCGCAGACGCTTCCAGCACCGGGGCGGCCAGGGCTTCGTTCACCATCGTCAGGTTGTTTTCGGCTGCAAATTCCCGCGCTCCCTTCAGATCCAGAACCAGCGCCGCGGGCAGAAGCCGCGCGGTCTTGGCCAGCCGGATCGCCAGCCGGTGCAGCGCTGCATCGCCACCCCGCGCTGCCTGAAGCGGCCCTTTCATCGGCGCGTTGAGATCATCGGCCGGATCGCATACCGCCAATATCCAGGACAGACCTGCATCACCAGGCAGCACCAGCCGCGCCAGATCGCCATCATAGGCCCGCGCCTTCAATGTCTCGGCCCGTCGCGCCGTGATCGCGAGAACTGGCACGCCGCCCAGCGCCCTCAAGTCGGCCAGCCGTTGCGCGTCGAGCGTCTCTGCCGCCAGCATCAGAACGGCGGCGCCCCCGGCACCCGCCAGCACCACGGGCACGCCCATGCGCAGATCGGCCCGCGCGCGCGCGAGCGTTTCGGTGATATCGGGGGCGAAACTCATGAGGTCTCCCTACGCCTGAACGCCACATTTTGAAACATTCGCCCTCCCCTTTACACGAGGCCGTGAGAGAATTGCAGCATATCTTGCCGTGCCGCCCGCGCCGCCTCATCTGTAGTCCAAGCCAATGAGGAGGCCGGAAAAATGGCACAGCTCAAGAAGATACTGCTTGTCGACGATGATGAAGACCTGCGCGAGGCGCTCAGCGAACAGCTGATCATGACCGAGGACTTCGACGTCTTCGAGGCCGCCAACGGTGCCGAGGCGATGACCCGCGCCAAGGAGGCGATTTATGATCTGGTGATCCTCGATGTCGGCCTGCCCGATACCGATGGCCGCGAGCTTTGCCGCCTGATGCGCAAACAGGGGGTGAAATCGCCGATCCTGATGCTCACCGGCCATGACAGCGATTCCGACACCATCCTCGGGCTTGATGCCGGCGCCAATGACTACGTCACCAAGCCGTTCAAGTTCCCGGTGCTGCTGGCCCGCATCCGCGCCCAGCTGCGCCAGCATGAACAATCGGAAGACGCCGTCTTCTCGCTCGGGCCGTACACGTTCAAACCGGCGATGAAGATGCTGCTGACCGAGGATGAACGCAAGATTCGCCTCACCGAGAAGGAAACCAACATCCTGAAGTTTCTCTATCGCTCTTCCGAAGGCGTGGTGGCGCGCGACGTACTGCTGCACGAGGTCTGGGGCTACAACGCCGGTGTCACGACCCACACGCTGGAGACCCACATCTATCGCCTGCGCCAGAAGATCGAGCCGGATCCCTCGAACGCGCGGCTGCTGGTGACGGAATCGGGCGGCTATCGCCTCATGGCCTAAATGTCACAACACATGCATCGTATGGAATTCCAGACTTATTTGCGCCAGATCAAAGTTGTATTGTGAAGTTGTAATTACGGTTAAGTTATCCCGTTGCATGTGCGGGTTATCGCATGCACCTCCCTGTTGGACTTGGCCCGGGCTTGCCCCGGGCTTTTTTTTACGGGTATCAGGGTTCCGGGCCAAACCGCTGCATCCACTCGTTCACTTCCTTGCGCCGCATCCGTGATATCGGAATATTGGTGCCGTTCTTCAGCCGGATGTAAGGATGGCCGTTCTGGCGAATCAGATCGTCGATCGCCGCGCGCTGCACCCAATAGGAGCGATGTGTCTGCACGCCATGCTCGGGGCCAAGCTGTTCGGTCAGATCGCGCAGCGCCGCCCGCAACAGCTCGTGCCCTTCGTGAAAGACAAACTCGACATAATGCTCGACCGATTTCAGATAGAGCAGCCCGTCGAGCGCGATCTGCCGGTCCTGCACTTCCAGATCCGGCAAGGACGCTGCCCCGGGCCGGGCTGCCGGTTCGCGCCGGGGCTGTTGCGCAGCCGGGTTCGGACCGGGCAGCTCGCCCGCGATCTCTTCGCCGTTCCATCGCACCCGGCGAATCTGCGGATAGTGCGGCAGGATGAACACCACCAGCATCAGTTCGAACACCACAGCGATCAGCGTATAGCGCAGGATTTCGCCCCAGATCGCCACGCTCTCAAGCGGGGCCAAGGCAAGCCATTTGCGCAGCACCAGGTAATTGACCCAGATCAGCAGGGCAACCGAAACCGAATAGAACAGCCCCGAGGGCACCACGAAATCGCGCCGCAGCCTTTGCATCACCAGGATGCAGATACGGAACTGAAACAGCCAGACGACGGTGACCAGACTGCAATTGAGCAGCCAGAAAACGGGCCGCACGCTCAAGGGAAGGGTGATTCCGAACACCGACGGATTGACCAGCGCGATCAGGATGCTGAACACGACCAGCGTTCCCAGAAACAGCTTTGACCGCAATAGTTGCAAGACGCCATCCAGCGTCACCTGAAAGGCGTAGCCGTTCATGGCAACCAGGCGCATTTCGTGACAAGATGGCTTGTTTTGCAGGGGTTTCATTCGAACAATCATGGGGCCGAGCAGTGTAACCAGTTTCATTCTAATCTGTGACAGAGCGCGAAACAACGCTTTGCCTCCGTTTCCGGTTTATTGCGATTGCCTGTAGGCACTCGGTAGGGCCTGAGAACCGTCAAGGATTTCTCAGGCCTTTTTTCATTTCGTCGCTGGCGCCTCTTTCGCGCAACAGCTAGCCTGTCGGGGTTCGCGCAAGACAGGAGACATCATGCCCTTTACCGTCGCCACCTGGAACATCAATTCGGTGCGCCTGCGCGAGCCCATCGTCTGCAAGCTGCTGCAGGAGGAGGCGCCCGATGTGCTCTGTTTGCAGGAATGCAAGAGCCCGATCGAAAAGATGCCGCGCGACGCCTTCGCGGAACTGGGCTATCGCCACATGATCGCGCGCGGGCAGAAGGGCTATAACGGCGTCGCCATCCTGTCGCGCCTGCCGATCCGCGATGTCGGCGATCGCGATTTTGCCGCGCTCGGCCATGCCCGCCATATCGCCGGAGAGCTGGACAACGGCGTGGTGATCCACAATTTCTATGTCCCGGCCGGGGGCGACATCCCGGATCGCGAGAAAAACGAGAAATTCGGCCAGAAACTCGACTACCTGACCGAGATGCGCGATTGGTTCCATGCCGAAAAGCCGCGAAGGTCGATCCTGGTCGGCGATCTCAACATCGCGCCGCGCGAAGATGACGTCTGGTCGCACAAGCAGCTGCTGAAAATCGTCTCGCACACGCCGATCGAGGTCGAACACCTGGGCGAAACCCAGGATGCCGGTGGCTGGGTCGATATCACCCGCGCCGATATCCCCGAGGGTCTGCTCTATTCCTGGTGGTCCTACCGCGCCCGCGATTGGGATGCCGCCGACAAGGGCCGCAGGCTCGATCATGTCTGGGCCACGCCCGACATCGCCAAGGCCGGGCATTCCTCGCGCATCCTGCGGGCTGCGCGCGGCTGGGAAAAGCCCTCGGACCACGCGCCGGTGTTTGCCACCTTCGATCTCTGACCTCCCGGCAACGGCACGCGCGGCATCTTTGCCCTTTGAATCCGCCGCGCCGGACCTCATATATGGGCCAAAGCTGATAGAAGGATGAGGCACCCGATGCTCGAACTCGGACAAACCGATACCGCCGCCGCCACCGATCTCGTCAAGGACGTCTCGGAAGCCGATTTCATGGCCGAGGTGATCGACGCCAGCCAGACCGTGCCGGTGATCGTCGATTTCTGGGCGCCGTGGTGCGGCCCCTGCAAGACCCTCGGCCCGGCGCTGGAAGCGGCGGTGCAGAAGGCCGGCGGCAAGGTCCGCATGGCCAAGGTCAATGTCGATGAGAACCAGATGATTGCGGGCCAGCTGCGGGTGCAATCCATTCCCACGGTCTATGCCTTCTGGCAGGGCCAGCCGGTCGATGGGTTCCAGGGCGCGGTGCCGCCCTCGGAAGTGACGAAGTTCGTCGAGAAGACCGCCGCGCTCGCCGGCGATGACGAGGATGGCGGCCTGGCCGAAGCCGTCGCCGCCGCCGAGGAAATGCTCGCCGAAGGCGCCGCCGCGGACGCCGCGCAGACCTTCGCCGCGATCCTCCAGGAGGATCCTCAGAATGCCGCCGCCTATGGCGGGCTGGTGCGCGCGCATATCGCCTCGGGCGAGCTTGATCAGGCCGAAGCGATTCTCAATGGCGCCCCGGCCGAGATCTCCGAAAAAGCCGAGCTCGAGGCCGCCCACGCCCAGCTCGAACTGGCGAAACAGGCCGCCGAGGCCGGGCCGGTGGACGAGTTGCAAGCCGCGGTCGAGGCCAATGCCGACGATCATCAGGCGCGGTTCGATTACGCCCAGGCGCTGCACGCCAATGGCGATGTGCAGGGCGCGGTCGATCAGCTGCTCGAGCTGTTCCGCCGCGATCGCGAGTGGGATGACGGCGCCGCCAAGGCCCAGCTTCTGAAGATTTTCGAGGCGCTGCCGCCGCAGGATCCCATCGCGCTCAGCGGTCGCCGCAGGCTCGGCTCGATGATCTTGGTGTAGCTGCGTGTTTCGCGCTATCATCGGCACATGACAAACCTCACCGACCTTCCCGAGGTCATCCCGGTTTTCCCGCTCCCCGGTGCGCTCCTGCTGCCGCGCTCGCGACTGCCGCTGCATATTTTCGAGCCGCGCTACCTGACGCTGCTCGAAGACGCGCTGAAGACGCCGCAGCGCCTGATCGGCATGATCCAGCCCAACGAGGTACCGGGCCGCGAAGGTGGCACCGGGCTGATGACCATCGGCTGCGCCGGGCGAGTCACGCATTTCTCCGAAACAGAGGATCACCGCTACATGATCACGCTCTCGGGCGTGTCGCGGTTTCGCATCCTCGAGGAAATCGAAGGCTTTCCGCCCTATCGCCGCGCCCGGGTGTCATGGGAGGGGTTCGAGCGCGACCGCGGCGGCGCCGATCATGATCCGGGCTTTGATCGCGCGAAATTCATGCAGCTTCTGAGCCGCTATTTTGCCACCAGGGGGCTCAACACCGATTGGGACACGTTGAAAGATGCCGAAGACGAGCTGCTGATCAATTCCCTGTCGATGCTGCTCGAATTCGAACCGGAAGACAAACAGGCGCTGCTCGAGGCGCCGTCGCTCACCACAAGGCGCGAGACCCTGGTGACCCTGATCGAATATTCCCTGCATGGCGGGGATGGAGAGGATCTGATGCAATGAGCAATCGCCCCGCCCCCGCCTTCGACCGCCACATGCTCGAGGCGCTGGTCTGCCCGCAGAGCCAGAGCGTTCTTGAATATGACGCCGAGGCCCAGGAGCTGATCAGCAAACCCGCCGGTCTGGCCTTTCCGATCCGCGACGGCATCCCGGTGATGCTGATCGACGAGGCGCGGCGGCTGGATCCGTAGGGTGCGCATTCTGCCCACCGCAGCGATCAGCCCTTCATCAATTCCGGCAATTCCCCGGTCAGACCAGCGGCTTCGCGCATGAAGCCACGGCGCAACCCGGGCATCGCGTTTATCGCGCCCATTCCCAGATCGCGCGCCGCGCGCAGCAGCGGATTATCATTTGAAAACAGCCTGTTGGTCAGGTCGGTCGCGATTGCCAGCGTTTGCACGTCAAACCGCCGCCATTGTTGATAGCGCGCCAGAACCGGCAGGCTGGCAAAGTCTTCTCCGCGCCTTGCGGCATGGCTCAGAACATCGACCAGCGCGCCGACATCGCGCAGCCCGGCATTCAGCCCCTGCCCGGCAATCGGATGCATGCCATGCGCCGCATCGCCGACCAGCGCCAGCCGCTCGGCGACGAACTCATCGGCGATGGTCAGGTTGAGTGGATAGCTGAAGCGCTTGCCCTTGAGCTTGATCGGCCCAAGGAAATCGCCGAAACGCGGGCGCAGCACCTCGATGTAGTCGGCATCGCTCAACGCATTGATCGCCGCCGCGTTGGCATGGGTTTCCGACCATACGATCGAAGAGACATTTCCCTGCAAGGGCAGAATCGCCAACGGCCCGCCTGGCATGAAAAGCTGATGCGCGATGCCGTGATGCGGCTTTTCATGGGCGATGGCACAGACCAGCGCGGTCTGGCCATAGTCCCAGCCGGTGCGCCTGATCCCGGCCCGCGCCGCCGTGCCCGAGGCGCGCCCGTCACAGCCCACCAGCAGGCGCGCGCGCAGGCTCTTGCCGCTTTCCAGCGTCACCGTCACGCCGCCGGCATCCACGTCCTGCGCCACCACACGATCCTCGACCTGGGTGATCGCATCGCTCTGGTTCATCGCCTCGAGGAACGCCCGGCGCAGGAACCGGTCTTCCAGCATGAAGCCCACCGGGCCTTCTTCGATCTCGGCGGAATCGAAATGCAGGAAAAACGGCGCCGCGCCTTCGCCCGCGCGCCCATCCGATGCCTTGATCTCGACCATCGGCTGCGATTGGCTCTCGACCCGATCCCAGATGCCGATGCGCCCGAGCAGCCGCTTCGAGGCCAGCGCCAGCGCATAGGCGCGCCCGTCGAAGCCCGCAGTCTTGCGCAGCTTTTCGGGCAGCGCGTCGATCACCGTCACCGAGAAACCCTTGCCCGCCAGGGCCAATGCCAGCGCCGGGCCGTTTAGCCCGCCGCCGACGATCAGGATATCGCTGTCATATGTCATGGCCTCACATAGGATGGCGTGTCCGGGATTGTCCATGCCCCACTTCACCGCTAGCGTGGCGCTGGCTGCGAGTGCCGGAGCCTCCGGCGGGAGTATTTCCGGAAAGATGAAAGCGGGAGGGTGCGATGAAAGATTGGCTGTGGATGAGTATGGCCGAGCTGGGCCGGGGGATCGGCGCGGGCGAGATCGACCCGGTGACGCTGACCGAGACCTATCTCTCGGCGATCAAGGCGCATCCCCTGCAAGACCGGATCTATGCCAGGCTGACCGAAAGCCGCGCGCTGGCCGAGGCCGGGGCGGCGGCAGAGCGGGCCAGATCCGGGCATCGCCGCGGCCCGCTCGATGGCGTGCCGGTCAGCTGGAAAGACCTGTTCGACACTGCCGGTGTCGCCACCGAGGCGGGCTCGGCCCTGTTGAAGGACCGGGTGCCCGACGAAGATGCCTGGGTGTTGAAGAACGCCACGGCGGCCGGCACCGTCTGCCTCGGCAAGACCCATATGTCGGAACTGGCGTTTTCCGGGCTGGGCTATAACCCGTCGACCGCCACGCCGCCCTGCGTGAACGACGCGGGCGCTGTGGCGGGCGGCTCGTCGTCCGGGGCGGCGGCCTCGGTCGCCTTTGGTCTCGCGCCCTGCGGCATCGGCTCGGATACCGGCGGCTCGGTGCGCATTCCCGCCGCGTGGAACGATCTCGTCGGGCTGAAGACCACCGCGACGCGCCTGCCGCTCACCGGCGTGGTGCCGCTTTGCGCGCGCTATGACACCATCGGCCCGCTGTGTCGCAGCGTCGAAGATGCCGCGCTGATGCTGGCGGTGCTCGAAGGCGGGCGGGCTGCCGACCTGCGCGGCGTCGCTGCCAAGGGGCTGCGCATCGGCGCGCTGCAAACCGGCGCGCTCGAGAATACCCGCGAAACCCCGATGGCGGCCTATCTCTCGGCGCTCGAAAGGCTCACCGATGCGGGCGTTCGGATCGAGAAATTCGACGCGCCCGAGGTGACAACCGCGCTGGGGCAATCGGCCGTGACCTTCACCTCGGAAGCCTATGGCACCTGGGGCGAATTGATCGAGACCGCGCCGGACAAGATGTATCACCAGATCCGCGAGCGTTTCCGCGCCGGCAAGGCCTTTTCGGGCCCCGATTTCGTGCGCGCCTGGCAGGTGCTCGATGAATGCCGCGCCACGTGGCACGCGCGCGTTGCGGGCTATGATGCCGTGATCCTGCCATCGGCGCCGATCATGCCGCCCAATGTCGAACGACTGGAAACCGATCAGGACTATTACATCTCCGAGAACCTGCTGGCGCTGCACAACACACGGATCGGCAACGTTCTCGGCCTGTCTGCGATCACTCTTCCAACCGGCCATCCCTCCTGCGGCGTGATCCTGATGGGCAAACCTTTCGCGGAAGAGGCGCTTTTGCGTGTCGCCGCCGCCGCCGAGGCGGCGCTGCGCTAGGCCGGCAAGCGACGCGCTAAAATTGCCACAACCCATCGGAATCCCCCGTCTTTTTCTGGACGTGGACGGGCCGCTTGGGTAATTTTGTATCAAACGGGGCAGGAATGATCCCGACCTAGAGGCAGTATTGGCATGTTTCCCGAGCGGTTCTCGAACCTACCGGACTACGCATTTCCGCGCCTGCGCGCGCTGTTGGACCGACACCCGCCCGGTGGCGCGGTGACGCATATGACAATTGGCGAGCCGAAACATGCGTTTCCGCCCTGGGTTACTGATATCATTGCCGAAAACGCTGCCGGGTTTAACAGCTACCCGCCCAATGACGGCACCCCCGAGCTGCTGGCTGCGATCTCCGATTGGCTCAAGCTTCGATTCGGAGTCTCGCTTGATTCGGACAGCCGGATCCTGGCGCTCAATGGCACCCGTGAAGGGCTCTACAATGCCTGCATGGCGCTGGTGCCGGAAACCGTGCGCGGCGAACAACCGCTGGTGTTGCTGCCCAACCCTTTCTATCAGGTCTACATGGTCGCCGCGATTTCGGTGAATGCGCGCCCGATTCTGGCGCCCGCCACCCGCGCCACAGGCTACTTGCCCGATTATTCCGGCCTGCCCACCGATATGCTCAATCGTGTTGCGGCCGCCTATATCTGTTCGCCGTCCAATCCGCAGGGCGCTGTCGCCAGCCGCGACTATCTGCGCGAGCTGATCGGCCTGGCCGAGCAATTCGATTTCAAGATTTTCGCCGATGAGTGCTACTCGGAAATCTACCGCAACGATCCGCCCCCCGGCGCGCTCGAAATCGCCGCCGAAATGGGCGCCGACCCCGAGCGCGTGGTGGTGTTCCATTCGCTTTCGAAACGCTCGAACCTGCCGGGGCTGCGCTCGGGCTTTGCCGCTGGCGGCCCCGAGAGCATCGCGCGGATGAAACAGCTGCGCAACTACGCCGGCGCGCCCCTGCCGCTGCCGTTGCAGGCCGCCGCCGAAGCAGTCTGGCGCGACGAGGCGCATGTGAACGAGAATCGCCGCCTCTATCAGGAAAAATACGCCATCGCCGACGAGGTCTTCTCGGGCGTGCAGGCCTATCAGGGCCCCGAAGCCGGGTTCTTCCTGTGGCTGCCTGTGGAAGATGGCGAAAAAGCCGCGCTCAAGGCGTGGCAAGAGACCGGTGTGCGGGTTCTGCCCGGCGCCTATCTCGCCCGCGAGGTCAATGATCACAACCCCGGGCACGGATATATCCGGGCGGCCATGGTCGCCCCCAAACAAGAAATGCAGCAGGGGCTGATTCGGCTTCGCGACTGCATCTACAGCTGAGGACGAGGGAAAACATGGCATACCAGACACGAGGCCGCGATCCGCTTCTCGACAGCAACATGGCGCAAGCCATCGAAAAGCGCGGCAAGGAACTGATCGGTTTCGCGCTGATCTTTGCCGGGCTTGCCGCCGTTGCCATGATCTGGTCCTACGCGCCTTCCGATCCGTGGTGGATGTCGGCCACCGATGCGCCGGTGCAGAACTGGCTCGGCCGGTTCGGCGCTTCGCTGGCCGCGCCTATGTTCATGATCGTCGGCTGGGGCAGCTGGGGCGTGGCCATCGTGCTCTTGGCCTGGGGTATGCGCTTTGCCCTGCATCGCGGCAATGAGCGCGCCATCTCGCGCCTGATCTTCGCGCCGATCTGGGTGGCGCTGTTGTCGATCTATGCCGCCACGCTGGTGCCCGGCCCGGAATGGACCCATTCCTTCGGCCTCGGCGGTTTGTTCGGCAAGCCCGCGCTCGGCAGCCTGATCAACATCCTGCCGATCAGCGCCACCACCGGGCTCAAGCTGCTCTCGCTTGCGCTGGGCTTCGGCATGGTTGCGCTGGGCGCCTTCGTGCTGGGCTTCACCAAGGGCGAACTCAAGCAGCTCGGACGCTTCCTGCTGATCGGTCTGATCCTGCTCTACGCCTCGATGATGTCGCTGATGGGGCGCACCGCGCGCGGCGCACTCGCCACTGCGCAAGCGCTTCAGGCCCGCAATGCCGAGCGCCGCGAGCGCCGCGCCCAGGCCGCCGCCGACGCCGCCGAATGGGCCGCCATGCAGCGCGCCCAGATGGAGGCCCTTCCCGCCGCACCGGCGCCGCTCCATGCCCAAGTTGCCGGGTTTCGCGGCGATCCGCCTGTTGCCGGCGAGGCCGAAAGGCAGGGGCTGCTGTCGCGCGCCACCAATCTGATCCGCCGCCCCGATCCGATGCCCGAGCCCTTGCCCGAGCTTGTCGAGCCGGCGATGCACTACGACCATGAGCCCGAAGCGCCGAGCGAAGATCACATCAAGGCGCGCATCGCCGATGTGATCAAATCGCGCGTGCGCCAGAATCCGGCGGTACAGGTCGCTTCCGTGGCACCTCTGACCAAGGGCCGGGGCCGCGGCCCTGAGCCACTGCTGCTCAACCCCCATGGCGGCGGCGCCCTTCCGCCCGAACCGCCGCTGACCACCGCGCACCGCCCGCACGCCGCGCCGATGCCGCAGGCCTATGCCACGCCTGACTATGAGCCTGACGCGCCGGAACTGGTCGAAGACGCTCTGCCGCTCGAGTCCGGGCCGTCACCGCAGGCCCATATCCCGATCCCCACGGCGCAGCCCAGGAAGGTGGTGCAACAGCCCCTTCGCAAGCCGATCCAGCCCTCGAGCCGCGCCAAGGCCGAAGCCCAGCCTTCGCTGCAATTCGAAGAAGAGCGCCCGGCTTATGAGCTGCCGCCGCTGTCGCTTCTGACCAACCCGGTGAAGATCGAACGCCATCACCTGTCCGATGAGGCGCTGGAAGAAAACGCCCGCATGCTGGAATCGGTGCTAGACGACTATGGCGTCAAGGGCGAGATCGTCTCGGTCCGCCCCGGCCCGGTGGTGACGATGTACGAACTCGAGCCGGCGCCGGGCCTCAAGGCGTCGCGGGTGATCGGCCTGGCCGATGACATCGCGCGTTCGATGGCCGCCCTCTCGGCGCGGGTCTCCACCGTTCCGGGCCGCTCGGTGATCGGTATCGAACTGCCCAACGACAATCGCGAGATGGTCAGCTTCCGCGAAATCCTTTCCTCGCGCGATTACGGCGATGGCAATCACAAGCTGCCGCTGGCTCTGGGCAAGGATATCGGCGGCGATCCCGTGGTGGCGAACCTCGCCAAGATGCCCCACCTGCTGATCGCGGGCACCACCGGCTCGGGCAAATCCGTGGCCATCAACACCATGATCCTGTCGCTCCTCTACAAGCTCACGCCCGAGGAATGCCGGATGATCATGATCGACCCGAAAATGCTCGAACTCTCCGTCTATGACGGCATCCCGCACCTGCTCTCGCCGGTCGTAACAGACCCTAAAAAGGCGGTTGTGGCCCTGAAATGGGTCGTCGGTGAGATGGAAGAGCGCTATCGCAAGATGTCGAAGATGGGCGTGCGCAACATCGACGGCTACAACAGCCGTGTTGCCGATGCGCTGGCCAAGGGCGAAACCTTCGACCGCACGGTGCAGACCGGGTTTGACGACGACACCGGCGAACCGGTGTTCGAGACCGAGGAAATCACCCCGGTCAAAATGCCCTATATCGTGGTCATCGTCGATGAGATGGCCGATCTGATGATGGTCGCCGGCAAGGAGATCGAAGCCTGCATCCAGCGCCTGGCCCAGATGGCCCGCGCCTCGGGCATTCATATCATCATGGCGACCCAGCGCCCCTCGGTCGATGTCATCACCGGCACGATCAAGGCCAACTTCCCGACCCGGATTTCGTTTCAGGTCACCTCCAAGATCGACAGCCGCACCATCCTGGGCGAAATGGGCGCCGAACAGCTTCTCGGCATGGGCGATATGCTCTACATGGCCGGCGGCGCCAAGATCACCCGTTGCCATGGTCCGTTCGTTTCCGATGAGGAGGTCGAGGAGATCGTCACCCATCTCAAGGCCTTCGGCCCGCCCGAATATCTCAGCGGCGTCGTCCAGGGTCCGGATGATGAAAAGGCCGACAATATCGATGCGGTTCTGGGGCTTTCGACCGGGGGCAACACCAATGGCGAAGACGCGCTCTACGATCAGGCGGTCGGCATCGTCATCAAGGATCGCAAATGTTCCACCTCCTACATCCAGCGCAAGCTCGGCATTGGCTATAACAAGGCCGCCCGGCTTGTGGAGCAGATGGAGGATGAGGGCCTCGTCTCGAGTGCCAACCATGTCGGCAAACGCGAGATCATGGTGCCCGAACAGGCGTAGGGCGGGGTTCTCCCCGCCTTCCCTCCCCCCAAATCACCGGCATGTTATCGCCTAACAATTGGGTTTGCGGCAGACTATGCCTATCTTTGCCGATAGACCGGCGAAAACCATGAGGTTCGCGTAATGAAATTGGGTCAACTTGCCCTTGTCACCGCCATCGCCAGCGCCCTGGCCGCCCCGGCCTGGGCCGAAAAGCTGTCGCTGAATGCGATCTCGAGCTATCTCAACGGCATGCAATCGGCCAAGGGCTCCTTCACCCAGGTGAATGACGACGGCACGATTTCCACCGGGACCATCTATATCAAGCGCCCCGGCAAGATCCGCTTCGAATACAACCCGCCCGACAAGACCCTGGTTCTGGCCTCCGCCGGCGCGGTGGCGATCTTCGATCCGAAAACCAATCAGGGGCCCGAGACCTATCCGCTCAACCGCACACCGCTGAAGATCATCCTGGCCAAGAATGTCGATCTCGGCCGCGCCAACATGGTCACCGGCCACAGCTATGACGGCACCGCCACCATCGTCACCGCACAAGACCCCGAACATCCCGAATACGGCAACATCCAGCTCAAGTTCACCGGCAATCCGGTCGAGCTTCGGCAATGGATCATAAACGACGATTCGGGCTCGCGCACCACGGTGGTTCTGGGCGCGCTGAACAAGGGCGGGAACATGCCGCTCGCCCTGTTCGACATCGAGCTCAATACGAAAAAGTTCAACCGCTGAGTCAACCGCCCCGGGCCTGAACCGGCGCGGCGCGGCCTATCTCAGCCGCCTGCACCCGTTGAGCTGCGCCTCATAGGTCTGCGCCCGCGCCCCGACCTCGCCGGCGATCCGCATCAGCCACGCCTTGCTGTTATAGCTGCCGCGGCTATAGCCGGTATGGCCCTCGTGATAGGCCAGATACTGGTTGCGGGCGTCGTGCAGCGCGATGCCGTTGCGCTCGCGCGTGGTGTTCATGTACCAGCCCATGAAATCGCTGGCGGCGCGGATATCGTCGCGCTTGGCGCTGCGGCTGCCGGTCGCTTTCTGGTATTCCTCCCAGGTCGCATCCAGCGCTTGTGAATAGCCATAGGCGCTCGATTGCCGGCCCATCGGAATCACCCCGATGGCCCAGCGGAACGGGGTGCGCGCATCCGCCTGAAACTTGCTCTCCTGATAGATCGTCGCCATCTGCACATGCACCGGGACGTTCCATTTGCGTTCGGTCGCCCGGAAGGCGCGCACGAAATGCGGCCGGTTTTTCAGGATGGCGCAGGCATCGTCGAACTCGCGCGGGGCCGAATGGTCCCGCCCGCCGCTACAACTGGCCAGCAGCATCAACAAAATCAGGGCGCGAAGGGGTCTGCTCATTGTGCCTCTCGCTTTTTCGTTTTTTCTTATTTTAGCCGCTTTTTGGCCTCGACTAAAGCAGAATCACGCGCTCGTCTCAGCGTATCGATCGTCGACTGTTAAACTTGTTAACACAGACTGTTTCCGCGAAATCGTCGCGCTGGAAATAGACAAGCGGGGCTTGAAAGCTGTAAGCTGCTTCGGTAGGGGCTGCTGAATGATGCGTAGAACACTCGCGAAATACCACCTGGGCCAGATCGTGCGCCATCGCAAACATCCGTTTCGCGGTGTTGTGTTCGATGTCGATCCCGAGTTCAACAATACCGAGGAATGGTACGACGCCATCCCCGAAGAGGCCCGCCCCGAAAAAGAGCAGCCGTTCTATCACCTGCTGGCCGAAAACGATCAGAGCTACTATGTCGCCTATGTGAGTGAACAGAACCTGATCGCCGACTATTCCGGCGAACCGGTCGATCACCCCGACATTCCCGATCTGTTCGGCCCGTTCGAAGACGGGCACTATCCGCTGCATTTCCAGATGAACTAAGGCGTTTCGGGTTTACATCGAAAAAAATGGCTCGAAATGCGCGTTCGAGCGGCGGCGTATGTCGAGTCTGGTTTGACCTGAAGCGCTCTAACGGTGCGTGAGATCACGCACCCTACGGTATCGCCTGCGTAGGGTGTTTGTGTGCGCTGCCTGGGCCGATCAACTCTCGACAGGCCGGCCTTCCTTCTTCCAGGCGCTGAACCCGCCCTCCATCTCGGCGATATTCTCCATCCCCATATCCTTCAGCGCCTTGGCCGACAGCGCCGAGCGCCAGGCA
The DNA here is from genome assembly GCA_965366835.1 of uncultured Rhodobacterales bacterium. GTDB lineage: Bacteria > Pseudomonadota > Alphaproteobacteria > Rhodobacterales > Rhodobacteraceae > JAKGBX01. Next base: position 37,212 of record CBDUGF010000008.1, read on the forward strand.
CTGGCGCAAAACAGCACCAGCACCTTTTCTGTCGCCAGCGCCTCCTTGAAATAGGGGCTCTGCGGATCGACCCAGAATTCCAGCATCCCGCGCGGTGCGTGAAACGCCCCGTCGATTCGCCCGTCCCGGCTCAATTCACGCGGATCCCGGATATCGACCAGAAGTGCCTTGCCCGCTGCCGCCATCGCCTGCGCCTCATCGGTCGAAAGCGATGTGATTTCCGCCTTCGCCCTCGCGACCAGCTCTTTCACCGGCGTGATGCCCATTCTCATGTCTCCTTGTTGGTCCCGCGCCCGGGTCAGTATCCCAGCGCAATGCCGTCCTTGCGCGGGTCCGACCCGCCCTCCAGCACCCCGTCCTCGCGGATCAAAATCGCCTGACCGCCGCCCAGCGGCCCATCCGGCACACTCACCTCATGCCCCTTGTCGGCCAGTTCCGCTCGCACCGGATCCGAATAGCCACGCTCGACCTTCAACAGTCCGGCATCGGAGAAACAGCGCGGCGCGTCGATCGCCGCCTGCGGGTCCATGCCGAAATCGACCATGTTCGACACCATGCGCGCATGGCCACAAGGCTGAAATGCCCCGCCCATCACGCCGAACGGCATCAGCGCCGCGCCGGAGCGCATCATCCCGGGAATGATCGTGTGCATCGGCCGCTTGCCACCCGCCATCTCGTTCGGGTGGCCCTGTTCCAGCGTGAACCCGGCACCGCGGTTTTGCAGCAGGATGCCGAACCTCTCGCTGGCGATGCCGCTGCCGAAGCCATGATAGATCGAATAGATCAGGCTCACCGCCATCCGGTCCTTGTCCACCACGGTGATATAGACCGTGTCCTTGTGCACCGCTTCGCTCAGCTTCGAAGCCGCTGCCATCGCCCGCTTGGGATCAATCAGCGCGGCCAGTTTAGCGGCCGTCTCCGGCGCCATCATATGCGCCAGCCGCGCGGTATGATCGGGATCGGCCAGAAACCGGTTGCGCGCATCATAGGCCAGCTTGCTCGCCTCCGCCTCGATATGCGCCCGCTCGGCGCCCAACGGGTCCATCGCGGCGATGTCGAAATGCGCCAGGATGTTGAGGAGCAGGTTGGCCGTCGCTCCCTGCCCGTTGGGCGGATGTTCCAGAAGCTCGGCGCCCTTGTAGTCGCTCATCACCGGATCGGTATAGAAGCTCTGCGCCTGCGCGAAATCCTCGGCGCTGTGGACACCGCCGCGCGCCCGCAATTCGGCCAGCATGTCCTCGGCCACTTCGCCGGAATAGAACCCGTCGCGCCCCTCGGCGGCGATCCGGCGCAACACTTCGGCCTGCCCCGGCGCGCGAAACATCTGCCCCACCTGCCCCGGCTTGCCATCGAACATGTAGTGTTTCAGCCCATGCCCGCTCAGAGCCTTGCCCGCTTCGGGCCAGTCAAACGCCACCCGCGGTGCCACCGGCACGCCCTCCTCGGCATAGCGGATCGCCGGCGCCAGCAGCGCCTCCAGCCCGAGCTTGCCCCAATCCGCGCTCAAGCGGCAGAACGCGTCCACCGCTGTCGGAATGGTCACCGCCTCGGGGCCCTGGAGCGGCACGGTCTTGTGGCCGGCGGCGCGCAACGCCTCGGCGCTGGCTGCCGCCGGTGCCCGGCCCGATCCGTTGAGCGCCTTGATCTGATTCGATCCGGCAGGCTTGAACAGCACGAAGCAATCGCCGCCGATCCCGGTCATCTGCGGCTCGCACAGCCCCAGAAGCACCGCACCGGCAATGGCGCCGTCGATCGCGTTGCCGCCCCGTTGCAGGATATCCAGCGCCACCTTCGCCGCCAATGGGTGCGAGGTGGCGCACATGCCGCCCGTTGCCAGAACCGCGGAACGTCCGGGAAAATGAAAATCGCGCATCTGCAATGCTCCCTTGGCCATGCTGAGCGGAGCCTAGGGCGCGTGCGCACGAATGCCAATCGCATCGTTGCGTCCGGCCTGCGCGCTCTGACATGTAAGGGGGGGTAAAAACCTCGGCGCCACGCACTGGGTGGGGGCTGTTAACGCGCGACGCCGAGGGAAGCCATATGCAGCTACTCCTCCCTTATGTCGCTCGAATCGGGCGCCATTGGGAGGAGATCAGGGCGATTCAATGATTGTTTGCGTTGATCCTGTGACAGGGCTGACAATTGGTAAATGCCGCCGCTTCGGGCCGGCTGCGTGTCCTTGAGGACGGGCACAAGGCTGTGCCACGCCGCCGATCAGCCGGCGCCGCCCGGCTGGCTCAGCGGAATGGAGAACTCCAACACATTGCCTTCGGGATCGCGACGATAGGCCAGCGACTCGACAAGGCTGTGCACCAGGAACCAGCCAAAGCCGCCTTCCGGCAGATCGTCGAGCGGGCGCTCGACATCGGGCGGCCGGCCATCGGGCAAGCGCAAGCCGGGCAGGGCCCGGCCGCAATCGCGGACGCAGAAATGCAGGGCGCCGCCCCGTGGTGTGCATTCCATCAGGATCCGTCCCGAAGCGTCCGGCCCATAGGCATGCTCGACGACGTTGTTGAGCACCTCGCCCAACACCAGCTCGACGCTGCTCTCATCGGCTTCGGCCAGTTGCATCGGCGCCAGCCCGCGTTTCAGCCGGCCCAGCGCCGAGCGCACTTCCAACTCGCCGCTGGCAAAGGCGAGGCTGATGCAAGCGGGATCTCTCGAGTGAACTGTCTTGTCCTTCGGCATGCCCGCCATGTTCCCGATACTTAGGTTAACCCGAGGCGCGTGCGCGTCGGCTCATCCGGCATAGACCGCCTGCGCCTGCGCCACGCTGTCGTGAATGGTAAAGACCGAATCCATCCGCGTCAGGCGAAACACCCGCTCCACCGTCGGCGTCAGCCCGGCCAGATCCAGGCGCCGCGTGCTGCCCAGCTGTTTCATCGCCGCCACGATCGCGCCCAGCCCGCTGGAATCCACGAAATCGACCCGGCTCAGATCCAGGACCACATGCGGCGCATCGGTCGCCGTCAGCTCTCGCATCCTGTCCTTGAAGCGGATTGCCACAGCCGCGTCGATACGCGGCTCCTGAACGGTCACGACCTGAAAGTCGCCCATATCGCTGGTTTCCAGATTCATCTTGCCTCCCGCGTGGCGTAGAAATACCAATGAGTGCTTCGCAGACTAGACGGCAATCCTTACCATTCGGTATGCAGGGCCCAACCAATCGGAGGATTTTCCATGAACGAGGTTGTCATCGCCGGAGCGTCGCGTACGCCGATGGGCGGGTTCCAGGGTGTGTTCGATGGGGTCGCCGCCGCCGACCTCGGCGGCTCGGCGATTCGCGCCGCCCTCAGGGATGCGCGCGTCAAGACGGTTGACGAGCTGCTCATGGGCTGCGTCCTTCCCGCCGGTCAGGGCCAGGCCCCGGCGCGCCAGGCCGGTTTCGCCGCCGGGCTGGGCGAGGAGGTGCCGGCCACCACGCTTAACAAGATGTGCGGCTCGGGTATGCGCACCGCGATGATGGGCTTCGATCAGATCGCCCTCGGCCACAGCAACACGGTTGTCGCCGGCGGCATGGAATCGATGTCGAATGCGCCCTATATCCTGCCCAAGATGCGTGGTGGCGCCCGTATCGGCCACCAGGAGGTCAAGGACCACATGTTCCTCGACGGGCTCGAGGATGCCTATGACAAGGGCCGCCTGATGGGGACCTTCGCAGAAGACTGCGCCGAGGCGTTTCAGTTCACCCGCGAGGCGCAGGACCAATACGCGCTGGCCTCGCTTTCCAACGCGCTCGAGGCAGAACGCAGCGGCGCCTTCGCCGATGAAATCTCGCCCTTCACCATCCACGCCCGCACTGGCGAGGAGGTGATCACCACCGATGAACAGCCCGGCAAGGCCCGCCCCGAGAAGATCCCGCTGCTCAAGCCGGCCTTCCGCAAGGACGGCACGGTGACAGCCGCCAACAGCTCGTCGATCTCCGATGGCGCCGCCGCCCTGGTGCTGGCCTCGCGCGATCACGCCGAGGCCGAGGGCCTCAATATCCGCGCCCGCATCCTCGGCCATGCCAGCCACGCCCAGGCCCCGGCCCAGTTCCCCACCGCACCGGTTCCGGCGGCGCGCAAGCTGCTCGAGCGGCTCGGCTGGCACAAATCCGATGTCGATCTCTGGGAGGTCAACGAGGCCTTCGCCGTGGTCCCCATGGCCTTCATGAAAGAGCTGGGTCTGGCGCGCGATATCGTCAACGTCAACGGCGGCGCCTGTGCGCTCGGCCATCCGATCGGCGCCTCTGGCACCCGCATCATGGTCACGCTGCTCAACGCGCTGGAAAAGCGCGGCCTCAAGCGCGGCATCGCGGCGATCTGCATCGGCGGTGGCGAAGGCACCGCGATCGCCATCGAACGGCTCTGACCCGCCACTTTCATTTTTCCGGAACTACTCCAAGGCTGTGCGGGCGCGTGGAATCCTCACCCCTGCACTGCCAAGATGCAGGGCCTACCATTTCCACCCGGGTCGGGTCACAACGCCTAGCGCTTCTCGCAGCGGAACCGATTTTCGGCTCACCGCATCGTATTGCGCCTGCAACGCCTGCCAGTCCGCCTTGTCCTGATCATCGAACAGGCTGTGTGATTTCGTTGGCACCTGCTGCCCGATCAACAGCGCCAGATACCCTTCGAACTGCACCTGGGTTTCGGTCGGGCAGGCGTATTTCATCGCTGAATGCGGTCCGACCGCCTGGTAAAGCCTGACGATCTCTTCGGCCCCGTTCAAATCGGTGTCCGCCCGGCATTCCTGCCAGAACGCACTGTCGTTGCGCGTGTTGAACTTGTAGTGCACCGACAGGAAGTCGCGGATCGCGTCCCAGTTGTTGCGGAAACGCGAATTGGCATCGGCCACCGCGTCCGGTTCGATCCGGTAATCCGAATCCAGAAGCGCCGAACACAGCAAAACCAGCTGCTCGCAAATCACATGGAGCGCCGTCGATTCAAGCGGCTCGACAAAGCCTGAGGAATTGCCGATCCCGACGACATTCCCGCTCCAGAAATTCTCATAACGCCCGCTGGGAAAGCGCACTTTACGCAGGTCGTCGCCCAGCCCCGGGTTTTTCCGCACCAGTTCGTCGCGCGCGTCATCCGGCGAACAATGCGCGCTGGAATGCACATATCCCACCGACACGCGGTCGGGCAGCTCGATCTTCCAGCACCAGCCATGATCCATCGTCTCTGCCGAGGTATAGGGCCTGATAGTGCCGCTCCTTGGAATATCCCCGACAATTGCCGTGTCACAGCGCAGCGGCGGTGCATAGCTGACGAACTTCTCTCCCATTGCCTTGTTCAGGAGAAGCGACCCGAACCCAGAGCAATCGACAAACAGATCGGCCTCGACCCGGCGCTCTCCGTCCAGCAAAAGCGCCTCGATATTCCCCGCCGCATCCTTCGGGGTTTCCAATATCGTGCCCTTGATATGCTCGACCCCGAACTCGGTGGCCATCTTGGTCAAATATTTCAGGAACCTTGGATTATCGATATGATAGCCATAGGGCATATCGATCTTCCGATAGCGCCCTTGATCCTTCAGGATGGGCGAATGGTTGATATCCATCAGGCTCGAAAAAATCCCCGCGGTTCCGTCCAGTTCGCGATAGTAGAACGCCGCCCGTTTGCGCAGGTTACCTACCCGGTTGGACAGCTCGAAGGAAAACGGATAGTTGAAATGCGACCGCTCCTTCGGCCCCCAGACGAACCGGATGCCCAGCTTCCAGCTCGGCTTGACCTCCCGGTGGAACCGCGCCACGTCCAATGCCAGTTGCTTGTGCAGGAATTCCGGCAGATATGCGGTGGTCGATTCGCCCACCCCGATCACCGGGATATCCGGGGCGCTCACCGTAATCACCTTGCGCCCTGGCAATAGCCGCTTCAGCGTCAGCGCCGCCAGCGACCCGGCACTGCCGCCACCCACCACGCATATCGTCTTGATTTCTTTCATCTGCGTCATTCCATCCCCCCGAACCTTCTCTTCCAGAGTATGAGTTTTACTGCACGGCACAATTCCGATTCCGTGAAATTCTTGTTTGAAATTTCACGCGAATCAGCCATCGTGAAAAACAGGCACGAAATTTCACGAGACCGCCATGCGCCACGACCCGCCCAAAGCCGCCACCCTTGGCGCCGATATCCGCGCCCTTCGCAAATCGCGCGGGTTGACGCTCAGCGACCTGGCCGAAACCCTCGGCCGCTCGGTCGGCTGGCTCAGCCAGGTCGAGCGCGACCTTTCCGAACCATCGATCACCGATCTGCGCCATCTCGCCGAAGCCTTGGGCGTGTCGGTCTCGCTGCTCTTCGGCCAGGCCCCCGCCCCGGCCCAGGAGGCCGGTAATATCGTGCGCAAGAACGCACGGCGGCCCATCGGCTCCGGCGCCGCCGGGCTGGTCGAGGAATTGCTCTCGCCCGATCTCACCGACGATTTCGAGATGGTTCATTCCACGTTTCAACCGCGCTCGCGCATCGGCGAGGTCGTCACCCGCCCGACCCAGGAAGTCGGTTACCTGATTTCGGGCAAGCTCGACCTGGTCATTTCCGGCCGCCGCTTCACGATCCATCCGGGCGACAGTTTCCGCATCCGAAACGAGCCGTTCGAGTGGATCAATCCCTATGACAGCCCGGCCCAGGCGATCTGGGTCATCGCCCCGCCGGTCTATTGAAAGGAGCGTCCCCATGATCAAAGGCCACTGCGAGTGCGGCTCCGTCGCCTTCACCATCTCCGCCGAACTGGCGCCGCCATCGGCCTGTCATTGCAGCCAATGCCGCCGCATGTCGGGGCATTACTGGTCCGGCACCTCGGTAAAACACCCTGACCTGAGCTTCACCTCCGACAGCACCCTGACGTGGTATCGCTCGTCCGGCCATGCCGAGCGCGGCTTCTGCAACGCCTGCGGCTCCTCGCTCTTCTATCGCCCGATTGGTGACGATCACGTGTCGGTCGCCATGGGTGCGCTCGATGCGCCCACGGGCACCGCCCTGCGCCGCCACATCTTCGCGGCGGACAAGGGCGATTACTACCAGATCAACGATGACATCCCGATCCTGGACAAATGGTGATGAAAGGAACCTTTTCGCCATGTTAGAGACGCTTCTAGCCATGGATCCGTTCACCATCCTCGCCTTTCTCGGGGCGGGTATCCTGCTCAATCTGACGCCCGGCGCCGATGTGATGTTTGCCATGGCCAGCGGCGTTTCCGGCGGCTGGCGCACCGGGGCCGCCGCCGCCATCGGGATCACGCTGGGCGGGCTCACCCATCTGGCTCTGGCGGTGCTGGGCATTTCCGCCGCCATCGCCGCCGCCCCGCATGCCTATGATGCGATCCGCTATGCCGGCGCGGCCTATCTGCTCTGGCTCGCCTGGAAAAGCTGGACCGCGCCGCCCACCGCCGCGCGCGCCACCGGTGCGGCCCGCTTCGGCCCGGCGGTGCGCCGTGGCTTCCTGACCAACCTGCTCAATCCCAAGGTGGCGCTCTTCATCCTGGCGCTGCTGCCGCAATTCGCCGATCCCGCCATCGGCCCGGTCTGGCAGCAAATGCTGATCCTCGGGCTGATCTTCAACACAACCGGTCTGCTGATCAACAGCCTCTATGGCGCCGCCGCAGGCCTGTTCCGAACCGCCCTGACCCGCGCCAGCCGCGGCCTCAACAAGCTCACCGCCGTCATCTTCGGCGGCCTCGCCCTTCGTCTCATCTGGGAGTAACAATCCATGTCCGATCATCCCGCCCATGCCCGCGTCGTCATCATCGGGGGCGGCGTCGTCGGCGCTTCGGTGCTCTATCACCTCGGCCTCAAGGGCTGGACCGATTGCGTCCTTCTCGAGAAAAACGAGCTGACCGCAGGCTCGACATGGCATGCCGCCGGCAATGTGCCCACCTTCTCGACCTCCTGGTCGATCATGAACATGCAGCGCTATTCGACCGAGCTTTACGCCCGCCTCGGCGCCGAGGTCGACTACCCGATGAACTACCATCAGACCGGCTCGCTGCGCCTCGCCCATACCAGGGAGCGGATGCAGGAATTCGAGCGCGCCAAGGGCATGGGCCTCTATCAGGGCATGGATATCGAAATCCTCGACCCCGCCGAGACCAAGGCCCGCTATCCCTTCCTCGAAACCCATGACATCGTCGGCGCGCTCTACGATCCGCATGACGGCGATATCGACCCGGCCCAGCTCACCCAGGCGCTGGCCAAGGGCGCGCGCGACATGGGTGCGAAGATCCTGCGTTTCACCCCCGCAACCGGCGTGACCCAGCATGACGACGGCAGCTGGACCGTCCACACCGACAAGGGCGATATCGCCTGCGATTATGTCGTCAACGCCGCCGGGTATTACGCCCAGCGCGTCGGCGAATGGTTCAGGCCTTACGGTGGGCGCACCGTGCCGATGATGGTGATGAGCCATCAATACCTGCTCTCCGAAGAGATCCCCGAGATCGTCGAGTGGACGAAGAAAACAGGCTCTAAATTGCCGCTTTTGCGCGATGTCGATGTCTCCTATTACCTCAGGCAAGAGAAGAACGGCTTCAATCTCGGCCCCTACGAGCCCGATTGCCGCGCCCATTGGGTCAGCCCCGACGATCCGATGCCCGACGATTTCAGCTTTCAGCTCTACCCCGACGATCTCGACCGGATCGAGGACATCATGGTCGACGCGATGGCGCGGGTGCCGCTGCTCGGGGCGTCCGGTATCAGCCGGGTCATCAACGGCCCGATCCCCTATGCCCCCGATGGCCTGCCGCTGCTCGGCCCGATGCCCGGCGTGAAGAACGCGTTCGAGGCCTGCGTGTTCACCTTCGGCATCGCCCAGGGCGGCGGCGCCGGCAAGGTGATGGCCGAATGGATCGTCGATGGCGCGCCCGAATGGGACATGTGGGCCGTCGATCCGCGCCGCTACACCGACTATACCGATCCCGATTATTGCGTCGCCAAGGGGATGGAGACCTATGGCAACGAATACGCCATGCATTTCCCGCATCACGAATGGCCCGCCGGGCGCGATCGCAAGCTCTCGCCGCTGCATGACCGCGTGAAGCAGCTCGGCGGCGTGATGGGCGCCTATAATGGCTGGGAGCGGGCCAACTGGTTCGCCAAACCTGGCGATGATACCTCGCTCGAAGCCACCCGCACATGGAATCGCTCCGGCCCCTGGGCGGCGCGGGTGCGCGAAGAGGTCGAAGCGGTGCGCGACGGCGTCGGCGTGCTCGACCTGCCGGGTTTCTCGCGGTTCACCCTGCGCAACGACGGCGCCGCCGAATGGCTGCGCGGCATGATCGCCGGCGCTCTGCCAAAGGTCGGCCGCATGAACCTGGCCTATTTCCCCGATCATCGCGGCCGCATCCTCACCGAAATGTCGATCATCCGGCATGACGAGGAGTTGTTCACCCTGATCACCGCCGCCTCGGCGCAGTGGCATGATTTCGAGCATCTGAAGTTCAACCTGCCCGCCGGAACCGAGATCGAGCTGACCGACGACACGCTCGACTACGGCACGCTCATCGTCACCGGCCCGAAATCGCGCGATCTGCTGGCCGGTATGTCCGACGCCGACCTTTCCGCGCCCTGGCTCAGCCGCGAAACCGGCACGGTCGCGGGCAAGCATGTGATGCTCCTGCGCGTCTCCTTCGCCGGCGAGCTTGGCTGGGAAATTCACGCCTCCAACGAAGACCTGCCCGCGATCTACGAGGCCGTGCTGGCGGCGGGCGCCAAGCCTTTCGGCATGTATGCGCTCAATTCCATGCGACTCGAAAAGGGCTACCGCGCCTGGAAGGGCGATCTTTCCACCGATTATTCGCTGCTCGAAGGCAGCCTGGATCGCTTCATAAAATTCGACAAGCCACAGGATTTCCCCGGCAAGGCGGCGCTCCTGGCCGAGAAGCAGCGCGGCGCGAAGAAGCGGTTCGTCACCCTCACGGTCGATGCCGGCGAGGCCGACGCGCCCTACATGTCCACCCTGTGGCATGAAGGCGAAATCGTCGGCGAAACGACGTCGGGCGGCTGGGGCTACCGGGTCGGAGAATCCATCGCTTTGGGCATGGTTAGAGCCGATCTTGTCGCGCCGGGCACGGAACTCGAGGTCGAGATCTACGGCGAACGGCGCGCCGCCGTGGTTCAACCCGACGAACCCCTCTGGGATCCAAAAAACGAGAGGATCCGCGCATGAGGCTGCGCTCTCGCGAAGTCGCCATCGCCCTGGCCATCGCCCTGCTGGTCGCCGCTGCCTCGTGGTTCGGCCTGTCCAGGGCGCTCGGGGCGCATCCCTGGTGGGCGGCAAAATCCGGGCTGATCGGCGGCGCGCTCGGTTTCATCCTGTTCCTCGCTGCCCGCGCCGTGGGAACCGCGCCCAGACCCCTCGCCATCGTCGCGATCATCGCCCTGATCGCGGCCGAAACAGCGGCCTTTTTCGGCAAATCCGCTTTCGTAAGCGCCGAAGAATTCAACGCCGCCGCCGGCCGGATCTGGTATTTCGGCTGGATCACGGCCTGGGCTGCGCTCGCCCTGCTTCTCTCCGCCCTGGCCGCGACGCGCCTGAAAGGATCCCCCAGATGAGCGAGATCACCCTTCTCGACGGCTCCATCGGCCAGGAAATCGTCAAACGCTCCGGCGATCGCGCCACGCCGCTGTGGTCGACCTCGGTGATGATGGAAAAGCCCGATATTGTCGGTGCCGTCCATGCCGACTACTTTCGCACCGGCGCCACCATCGCCACCACCAACACCTATGCGGTCCATGTCGATCGCCTGGCCCGCGTCGGTCTCGAGCAGGAGCACCTCCATCTGCTCGACGTGGCGATGGGCCAGGCCGAACGTGCCCGCGCAGCGCATGGCTCGGGCCGCATCGCTGTTTCGCTTGGCCCCCTGGGGGCGTCCTATCGCCCCGATATCAAGGTGCCGCTCGAAGACGCCGCCGCGGCCTACGGCGCCATCGTTGCGCATCTCGCGCCTCGCGCCGATCTCTTCCTGATCGAGACCGCCGCCTCGCTGCACCAGGCCCGCGGCGCCCTGATGGGCTGCGCCCGGACCGACAAGCCGGTCTGGCTCGCCATCACGGTCGATGATGATGATGGCACCCGCCTGCGATCCGGCGAATCCGTCTCTGATATTGCCCAACTCGCCTCTGAATTCGCGCCCGCCGCCCTGCTGATCAATTGCTCGCGCCCCGAGGCGATCGGCGCCGGTCTCGACCTGCTCAAGCCCATCGGCCTGCCCTTCGGCGCCTATGCCAACGGGTTTACCCGCATTTCCGAGGCCTTCCTCAAGGACGCCCCCACCGTCGATGCGCTCGAACAGCGCCAGGATCTCGGCCCCGACGCCTATGCCGATTTCGCCATGTCCTGGGTCGATCAGGGCGCCACCATCGTCGGCGGCTGTTGCGAGGTCGGCCCCGCCCATATCGCCGAACTCGCCAACCGACTGCGCAGCGCAGGCCACACCATCACCTGACGCTTCCTCTGACCAGAAATATCCCGGGGAGCGCGAGGGGCTGGCCCCTCGCTCCGCCCCCCAAAGCCCCGCAAGGAGACACCAGAATGCCCGACCTCCCCACCCATGCCCGCGTCGTCATCATCGGCGGCGGCATCGTCGGCTGCTCCGTCGCCTATCACCTGACCAATCTGGGCTGGAAAGACGTGATCCTGCTCGAGCGCAAACAGCTCACCTCGGGCACCACATGGCACGCCGCCGGGCTCATCGCCCAGCTGCGCGCCACCGCCAACATGACCAGGCTGGCGAAATACTCCCAGGAGCTCTATGGCAATCTCGAAGCCGAAACCGGTGTCGCCACCGGCTTCAAGCGCGTCGGCTCGATCACGGTCGCGCTCACCGACGAGCGCCTCGAGGAGATCTACCGCTCCGCCGCCATGGCGCGCGCCTTCGGCGTCGATATCGAAGAAATCTCGCCCGGCGACGTGGGCGCGCGCTATCCCCATCTCAATCTCGATGGCGTCAGGGGCGGCGTCTATCTCGACAAGGACGGCCAGGGCGATCCCGCCAATATCGCACTGGCTCTGGCCAAGGGTGCGCGCCAGCGCGGCGCCATCGTGCAGGAGCGTGTTTCTGTCTCTGACATTGCCAAAAACGGCCGCCGCGTCACCGGAGTCGATTGGCAAGGAGAGGATGGCTCGACGGGTCATATCGCCTGCGATCACATCGTCAATTGCGCCGGGATGTGGGGCCATGAGGTCGGCCGCATGGCCGGCGTCAACGTGCCGCTGCAGGCTTGCGAACATTTCTATATCGTCTCCGAGCCGATTGCGGGGCTTGGGCAGTTGCCGGTGCTGCGCGTCCCCGATGAATGCGCCTATTACAAGGAAGACGCGGGCAAGCTGATGCTCGGCGCATTCGAGCCGGTGTCAAAGCCCTGGGGCATGTCCGGCATTCCGAAGGATTTCGAATTCGATCAGCTGCCCGAGGATTTCGACCATTTCGAGCCGATCCTCGAAATGGCGGTCAATCGCATGCCGATGCTGGCCGAGGCGGGCATTCATACCTTCTTCAACGGCCCCGAAAGCTTCACACCCGATGATGCCTATCACCTCGGCCTCGCGCCCGAGATGGACAATGTCTGGGTCGCCGCCGGGTTCAATTCCATCGGCATCCAGTCCGCCGGCGGCGCCGGCATGGCGCTTTCGCAATGGATGGACAGCGGCGAAAAACCGTTCGATCTCGGCGATGTCGATATCGCCCGGATGCAGCCCTTCCAGGGCAACAAGACCTATCTTTTCGAACGCTCGAAAGAGACCCTCGGCCTGCTCTACGCCGATCATTTCCCCTATCGCCAGAAAGCCACAGCCCGCGGCATCCGCCGCACCCCGTTCCATCATCACCTGCTGGAAAACGGCGCGGTGATGGGCGAGCTTGCCGGATGGGAGCGCGCCAACTGGTTCGCCGATGAAGGCCAGAACCGGGCCTATGAATACTCCTGGAAGCGCCAGAACTGGTTTGACAACGCCGCACGGGAACATCGCGCCATCCGCGAGAATGTCGGGATGTATGACATGTCGTCTTTCGGCAAGCTTCGCGTCGAAGGCCCCGACGCAGAAGCCTTCCTCAACCAGGTCTGCGGCGCGCAGATGTCGGTCCCTGTGGGCAAGATCGTCTACACCCAGTTTCTCAATTTCCGCGGCGGCATCGAAGCCGATGTCACAGTCACCCGGCTCTCGGAAACCGCCTATCTGGTGGTCACCCCGGCGGCGACCAGGCTCAATGATGAAACCTGGCTCAGGCGCCATTTGGGCAATGTCAGAGCCACAATCACCGATCTGACCGCCGCCGAAGGCGTGCTCGCCGTGATGGGCCCCAACGCCCGTGCGCTGCTCGAGAAGGTCTCGCCCGCCGATTTCTCCAACGGCGCAAATCCCTTCGGCACGGCCCGGGAAATCGAGCTCGGCATGGGCCTCGCCCGCGCCCACCGGGTCTCTTACGTGGGTGAGCTCGGCTGGGAGATCTACATCAGTGCCGACATGGCCGGTCACGCCTTCGAGACGCTGTGGCAGGCCGGTCAGGAGATCGACCTCAAGCTCTGCGGCATGCACATGATGGACAGCTGCCGCATCGAGAAGGCCTTCCGCCATTTCGGCCATGACATCACGCCCGAGGATCATGTGATCGACGCCGGCCTCGGCTTCGCCGTCGATCTCTCCAAGCCCGAATTCATCGGCAAGGCCGCCGTCGCCGCCCGCAAGGAGACGGGGCCGCAGGCGCGCATGGTCCAGTTCCTGCTGCAAGACCCCGAACCGCTTCTCTATCACAACGAACCGATCCTGCGCGATGGCGAGATCGTCGGCTATCTCAGCTCGGGCAGCTATGGCCACACGCTCGGCGGCGCCGTCGGCATGGGCTATGTGCCCTGCAAGGGCGAAACGGCGGCCGAGTTGCTGGCCTCGAGTTTTGAAATCGACGTGATGGGCGCCCGCGTCGCGGCGCAAGCCTCGCTCAAACCGCTCTACGACCCCAAGTCGGCGCGGGTGAAGGCCTGAGAAAGCCCGCTCTGGCACATCCCGGCATCTGGCGCTAAGCCGGGGGCCAAGGAGACGCGCCGATGGCCATGACCGACAATCGCGACACGCCCCAGGGCCTCGCCTTCGCGCTTGGCGCCTATGGCCTCTGGGGCTTTCTGCCGCTCTACATGAAGCTTTTGGGCCACATGCCCCCGGCCGAGGTCGTGGCCCATCGCATCATCTGGTCCCTGCCCATTGCCGGGGCGCTTCTGGTGTATCTCGGCCGCACCGGCGATATCCGCACCGCCCTGCGCAGCCCGCGGACCTTGGCCATGGGCGGCGTCACTGCGGCGCTGATCACGGTCAACTGGGGCATCTATGTCTGGGCGATCACCTCGGGCCGCGCGCTCGACGCAGCATTGGGATATTACATCAATCCGCTGTTCTCGGTGTTCCTCGCCGCGGTGCTGCTGCGCGAACGGCTCAGCCCGCTGCAATGGGCCGCCATCGCCCTGGCCGCCGCCGCCGTGCTGATCCTCTCGCTCGACAACGGCACCGTCCCCTGGGCCGCGCTCGCGCTCACCTTCAGCTGGGGCTTCTACGCGTTCTTCAAGAAATCGTTGCCGATCGGCCCAAATCAGGGCTTCCTGCTCGAAATCCTGATCCTCACGCCCCCGGCCCTCGCCTATGTCGCCTGGCTCACCGCGACGGGCAGCTCGCATTTCGCCACCACCGGCAGCTCCGATACCTGGCTCCTGCTCGGCTGCGGCGTAGTCACGGCGGTGCCGCTCCTGCTCTATGCCAACGGCGCCAAGCGGCTCCGGCTCTCGACCATCGGCATCCTGCAATATTCCGCGCCCACGATGATCATGCTGATCGGCGTCTTCGTCTTCGAAGAACCGTTCGGGCGCGCCCGGATGATCGCCTTTCCGATGATCTGGCTCGCCCTCATCCTCTACACCACCGTCGTGTTGCGCCAACTTCGCGCCGCACGCCGGTCCCGCCCCTTCCTCTGACCGGAAATATCCCGGGGGTGTGGGGGCTGGCCCCCACCTTCGCCCTTGAATTTCACCGCCCCAGATTGCAGTTAACACACCATGACAAAAACGCTTTTCACCTTCGGCCATGGCTACTCGGCCAGCGCGCTTGCCCGCCTGCTTTCGCCGCTGGGCTGGCAGCTATTTGGCACCACCCGCAACGCAGACAAGCTCGATGATATCGCGGCGCAGGGCGTTACCCCGATCCTCTGGCCGGACAGCGATCCGCGCCCGGCCCTGGCCCAGGCAACGCATCTCCTGCACTCCGCCGCGCCGGACGAAAGCGGCGACCCGGTGATCGCCGAATTCGGCTCTGATATGGCCCAACTCGCCCCAAATCTCGAATGGGTCGGCTATCTCAGCACCACCGGCGTTTATGGCGATCATCAGGGTGGATGGGTCGATGAGAATACGCCCCTCACCCCCTCCACAAAACGCGGCCACCATCGCGTGCTCGCGGAACGGCAATGGCAAGAGACCGGTCTGCCCCTGCATATCTTCCGCCTTGCCGGTATCTACGGCCCCGGCCGCGGCCCGTTTGCCAAGGTGCGGCGCGGCACCGCCCGGCGCATCGTCAAGCCGGGGCAGGTGTTCTCGCGCATCCATGTCGATGACATCGCGCAGACCGTGCTGGCTTCGATCAATCGCCCCGACCCGGGCGCGATCTACAATGTCTGTGATGATGATCCGGCCCCGCCCCAGGATGTGCTCAGCCATGCCGCCGCTCTGCTCGGCGTCTCCCTACCACCCGAGGAAGACTATGCGACAGCCGAGATGACCCCGATGGCGCGCAGCTTCTATGCTGAGTCCAAACGCGTGCGCAATGAACGGATCAAGCGGGAGCTTGGCGTTTCCCTGCTCTACCCCAGCTATCGCGATGGCCTGCCCGCCCTGATGCAAGCCGGAGACTGACCCCATGCGCCAACGCCTCGTCGCTCTGGTCGATCATCCGCGCTTCGCCAATTTCATCACCGCCGTGATCGCGTTCAACGCGGTCATCCTCGGGCTGGAAACCTCGCAAACCGTGATGCAGGCGGCGGGCCCGCTGATCATCACGCTCGATTACATCTGCCTCGCCATCTTTGTCGCTGAAATCGCGCTCAAGCTTGTCGCTCATGGCCCGCGCTTCTTCCGCAATGGCTGGAACATCTTCGATTTCGTCATCGTCGCCATTTCGCTCGCGCCCGCCGGTCAGGGCTTCTCGGCGCTGCGCGCCCTGCGCATCCTCAGGGTGCTGCGGGTGATCTCGGTCGCGCCGTCGCTGCGCCGCGTGGTCGAAGGCTTCATCCGTGCCGTTCCGGGCATGGGCTCGGTCTTCCTGCTGATGGGGCTGCTTTATTACATCGGCGCCGTTATCGCCACCAAGCTGTTCGGCGCCAGCTTCCCCGATTGGTTCGGCACGCTCGGCCTCTCGGCCTATACACTGTTCCAGATCATGACGCTTGAAAGCTGGTCTATGGGCATCGTCCGCCCCGTCATGGCGGTCTATCCTCTGGCCTGGGCCTTTTTCCTGCCGTTCATCATCGTCACCACCTTCGCGGTGGTCAACCTGCTGGTCGGCTTGATCGTCAACTCGATGCAGGAGGCGCATCACGAAGAAGATGTCGCCAACACCGATGCCTATCGCGATGAGGTCCTGGCAAAGCTCGAAATGCTGGATGCCAGGATGTCCAGGCTGGCGGATACCGTCTCTAAACCGCCTGAATAGGGCCTATCAAGCCCGTTTGGTGTCGATCCGCGCCACGCCCAGCACATCCAGCACCTTGGCCTCGATATGGGTCGCGCTCAGCCCGGCCTGGTCATACATGTCCTCGGGGCTGGCCTGGTCGATGAAGCTGTCCGGCAGCACCATCGCGCGGAATTTCAGTCCGGCGTCAAACACGCCTTCCTCGGCCAGCAATTGCGCCACATGTGAGCCGAACCCGCCCACGGCGCCTTCCTCGATGGTGATCAGCGCCGCATGGGCGCGCGCCAGCCCGAGTATCAAGTCCCGGTCCAGCGGCTTGGCAAAGCGCGCATCGGCGATGGTCGGTGAAATCCCCTTCGCCTCAAGCGCCTCGGCGGCTTTCATCACCTCGCCCAGCCGGGTGCCAAACGACAGGATAGCGACGCCCTTGCCTTCGCGGATCATCCTGCCCTTGCCGATCTCCAGAACCTGCGCCACCTCGGGCATGTCGACGCCCGCGCCTTCGCCGCGCGGATAGCGGAAGGCGATCGGCCCGCTGTCATGCGCCGCGGCGGTGGCCACCATATGCTTCAATTCCGCCTCGTCGGCGGCGGCCATCACCACCATGTTCGGCAGGTTGGCGAGATAGGCGATGTCAAAGGCGCCCGCATGGGTCGCCCCGTCGGCCCCGACCAGCCCGGCGCGATCCACCGCAAAGCGCACCGGCAGGTTTTGCAGCGCCACATCATGCACCACCTGGTCATAACCCCGTTGCAGAAAGGTCGAATAGATCGCGCAAAAGGGTTTCATTCCGGCGGCAGCCAGCCCGGCGCAGAAGGTCACCCCATGCTGCTCGGCGATGCTCACGTCAAAACAGCGGCTGGGATAGCGTTCGGCCATCAGGCTCAGCCCGGTGCCATCGGGCATCGCCGCCGTCACCGCGCAGATCTTGTCGTCCTGCGCCGCCAGTTCGACCAGCGTCCTGCCAAACACCGATGTGTAGCTCGGCGCGTTGCTTGGCGCCTTTTTCTGCTCGCCGGTCACCACGTCGAATTTCGCGGTCGCGTGGCCCTTGTCATCGGCCCGCTCCGCCGGGGCATAGCCCTTGCCCTTCTTGGTCAGCACGTGGATCAGCATCGGCCCGGTGGCGCGCGCCCGCGCCGTGCGCAGAACCGGCAGAAGCTGGTCGAGGTCATGCCCGTCGATCGGCCCGACATAGGAGAATCCCAACTCCTCGAACAGGGTGCCGCCCACGGCCATGCCTTTCAGCATGTCCTTGGCCCGCAGCGCGCCGATCCGGAACGGCTCGGGCAGCAGGCTCACCGCGCCCTTGGCCGCGGCCCTGAATTCCTGAAACGGCTCGCCCGCATAGAGTCGGCTCAAATACGAAGAAAACGCCCCCACCGGCGGCGCGATGCTCATGTCATTGTCGTTGAGGATCACGAACAGCCGCCGGTTCAGATGCCCGGCATTGTTCATCGCCTCGAAGGCCATGCCCGCGCTCATCGCGCCATCGCCGATCACCGCGACGGCATCGCCCAGCCCCTCGGGGCAGCTCCCGCCCAGATCGCGCGCCACGGCAAAGCCCAGCGCCGCGCTGATCGAGGTGCTCGAATGCGCCGCACCAAACGGGTCGTAGGGGCTTTCGGTGCGCTTGGTGAATCCGCTCAATCCGCCCTTCTTGCGCAGGGTGCGGATGCGGTCGCGCCGCCCGGTCAGGATCTTGTGCGGATAGGATTGATGCGACACGTCCCAGATGATCTTGTCCTTGGGCGCCTCGAACACATGATGCAGCGCCACCGTCAGTTCGATCACCCCAAGCCCCGCGCCCAGATGCCCGCCGGTCTCGCTCACCACCGAGATCGTCTCGGCCCTCAGCTCGCTGGCCAGCTGGCGCAGCTGCGCATCGCTCAGCCGCTTCAGATCGGCGGGCGTCTGCACGGTGTCGAGCAGCGGGGTTTGCGGTTTGTCTGACATCGGGTCCCCTTCGGGGCTTGGCGTTCGCGGCGGCGCTAGCTTCGGCGCGCAATAGCGAAACGTGCGGCCTCGCGCAAGGTTTCGCCCCTTTCCCCATAGCAAGACAGGGCGTCACAGGCGCTGTCAACCAGCTCGGCAGCGCGGCGTTTCGCCCCGTCCAGCCCCAGATGCGAAACAAACGTCGCCTTGCCGGCCGCCTCGTCCTTGCCCACGGCCTTGCCCAGCTCGTGCGCATCGCCTTCCACATCGAGCACATCATCGGCGATCTGAAAGGCCCGCCCGAGCGCATCGCCATAGGCCCGCAGCGGTTCGATATCCGCCTGCGCCAGCCGCGCCCCGCACAGAGCCGACCATGTGATCAGAGCCCCGGTCTTGCCCGCCTGAAGCCGGGTGATCTCGGCCAGCGTCAGCGGCGCTTCCGCACTCTCGGCAGCGATATCGAGCGCCTGTCCCAGCACCATGCCCCGGGCGCCTGCCGCCTGCGCTAGCGTCAGCACCAGTTCGGCGCGCACGCCCGCCTCCGGGCTGGTCTCTTCCCGCGCCAACAGCTCGAATGCCAGTGTTTGCAGCGCATCCCCGGCCAGAACCGCCATCGCCTCGTCCCATTTGCGGTGCACCGTCGGCTGCCCGCGTCGCAGATCGTCATCATCCATGCAGGGCAGGTCATCATGCACCAGGCTATAGGCATGCACCGCCTCGATCGCCGCAGCGGGCCAGACCGATTGCGCGCGCTCGATCCCGAACAGCCGCGCCGATTCGATTACCAGAAAGCCGCGCACCCCCTTGCCCCCGCGCACGGCATGGCGCATCGCCTGCGCCAGCGGCTGATCGCCTTCGATCACCCGTTCGAGACAGGTGCTCACCGCCGCGGCATCAGCGCGCAAAACCGTCTCGAACACGGCCTAAAGCCCTTCGACCGGCTTCAACCCCGCCGGGTTGCCCTCACCATCCAGCGTGATCGCCGCCACCTTCTCCTCGGCGTCCTTGAGCTTGGTCTCGCAGCGCTTCTTCAGCTCGGCCCCGCGCTCGTAGAGCTTGATCGAATC
>CBDUGF010000009.1:0-53896 GCA_965366835.1 uncultured Rhodobacterales bacterium
GGCTCACGCCGGCGTGAGCCTGCCGCAGCAGGGTGCAGCACTTCGTCAAGGCCGATTGCGCCGTCGCCGTCGCGGTCAAATGCGATCAGCGCCGCCAGGTCGCTCAGCCCGCGCCGTGCCACATGCTCGCGCGCCCTGGCATCGGCCATCGCAAACAGCTCGCGCGCGCTCACGTCGCCGTCGCGATTGCCATCCGCAAGACGGTGATCCATTTCCAGCAGCCCCTTCTGGCGCGCCGAACTGGCCGCCTGCAATACTGCGAGCTCGTCTCGCGCGATGGCCCCGTCGCCATCCAGATCGCCCTGTTGCAGGCGCCTCAGGTGATAGGCCCGCTTTCGGGCCAGCTCCAGCGCCACGAATTGCGCAATTCCCCGCGCGTCTATCGCGCCGTCCCAGCCATGGCCGATGATCAGGGCGGCAATTTCTTCGAGGAACCGATCGGGATGGCGCTCCAATTGCTCTTGCAACGTCTCGGGCAAGCTCCCTGTTCCCGACGCGATCGCGCTGTCTCGGGATCTGGGTTCTGCCATTGCGGGCGCCAGTACCATACCGAGCAGCAGCATCGCCGCCAAGATCGCCACCCATCCAGCTTGTTTCATCTCTCGTCCCTGTTTCGCCAACATGTTCGCCCATTGTTCCGAGACATGGTTAAGAAAAGGTTGACCTGCGCCGGTTTCAAAGGTGCGATGGCATCCTCCGCCCGCCACAACCGGAAAAACAGGACATGACGCCGCCCTATCGCCTGCACTACGCCCCCGACAACGCCTCGCTGATCGTGCGCCTGTCGCTCGACGAACTCGGCGCACCCTATGAATCTACGCTGGTCGACCGCACAGCGCAGGGCCAGCGCGCGCGCGCCTATCTCGCGCTCAACCCGCACGGCCTGATCCCGACGCTGGAAACCCCGCAAGGCCCGATCTTCGAGACCGCCGCGATCCTGCTGTGGCTGGCCGACAGCCATGGCGCATTGGCCCCCGCCCCGGCCGCCCCTGAACGCGGCGATTTTCTCAAATGGCTGTTTTTCACCTCCAACACCCTGCATGCCGGGCTGCGCATGCTGTTTTATCCCGAGAAATACACCGGCCCCGACCCGGTGGCGCAGGCGGCTCTGCGCAGCGCGATGCAAGGCGCGATCAAAACCCACCTCAAAACGCTCGAAACCCTGGCCGCCACCCAACCGCCCTATTTCAACGCCATCCCGATATCGGCGCTCGATCTCTACATCCCCGTCCTCTTGCGCTGGATGGCTCTCTACCCGCGCGGCGGCACCGAT
Organism: uncultured Rhodobacterales bacterium; assembly: GCA_965366835.1. GTDB lineage: Bacteria > Pseudomonadota > Alphaproteobacteria > Rhodobacterales > Rhodobacteraceae > JAKGBX01. Next base: position 1,274 of record CBDUGF010000009.1, read on the forward strand.
TGGTTCGATCTCGCGTCCACGCCGCATCTGGCCGCCCATGCGGCGCGGATCGAACAGCGCGACAGCGTCAAAGCCGCCATTCTCGCGGAAGGGCTGGGCGAAACCCCCTTTTCGAATCCCTCGCCCCCGATCCCGCCTGAAGGAAGCGCGACCTAGATGTTCCTTTCCGTCTTCGAGATGTTCAAGGTCGGCGTAGGCCCGTCCTCGTCGCATACCATGGGTCCGATGGTGGCCGCCGCGCGGTTTCTCGATCGCATGCGCGCCTCGCCCTTTGTCTTTGCCGGCCTCAAAGGCTCGCTGCACGGCTCGCTCGCCTTCACCGGCGTCGGTCACGCCACTGATCGCGCCACCATCCTCGGCCTCGCCGGTTTCGTCCCCGAGAGCTATGACCGTGACAAGGCCGAAGCCACGCTGGAAGCGATCCGCACCACCGGCCGCATCGCGCCCCCCGGCCTGCCCGAGCTGCGCTTTTCGCCAAAGGACGACCTGGTGTTCGATTATGGCCCGCCCCTGCCCGGCCATGCCAACGGCATGATCCTGATGGCCACCGATGCCCAGGGCGATGTTACCTTGCAGGAGACCTATTATTCCGTCGGCGGCGGCTTCGTGCTGACCGAGGCCGAGCTGGCCGCGGGCAAGGACACCGACGAGGGCGATCCGGTGCCCTACCCGTTCAAATCCGCCGCCGAGATGCTGGAAATGGCCGAACATTCCGGCAAGACCATCGCCGAAATGAAACGCGCCAACGAGATCGCCCGCGGCTGCGCCCAGTCGCTCTCCGCAGGCACGGCGCGGCTTTGGCAGGTGATGAACGATTGCATCGAGCGCGGCCTGCAAGCGGAGGGTGAACTGCCCGGCGGCCTCAAGGTCAAACGCCGCGCCCGCTCGATCCGCGAACAGCTCGAAGCCGAACGCGGCCTCAATCTCAACGCGCCGCACACGATCAACGACTGGATGTCGGCCTATGCCATGGCGGTCAACGAGGAAAACGCCGCCGGCGGCCAGGTCGTCACCGCGCCGACCAATGGCGCCGCCGGGGTGATGCCCGCCGTGATCCGCTACTGGCTCGATCATGTGCCGGGTGCGGCTCCGTCGAAGATCGAGGATTTCCTGCTCACCGCCGCCGCCATCGGCGGGCTGGTCAAGTACAACGCCTCGATCTCCGGCGCCGAAGCCGGCTGCCAGGCCGAGGTTGGCTCCGCCGCCGCGATGGCCGCCGCCGGGCTTTGCGCGGTGATGGGCGGCACGCCGGAGCAAGTGGAAAACGCCGCCGAGATCGCGCTCGAGCATCACCTCGGGATGACATGCGATCCGGTGAAGGGGCTGGTGCAGGTGCCCTGCATCGAACGCAACGGGCTCGGCGCGATCAAGGCGGTTTCGGCGGCCTCGCTGGCGCTGCGCGGCGATGGCACTCATCTGGTGCCGCTCGATGCCTGCATCGAAACCATGCGCCAGACCGGCCTCGACATGAGCGAGAAATACAAGGAGACCTCGCTTGGCGGTCTCGCCGTCAACGTGCCCAACTGCTGAAGCTGCGCGCGCTTTACTCTGCGATTTCCGGCCACAGCGCCGGATCGAGCCCGGCCACAAACGGCGCCAGCATCGTCTCGAACCGCCGCCATTTGCCCACCGACCGGCCATGCACCGGCTGGCGCAGCTGGGTCGCGCTCGCGGTCAGAACCTGCCCCGCCGCCGCATGCGGCTCTGCCATCCCAGCCACCCAGTCAAGCCCGCAATGCGCCGCCATCGCCCGGCTGGTCGCGGCGATATCGCCCACCATGTCCTCGTAACGCACCTGCAGGATGCGCCCCGGCACAACCCGGCGCCAATGCGCCATCATGCGGGCATAGAGGTTGAAACGCTGTGCCATCGCCTCGAGATCATAGGCATAGCTCAGCGCAGTCCCGGAAAACCGCGCCTGCCAGAGCGACAGCGCCACATCCCTCGGATCGCGCCGGAGCTCGATGAAGCGGGCCTCGGGATGGGCCGCGGCCAGAAACCCGATCAGCCGGTAATTCTCCGGCATCTTGTCGACATAGGCCGCACGGCCCTCGACCAACCGGGGCAGCCGGGCGACATCCTCGGCCACAAACGCCGCGCGCTCCGCTGGCCCGAAATCGCGCCCCTCCACTACGTAAGGGCCGAGCAACACCCCCGGTACCGCCCGTTCTCCCAAGGCCGCGACCTTCGGGTTACCGGCCAGAACCGCCTCGGCCAGCGTCGTGCCCGAGCGCGGCAGACCGATGACATAGATCGGCCTTGCCGGCCCCGGCGCCGCCTCCGGGCTTGCCGCTTCCGGCTCTGCAAACCGCGCCATCACGGCTTCCATCTGCGCCGCATCGGCCTTCGCGTCATGCGGCAACAGCCGTGCCATGCCCGCATTGGCCTGACCGAGCTGCGCCACCGCTTCGGCGTCCTCGCCCTCTTTCATCGCAATCCGGGCCAACGCGAAATGCAGGCTGGCCTCGGCCTCGCTGCCTTTGCGCACCTTGCGCAGCGCCTGTTTCGCCAGCCGTAACGTATCCCGGTTTTCCGCCGCATCGTTGAGTTCCGCCAACTGCTCGATCGCATCCGCATGGCCCGGATCGAGCGCCAGCACCCGCTGCAACGCCGCTTTGGCCTCCTCCGGCGCGCCGGTCTCGATCAGATGCGCACCATAGCGCAGCCACACATCGGCGCGATCCCCGGCCAGTTCCGTGGCCCGCCGGATCGCCGTTGCGGCCTCATCACCGCGCAGCGCCCGCGCCAACGGCAGCGAAATGTTCAGCAAGGTCTGCACATTGTCCGGCTCGCTTGCCAGCGCAGCCTCGAAATCCTCCAGCGCCTCGGCCTCGCGCCCCTGTGCGTTGCGCGCCAGCGCCCTGAGGTTCAGTGCCGCCGCCCGTCCCGGCTTCAGGCGCAGCGCCTCGCCCGCCGCCGCCTCGGCCTCCTGCGCCGCGCCCGTCGCCAGCAGCGCCTGCGCCTTCAGATACCACGCATCGGCGTCATCCGGCGCCTGCGCCAATACCCGTTCCAGCTGGGACAGCGCCGCCTCCGGCTTTTGCAACTGTATCAGCGCCTGCGCAAGATTGCGCCGCGCATCGACAAAACCGGGATCGAGCACCAGCGCCTGTTTGAAATAACCCACCGCCTCGCGCGGCGATCCGAGCGCGCCGGTTGCCACTCCGGCGATATTTGCAAAGAACGGATGCGTCTTGTGGCGCTTCATCCCGATCCGCGCCAGTTTCAGCGCCGGCTTGAACCCCCCGGCGTGCAGATGATCCAGGGCTTTTCGAATGTCCGTTTCGGTTGTCATGAAATCCTTACACAGCGGAATGCACGGCAAATCAACCGCCTTCTCCCGGCGGTTCAGCGGCGGCCACAGCTTAGTTCGCACATGCTCCCGGTATGATCCCCGCGCTCCTTTCCCGCCTAACGAGAGCTGCGCGCACGCCCTGCAACATGTAATTGCCAAGCCCTGCTTTTCGTCCTAGCTTGGCGTAATGTCAGTGGATCGCCCCCTTCTTGGTATCGCCCTCATGCTTGGGTTTTGTGTGCTCGCCCCGCTCGGGGATGCCGTGGCCAAACTACTCGGGCAGTCGGTCGCCATCGGCCTGTTGCTGTTCTTCCGCTTCACCGTGCAGGCCCTGCTTCTGATCCCGCTGGTGATGCTGTCCAACCGCGTCTGGCGAATGCGCGGCCGGGTGTTGCGCCTGACCGCGCTGCGCACCCTGCTGCACATTCTCGGCATCGGCATGATGGTGTCGGCGCTGCAATACCTGCCCCTGGCCGATGCTGTCGCCATTGCCTTCGTCATGCCGTTCATCATGCTGCTGCTCGGTCGCTTCGTGCTTGACGAACATGTCGGGCGCCGCCGCCTCTCCGCAGCTGTGGTCGGCTTTGTCGGCACCCTCCTGGTGGTTCAGCCCAGCTTTGCCGCGGTCGGCTGGGCCGCGCTGCTGCCGCTCGGCGTGGCGCTCAATTTCGCGGTGTTCATGCTGATCACCCGGCAGATCGCCAAGGAAACCGATCCGATCGGGCTTCAGGCGGTCAGCGGCGTGATGGCGGCGCTGATCCTCGGCCCGGCGCTGCTTCTGGGCACAAGCGCGGACTTTGCGCCGCTGGTCTATATCGCCCCTAATTCCGAAGAAATCGCCCTGCTGCTCGGCATCGGCATCATCGGCACACTGGCCCATCTGTTGATGACATGGTCGCTGCGCTATGCCCCTTCGGCCACCCTGGCACCGATGCAATATCTCGAAATTCCCGTCGCCGCCGCGCTCGGCTGGGCGGTGTTCGGCGATTGGCCCAACGGGCTGGCGCTCTGGGGCATCGCCATCACCGTCGCCGCCGGGCTCTTCATCGTGCTCACCGAGCGCTCCAGCGGCGCCCGCCCGCCGCTTGCAGAGCGCGAACCGGATACCGTACCAGTGCAACCGGCAGAATGATCAGCATGTGGGGCCGGTCGCAGTCGAGCTGCACCGGCCCGCTGACGATGTTCGATGTCCCGATCCGCTGCCCCGGCGCAAAGCCGATCCCTTCGACCGGCCAGCGTAGCCCGGACGAGCGCGCCCGCACCTCAGCCATTGGGAACAGCGAAAAGCGTGTGCCCTCCGGCAGGTCGAGCCGCAGTTGCGGCGGTGCAAGGAACACCAGATCGCGCCTGCCGAGCAGAATGCAGGGCCGGTCTGGATAACGCATCAGCCCATGCAGCGCCGCCAGCTGGTGATCGAGCCGCCCGCCGCCAAAACCGACGCCGATCACCAGCGGCGCCTCGATCCGGCTCAGGCATTTCTCGAAATCGTCGCTGTCCTGTTCGGCAATCGGATGCAGCCTCTCAGCCGGAATCGCCGCCCGCGCCGCCGCGCTGATCGAATCGAAATCGCCGATCACGGCATCGGGTATATGCCCCAGGGCCAGCGCCCGATCCGCCGCCCCATCCGCCGCCACCATTCTCGGTGCGTGAACAATCGCCGCATCAAGCAACGATTTTTTCACCTTTCCACCGCCAACTAGAGTGACTGGTTGCGTATCGTGAACAATCGTGTTGGCCATCCCCTATTGTTGCCCAAAACGGAAACAGGTCACATTCTTGTCACGAAATGATACGCTAAACATCCAAGATTCGGGCCGCTTTCGTCTGGGATAGGAGATTACAAGTTTAGGCAACTCAGAAAACATTGGGCGAGCATTCATCATGGTTGATACCAACAAGATCCTTACAGTTTCGTATGGCACGTTCTCGTGCACTCTTGAAGGCTTCGATGATTCCTTCGGAACCATGAAGGCAATTGCCGAGTATTTCCGCGATCTTGCCGCCGATGATCGATACTTCGGGGCCGAGCCTCCGACCCCGGATGCAGAAATGCTGGCACGCATCGCCGAGAAGGAGATTTCGCGCCGGGTCGAGGCGCGTATGGAAGAGAACAGCATCGTGCTGCGTGCCGACAGGGGTTCGATCCTGCCGCTCGCCATGCGCGAAGCAGAGGCCGAGTCCAAGGCCGAGGAGTTCAGTGCGCCGGCCAAAACCGCCCCTGCCGCCAAGACCGAACCCGAAGTCGAAGCCGAAGACCTCACGCAAGACATCCTGTCCCAGCCCGACGGCATTGCCGACGAGATGGCCCCGGTCGCAGCTTCGATCGCCGACGAGACCACCGAAGACACCGCCCCCGCCGCCGACCTGAGCGCGCAGGTCGATGCCGAGGCCGATGCCGACGAAGATATCGCCTCTCGCGATGATGTTGCCGCCGAGATCCCTGCCGAGATCGCCGAGCCTGTCGCCGAGGAACCGGTGGTCGAGGAACCCGAAGCAGAAGATGTCGTGGCCCTGGCTGAAGCGGAAGACGATGCCAACAGCGTCGCCGCCAAGCTGCGCCGCATCCGCGCCGTGGTTTCGCAAGGCCGCGCAACCGGCGCCGATCCGCTCTATTCCGAAGATGAACACGCCGACGATTTCCTCGCCGAAACGCATCAGGAGCTTGAAGCCGCGCTCGCCCTCGATGACGCCGCCGAAGAGGCCGAAAACGCGCCCGTCGCGACCGACGATGCAGACATTTCTGCCATGCTCGAGAGCTTCAGCGCCGCTGAGGACGACGACGAGGACGACGAGGACGACAAAGTTGAAGAGGATGACGAAGAGCTCTTCTTCCCCGAGCCCTTCGAGGACGACGACGAAATCGTTCAAGGCGCAGAAGACGAGGCCGAGGTCACACCCGATCTCGTCGCCGAAATAGCCGAACCCGAACCCGAGGTCGAAGTCCTGTCCGACGACGACGTTGAAGACGTCGCCGACGAGGACGCCCCGATCCGCGCCCGCATCATCAAGATGAAACGCGTCGATTTCGAAGCCGCGGTCGCTGCAGGCGGAATCGAGGAAGAGGCGCAGGACGACGCATCCGGACTCTCGGCGGAAGAAGAAGAAGAACTGCTGCGCGAACTCGCCGCGGTCGAGGCCGAACTGCAAGGCGCCGACATGGCCGCCGGCGAAGAGGCGCTCGAAGACGAAGATTTCGAGGAAGACGCAGCCGTCGCGACGGATTTCGACGACGATTTCGAGGACGAGGACGACGAGGACGAGGACTTCGCCCGTTTTGAAGCCGACGCGGACGAGGATGAAGACGCCGAAGAGTTCGCCCGCTTTGACGCCGACAGTGAGGACGATGACGAAGACGACAACATCTTCGGCGCCGACGACTCCGACAGCGACGAAGATCGCCAAACGCCCTTCGTCGCCGACGCCGAAAGCGAAATGGGCCGTATCTTTGCCGAAGCCGACACTCAGCTCGATGAGGAAACCGGCAAGGGCCGCCGCAACGCCATTGCCCATCTCAGGGCCGCCGTCGCCGCTGCCAAGGCCGAAGAAGGTGCCGGTGGCAAGCTGAAAGGCGACGGCCCGGATACCGAAGCCTACCGCGATGATCTGGCCAATGTGGTGCGCCCGCGCCGCCCCGAGGTCGGCAATGTCCAGACCCGCCGCCCCGAGGCTCCGCGCCCCGCGCCGCTCAAGCTGGTCGCCGAACAGCGTGTCGATATCGACGACGCCAAACCGGCCGCGCCGGTGCGCCCGCGCCGGGTCGCCATGGGAGCCGCCGTTGCCGTTCCCGAAGACGTCGCCGCCGATAGCGATTTCGCCGAATATGCCGAAAGCGTCGGCGCAGGCAGCCTGCCCGAGCTGCTCGAAGCCGCAGCCGCCTACCTCTCATTCGTGGAAGGTCGCGAACAGTTCTCGCGCCCGCAGCTGATGACCCATGTGCGCCAGGTCGAGAAGGACGAGTTCTCGCGCGAAGACGGGCTGCGCTCCTTCGGCCAGCTGTTGCGCGAGGGCAAGATCGAGAAGCTCGAAGGCGGCCGATTCAGGGCCTCCGAGAGCATCTCCTACCGCCCGGATACCCGCTACGCAGGCGAGTAAGCTCAGGAATAAAAAGGAAAAACGGCGCCTCCTTCGCGGGGCGCCGTTTTCATTCGTAGGGTGCGTGCTCGCACGCACCGGTCGCGTCACACCTTCTGCTGGGTGTATTTCTTCAGCTCCTTGCGGGCCACTTGGCGGCGGTGCACCGCATCCGGCCCATCCGCCAGCCGCAATGTGCGCACCTGGGTCCAGGCAATCGCCAGCGGTGTCTCCTGACTCACGCCCGCACCGCCGTGCATCTGCACCGCATCGTCGAGAATTTGCAGCGAGGTCAGTGGTGCCACCACCTTGATCATCGAAATCCACGGCGCGGCTTCGCGCGCATCGCCCTTGTCGATCATCCAGGCCGCCTTGAGGCACAACAGCCGCGCCTGCTCGATCTCCATGCGGGCATTGGCGATGATGTCGTAATTCGCCCCGAGATGGGCAATCTGCTTGCCGAAGGCTTCCCGCTCCAGCGCCCGCTTGCACATCCGTGCCAGCGCCGCTTCGGCCTGGCCGATGGCGCGCATGCAGTGGTGAATCCGTCCCGGTCCAAGCCGCCCCTGGGCGATCTCGAATCCGCGGCCTTCGCCGAGGATCATGTGATCCGCCGGCACCCGCACATCGGTGAACTTGAGATGCATATGCCCGTGCGGCGCGTCGTCGTGGCCATAGACCTGCATCGGGCGCAAAACCTCGATTCCCGGCGTGTCGGCGGGGACAAGAAGCATCGAATGCTGCTGATGCCGGGGTGCATCATCGCCGCCGGTCTTGGTCATCACGATATAGACCTCGCAGCGCGGATCGCCCGCCCCCGAGGACCACCATTTTTCGCCGTTCATCACATAGTGATCGCCGTCGCGCACGCAGGACATGGCGATGTTGGTCGCGTCCGACGAGGCCACATCCGGCTCGGTCATCAGATAGGCCGAGCGGATCTCGCCCTCCAGCAGCCGCGACAGCCACTTTTCCTTCATCCATTCCGCGCCGAACCGCTCCAGCACTTCCATATTGCCGGTGTCGGGCGCCGAGCAGTTGAACACTTCCGCGCCCATCGGCGTCTTGCCCATCTCTTCGGCGAAATAGGCGTATTCCACCGTGCTGAGGCCAAATCCGCGCGTGCTGTCGGTGAGCCAGAAATTCCACAGCCCGTCGGCCTTGGCCTTGGCCTTCAGCCCTTCCAGGATTTCCGCCTGGCGCTTGGTGAAGGTCCAGCGGTCGCCCTTGGCGATCTCGGCGTGATACTCATCCTCCAGCGGCACGATCTCGTCGCGGATCATCGCGCGCACCCGCTCCAAAAGCGGCTCGATCTCGTCGCGGATTCCAAAATTCATGTCCATGTCGGCAAACTCCTCTCCTGGCGTCTCGCCGCAAAGTAGAGGCCTCACTTGACCAAGAGTAAACCCCGACGCTGAAATGCCGTTGCGTCGTGGCCGTTCGAGCGCGACGTCGCGTTGTGACACATCGCCGTTACATGCCGCCGCCAGCCTCGGATCATGGCCGATTCTCTTTTCGATCCTGCATTGTCGTATCTCCTCCGCGGCGGCGCTCCTCCGGCCGCCGCATCGCCCGGCCCGGCCGATGCGCGAATCCCTCCGCCGCCCGGGCGGGTGCGTGATTTCGAGCGTCGCTGTCAGAGAGTTTGGTGCGGTCGAGAAGACTCGAACTTCCACGGGTGTTACCCCACAGCGACCTCAACGCTGCGCGTCTACCAATTCCGCCACGACCGCACAGTCTGAGGCTTGGTGAGGCGCCGTATAGCGAAGGGTTTGCACGATGTGAAGAGGGAATGCGCGCTTGCCGCCGGGAAAATCCGTGCTGCCAAAGCCCATGAAAAAGGGCGCTCCCACCGGGGGCGCCCTTCCGTTTGCGTATCGCCGTTTCGCGGCGTGCCTAGTCTGACGTCGCCGTCGCACCGCTCAACAGGCCGGCCGCCTTCGAGGCAAAGCCCTTGAGATCGAGCCCGCCCTGCGCCGATACCGGCTCGGGTGTGGTCACCGGCGCGGCGCTCTGGCCGTTCATCATCATCGTCGCCTTGCGGATCAACCCGCTGCGTTCGGGCTGTCCCGGCGCGAACACCGGGGCCGCCAGCAGCGCCGCCTCATACCAGCCCATCGCCAGGTCGGGGCGCTCCGCCGTGCCGATACCCGAGACCAGGTGATGGCCCAGAAGCTCGCCATAGGCGTCCTGCCCGAGTCCGGCCAGAACCAGCGCCGAACCGATGGCGACATCCATGTCATCGGTGCGATAGCCCACCGAGAGACAGATCTTCGCCGTCCCGGCCAGCTGCTCGGGGTTCATCCCCGTGCTGCCGGCAAAGCCCGCGACCTGCTGCACCAGCGCCGCGCGCGGCGTGGTGGAGAGCGCACCCGTCTGAGCTTTCAGCAAGGCGCCGAAATCGCTGCACTGGCGGGCGATCTGGGCGTCGGTGAAGCCCTGGATCTTGGCTGTCATCGCCTGGCCCTGATCCATTGCATAGCCGCGCGCCAGGCAAAACTGCTCGCCCAGCGCCTGGTTTGGATCGACCAGCCGCGCTTCGGTCACAAACCCGCCATTCGACGAGGTGACCAGGCTGATCTTGGCGCAATGCGAGGCCAGCGAGACCATTTGCGGCGCCGGCGGCGCGGCAAAGGTCGGCAAGCTCGGCTTGGCCGGCTCCGCAGCCGAGGCCAGCTGCGACGAAAAGGCCGGCGCGCTGGTTTGCGGCACGACCGCGCTGGTCACCGGCGGCAATGTCACCACCGGCGCAGGCGCTGGCGCCGGCGCGCTGGCCATTACGGTGCCGGCGTCATTGATCTGGCACAGCCCGTGCTGACAGCTGAACATCGCAGGCGTCGCATTCACGGCCTGGAAATCGTTGCGCTGATAGCCCTGTGGCGTCGAGGCAAAGACCCGCACGGCGCAGGAATTGCCGTTGCACCAGAAGCCCGAGCCGGTCACCGATGTGTCGATCAGGTAGTCGGTGCGCCCGTCGGCATTCATGTCGGCCAGCTGGATGAAGCCCGCCCGCGCGATCAGCTGCTGTGGTTCGACATTCGAGTTGCGCGCGATCTCATGCACGGCTTCGGAAATCTGCGGCGGCAACCCGCCGATCGAGCCGCCCTGGTAGCCCTGTCCGCCCGCCATGGTCACGCCGAGCATCTGTTCGCGGGTTTCCAGAAGCAGCCCGCGGATGCCCTGCGGATGGGTCGAAACCGTCTGCATCACAGCCGCGCCGCCCAGGATCGCCTTCTGATAGGAGGTGACGAGGATGGTGCGCTCCAGCTCGGTCAGCTCGCCGGTGACGGGAAACTGCATGAAGGCCTGATATTGCGAGATCCCGGTGCGCGAATTACGCCCCAGCACGCCATCGGCGGTGCCGACGTTCCATTGAAAATGGTTGAGCGATGTCTGCACTTCGCGATTGCTCTCGCGCTGCGCGCTCGACATGCCCGGCGATTTCTTCTTGGTGGTCCGGTAATAGCGCGTCTGCGATTTGCGCTGCTTGTTCTTGTGCGCTTCATTGACGATGGCACCGCCGACAATGGCGCCGACAATCCCGGCGGCAAGGTTGTTGTCCGCCGCAACCGGCGCCGGCGCGGTGCCGAGAAAACTGGCCGAAATCACGACCGCGATGAGGTGTTTGAGTTTCATAATATTCCCTTTCGATAAATCCGATACCGGGTCAATGGCCGCAATCCGGCCACAGATAAGAGGCCCATTCACATCCGGCAGCTCTCCGCCGACGGGCAATTGCCATCGAGTATGGAGCCAGCGCGCCCTTCATGGCAAGGTCAAACTGGCATGGCGCCGGGCATCCCCTGCGCCCTTGCCATCGCGCCCGCGCCCGCGCATCCTTGGCCCAGCGAGGAGAAAGACCCATGGTCGAAACACCCGACGACATGCTGCGGATTGATATCGTCTCCGATGTGGTCTGCCCCTGGTGCATCATCGGCTATCGCCAGCTGGCCCAGGCGCTGGCCCAGACCGGCATCCGCGCACACCTGCTCTGGCACCCGTTCGAGCTCAACCCGCAGATGCCGCCCGAGGGCCAGAACATGCGCGAGCATCTGGCCGAGAAATACGGCACCTCGGCAGAGGAAAGCGTCGCCGCGCGCCAGCGGCTCACCGCTCTGGGCCAGTCGCTCGGCTTTGCCTTCAACTTTTCCGATGACAGCCGGATGGTGAATACCTTCCGCGCCCACCAGCTGATCGAATGGGCCGAGGAACAGGGCCGCCAGACCGACATGAAGCTGGCGCTGTTCGCGGCGCATTTCAGCGACGGGCGCGATGTCTCGGATGTCGCCACGCTGGCGGCGATCGCCGGCGAGATCGGGCTTGATCAAGCTGCCGCGCGGGCCGTGCTCGACGACCAACATTTCGCCCCGCATGTCCGCGCGATGCAGCAATTCTGGATCGAAAAGGGCATTCGCGGTGTCCCGGCCATGGTGTTCGATCTCAAACATCTCGTCACCGGCGCGCAGGGCGTCGAAACCTATGCCAGCCTGCTTGGGCAATTCGCGCCCCAACCCGCCGACGGCAGTTGAATTTATCGCGGATTTTCCCTGCAATTTCAATATCTTGCGAGCAACTTGCGCAAAATAGCAGCCCCGCTTCCACGCCCGCCCGCAGCAAAGCCCGCCCTTGCGATCCGCGGCCCAGATGCTATCTCCCTTGCCATGGTGGAATGGAAAATCTCCGACGGGCTGACCGACTACATCGAGGCGCTGCGCTTCATGGAGACCCGCGCCGCCGCCATCGCCGCGGGCGAAGCGCCGGAATGCATCTGGCTGCTCGAACATCCGCCTCTCTATACCGCCGGCACCTCCGCCAAGCCCCGCGACCTGACCGATCCCGGCCGTTTCCCGGTGCACGAGGCCCGTCGCGGCGGTCAATACACCTATCATGGCCCCGGTCAGCGGGTGGTCTATGTCATGCTCGATGTCGGCAAGCGCGGTCATGACGTGCGCCGCTTCGTGCAACAGCTGGAAAGCTGGGTGATCGCCACCCTGGCCGAGTTCAACGTCAGCGGTGAAATCCGCGATGGCCGCGTCGGAGTCTGGGTCGCGCGGCCCGAAAAACCGGCCCTGCCCGATGGTTCCCCGCGCGAAGACAAGATCGCCGCCATCGGCATCCGCCTGCGCAAATGGGTCAGCTTCCATGGCATCTCGATCAATGTCGAACCCGATCTCGAGCATTTTTCCGGCATCGTGCCCTGCGGCATCTCCGGTCATGGCGTCACCAGCCTGGTCGATCTCGGTCTGCCGGTAGCGATAGCCGATCTCGACAGTGCGCTGCGCACCACCTTCCCGGCGGTGTTCGGCGAATGACGTTTTTTTCGCCCGCCACGGAACAAGTCGGTGCCCGGAACGTTGAGCGCCATGGCCAAGGCAGAGGAAATCCCGACCCGATGCAGCACGAGCCGGCGCCGCACCGCGCATCGTCGCGCCAAATCCGTTGAAACTCACCCACCTGTGACAAATCAGCCCGCGTCTTTCGCTTGTCACTGATACCCTCCCGGCTATATCAAGTCCCGGACGAACTCCGCTGGAACAGCAAACGAGGTAACCATGAAAACCCTACTGACCACCACCGCCGCCCTTCTCGCCCTCGCGGCCCCGGCCTTTGCGTCGGGCGACGCCGAAAATGGCGAAAAAGAATTCAAGAAGTGCAAGGCTTGCCACATGATCGTCTCTCCGGATGGCGACGAGATCATGAAAGGTGGCAAGACCGGCCCGAACCTTTACGGCGTGATCGGCCGCGTGGCCGGCACTCAGGAAGATTTCAAATACGGCGACGGCCTGCAGGAAGCCGCAGCAGCCGAGTTTGTCTGGACCGAAGAAACCGTGGCAACCTACATGGAAGACCCCAAGACCTGGCTCGCTGACCAGGGCTTCGCCGCGAAATCGAAAATGACCTTCAAGATGAAGAAGAACCAGGAAGATGTCGCTGCCTATCTCGCCGCGCACTCGCCCGATGCCGAGATGAAGGACGGCGAGGAAACCAAATCCTCCGACTGATCCGCCAGTAACCCCGGACCACCGGGGCAGACTGCAAACGGGGGGCCACGCGCCCCCCGTTTTCGTTTTGCCGCCATCCCGGGCCGTGAAACCGCCGGGCGGCGCGCAAAACGTTGTTTTCAGCGCCTGAAATCTTCAGGGTGCGACAAAATAATTTGATCCAGATCAATTTCTGCCGTTGCTCCGCCCTGCCCCTCAGCCTAAAAACCCCTTGGACAGAGGCGCGGATTCCATCCGGAACGCGCCGGATGCATATGCAACAGGAGGCACCGCATGGCAGACGCAGCCATTCACGGCCACGACCATGAAGACACCCGCGGCTTCTTCACCCGCTGGTTCATGTCGACCAATCACAAGGACATCGGGCTTCTCTACCTGATGGTCTCCGCCGTGGTCGGTTTCATCGCCGTTCTCTTTACCGTGTTCATGCGGCTCGAGTTGATGAGCCCCGGCGTGCAATACATGTGCCTCGAAGGGTTTCACCTGTTCTCGACCCCGGAAACCTGCACCCCCAACGGCCATCTCTGGAACGTCCTGATCACCTATCATGGCGTGCTGATGATGTTCTTCGTGGTGATTCCGGCGCTGTTCGGCGGCTTTGGCAACTTCTTCATGCCATTGCAGATCGGCGCGCCCGATATGGCCTTCCCGCGGATGAACAACCTCAGCTTCTGGATGTATGTCGCCGGGGTCTGCCTCGGCCTTGCTTCGCTGTTTTCGCCCGGAGGCAATGATCAACTCGGCTCAGGCGTGGGCTGGGTGCTCTATCCGCCGCTCTCGACCACCGAAGCGGGCATGTCGATGGACCTCGCGATCTTCGCGGTGCACGTCTCCGGCGCCTCCTCGATCCTCGGCGCGATCAACATGATCACCACCTTCCTCAACATGCGCGCGCCCGGCATGACCCTGTTCAAGGTGCCGCTGTTCTCGTGGTCGATCTTCGTCACCGCATGGCTGATCCTTCTGGCCCTGCCGGTGCTGGCCGGCGCCATCACCATGCTGCTCACGGATCGCAATTTCGGCACCACCTTCTTCGATCCCGCCGGCGGCGGCGATCCGATCCTCTATCAGCATATCCTGTGGTTCTTCGGCCACCCGGAAGTCTATATCGTGGTGCTGCCCGGCTTCGGCCTCGTGTCCCACGTCTTCGCCACCTTCTCGCGCAAGCCGGTGTTCGGCTATCTGCCGATGGTCTGGGCGCTGATCGCGATCGGCGCCATCGGCTTCGTGGTCTGGGCGCACCACATGTATACCGTCGGCATGTCGCTCTCCCAGCAGTCCTATTTCATGCTGGCCACGATGGTCATCGCGGTGCCGACAGGGGTGAAGATCTTCTCTTGGATCGCCACCATGTGGGGTGGCTCGGTCGAGTTCAAGACGCCGATGCTGTTCGCCTTCGGCTTCCTGATCCTGTTCACCATGGGCGGCGTCACCGGCATCGTGCTCAGTCAGGCCGGCATCGACCGCGCCTATCACGACACCTACTATGTCGTGGCGCATTTCCACTACACCATGTCGATGGGCGCGGCCTTCACCATCTTCGCCGGGGTCTATTACTGGTTCGGCAAGATGACCGGGCGGCAATATCCCGAATTCTGGGGCAAGTTGCATTTCTGGATGTTCTTCATCGGCGTGAACCTCACGTTCTTCCCGCAGCACTTCCTGGGCCGTCAGGGCATGCCGCGCCGCTATATCGACTACCCGGAAGCCTTCGCCTACTGGAACTATGTCTCCAGCTGGGGCGCGCTGCTCAGCTTCGCCTCGTTCCTGCTGTTCTTCGGCATCATGTTCTATTCCTTGTTCCGCGGCGCCAAGGTGACCGAGAACAACTACTGGAACGAATATGCCGACACGCTGGAATGGACCGTGTCCTCGCCCCCGCCCGAACATACGTTCGAAATCCTGCCCAAGCAGGAAGACTGGGACAAGGGCCACAGCCACTGATCGGCCCGGCCACCGGCACGATACCAAAACGGGCTCCGGATAAAACCGGGGCCCTTTTTCAATCCCGCTCCGTCCGCCCCCGGCGAGATAGCCGCTGACATGACCACGCCACCGCCCCGAACGCTGCTGCTCTGCACCACGCCCCGCTCCGGCAGCACGCTCTTGTGCTCGCTGCTGGCCAGTTCCGGTGTCGCCGGTCGGCCCGAAAGCTGGTTCCGCCGCGAAGACCGGGCCGGTTATGCCGCCGACTGGTCCGTGCCTGAAGGTGATTTCCCCGCCTTCCTGTCGGCTGCGATCCGTGCGGGCCAGGGCGCCGACGGCACCTTCGCCTGCCGCCTGATGGCCGACACCCGCGAGGAATTGCTCGCCGAGCTGCGCACCGCCTACAGTGATACTGGCGAGACCGCGCTGCTTACCCGCGCCTTCGGCCCGGTCCGCTACATCTTCCTCACCCGCCGCAATAGCGTCGCCCAGGCGATCTCGCGCTATCTGGCGGAAACCGGCGGGCTCTGGCACCGCAATGCCGATGGCTCCGTGCTCGAAGCCAATCCCGCCTCAGGCGACACCGAGCCGGCCTATGACTTCGCCGCAATCGACGCCTATCGCGCAGAGGCCGAAGCCGCCGCCCTGGGCTGGCGCGCCTGGTTCGCCGCACAACGCCTACAGCCGGCCGAAATCGCCTACGAGACCCTCGCCGCCGATCCGGCAGGCACGGCAACCCGGCTTCTGAGCGAACTCGGCCTCACCCCCGGCACCCCGCTACGCGCCGGCACCTCGCGGCTGGCCGACAGCCGCAACGCGGCATGGGCGGCCCGATACCGCGCCGATCTGGCTAGGTTGTAGCGCGCCATGCCCTACAAGTGGTCCAGCACACCCAACAGCCGCAAGCTCACCCTCTGGCCCTGGCGCTCGCTGCCCCGGCGCGGCTTCGCGGCAATCATCATGTTTGCCTTCCTGTTCATCACCGTGCCGCTCTACGGCCTGCTCGGAACCGCCTTTTTCTGGGGCCTGCTGCCGTTCGGGATGCTGGCACTGGCGGGCCTGTGGTGGGCCCTCCAGCACACCTATCGCACCGCCGAGATGCTCGAAATTCTCTCCATCACGGCGCAGGAAACCCATCTTCTGCACCAGCCGCACAAGGGGGCGGTGCTGGAATGGCGCTGCAATACCTACTGGGTGCGCGCCGCATTCCACCCCATCGGCGGCCCGGTGCCGCATTACATCACGCTGTCGGGCAATGGCCGCGAGGTCGAACTGGGCCGGTTCCTGTCGGAAGACGAACGCATCCGCCTGTTCGGCGAGCTCGAAAGGGTGCTCGGCGAGATGAAGACACCCCCGCTCGCCTGACCAATCCGCCCGCCGCTCACGCCGACGGCGCCGGCATCCTCACCCGTACCACCGCGTTGATCTTCCAGCCTTCCGGCCCCTCGATCATCTCATAGTCGAAGACATGCACCTCGCCATGCAGGTCGCGGTAGAGCACCCGCTGCCACAGCGCGCCGCCCTCCTCGCGCAGCCCGAGGAATTGCATGTCGACCGGGTTCAGCATCACGCCATAGCCCTGCCGCACCATCGCTTCGAAATTCTGCGGATCGCGGAAAATGCGCCGGATGTTGGGGCTGGCATAGTCGAACGCCGCGGCAAACTCGCCGCCGCGAAAGGCGTCGATCTGGCCGCTGATGGTGGCCTCGATGCCCTCCTCGGCCCGCGCCGATGCAGCCATCGCAATCAGCGCCATGACGAAAAAAATGCGTTTCATTCCACCAAATTCCTTATCTCTGCCGCGCCCACATCCGGCACCTGTGCCAGCGCGCACCCGGAGGCATGGGCGGGGGGGTGAACCCTGCAACATGCGCTCATCCTACCACAGAAATCGGAACGCCCGGCGCAGCTCGTCCGCGCCGTTCTGGCGATACCAGCGCCCATGCG
Organism: uncultured Rhodobacterales bacterium; assembly: GCA_965366835.1. Classification (GTDB taxonomy): domain Bacteria; phylum Pseudomonadota; class Alphaproteobacteria; order Rhodobacterales; family Rhodobacteraceae; genus JAKGBX01. Next base: position 18,515 of record CBDUGF010000009.1, read on the forward strand.
CCACGATCACAGCCTCGGGCGCCCAGCCGATCATCCGCTCGACCGCCGCGCGCAGCGCCGCCTTGTCGCGGAACGTCGCCCGCATGTCGCGCGGCATCTGCCCGTCCGGGTCCACGATCCCGGCCAGCCTTGCGAATATCCGCATCCACCAAGGCAGGTTCGCCACCTCGAAATTCTCGATCAGGTCGGTCAGGATCAGCGTCTTCGAGCCCCGGTGAAAGAACACCGCCTCCTGGTGAACCCGGCTGCCGCGCACGATCATCTGGTCGATCTCTCCGGCCCAGGGCGCCTCTGCCGCATCCCCCAGATCGCGGTCAAACGCGATCGTCATGCCCTTCCTGGCCGCCCGCTCCGCCACCCCCGGCGCAGCCCAGGCCACCGCCTCGGGAAAAGCCGCCTGCCACGCCGCGACATAGGCGTAATGGATCCAGTTCGGCGCGATCAGGTGCCGCACCGGCCCCAACGCCGCCAGCTCCGCGCGCAACGCCTCTGTCAGGCATGTCGGCGAATGCACCCAGATATCGCCGTTGCCCAGCCGCACCACCGTGGCGCGGGTCGAAAACGGCATGCCGAAAAACCGGATCGCCGGCCCGTCCACGATCCAGATCCCCGGCGCCACCGGTTTCAGCGTGTTCAGAGGGTCATACCCGGTCGTCATGGCGCGTAGGGTGGGGTTTCACCCCACCACCGGTCAACACCCAAACACGCCCGCCACTTACCCCAGTTCGCCGCTGAGCGCCCTGCCGATCAATGCCCTTGTCTCCTCGGCGCCGTAAAGCGCGATGAAACCGCCAAAGCGCGGCCCCTGGCTCGCGCCCAGCAACACCTCGTAAATCGCCGTGAACCAGTCGCGCAGCGGCTCGAAGCCGTGCAGCTTGCCGACCGCGAAGACCAGCGATTGCAGGAACTCCTCATCGGTGAAATCCGCCTCCGGCAGCGGCTCGTCATTGCCCATCGCCGCATTCTTGCGCGCGATCAGGTCCAGCGCCTTGTCGCCATCGCCCAGCGCCGCCGCCAGCTTCTCAAGCGCCGCGCGCTCGGTCTCGCTCGGCGCGCGATAGGTCTTGGCCGGCTTCACGAAATCATGGAAGTAGCGCACCGCATAACCGGCGGCCGCATCCATCCCCGGATGGGTCTCGGGCGTCGCCTCCGGCGCGTATTTGCCGATGAAGCCCCACAGAACATCCTTGTCCTCGGCGCCCGAGGCGCTGGCGAGATTGAGCAGCATGGTGAACGGCACCATCATGTCGCTCGCCGGCACATCGCCGCCATGGATATGCCAGACCGGGTTGTTCAGCTTCTGCGCCGCATCCTGGCCCGGATAGGCGCGCAATTGCTGGTGATACTCGTCCATCGCCCGCGGGATCACATCGAAATACATCCGCTTGGCGGTCTTGGGCTTGAGATACATGAAATAGCTCAAGGACTCGGTGCTGGCATAGCTCAGCCATTCATCAATCGAGATGCCATTGCCCGAGGATTTCGAGATCTTCTGCCCCTTGTCATCGAGGAACAGCTCATAGGTGAAATGCTCCGGCGGGCGCTCGCCCAGGATCCGGCAGATGCCGTCATAGATCGGCGTGTTGGTCGAATGATCCTTGCCATACATCTCGAAATCCACGCCCAGCGCCGCCCACCGCGCGCCGAAATCGGGCTTCCATTGCAGCTTCACATTGCCCCCGGTCACCGGCAGCACCCATTCGCGCCCGTCCTCGTCGTCAAAGGTGATCTCGCCCCTTTCGGCGTCGACATGCTTCAACGGCACGTAAAGCACCCGCCCGGTCTCGGGATGCAGCGGCAGGAAGATCGAATAGGTCTGCCGGCGCTCCTCGCGCAAGGATTTCAGCATCAGCTTCATCAACGCGTCATAGCGTTCGGCACAGCGCAGCAAGACCGCGTCGAACTGCCCGGAAGCGTAGAATTCCGTCGCCGAGATGAACTCATACTCAAACCCGAACGTATCGAGAAACCGGCGCAGCATGGCGTTGTTGTGATCGCCGAAGCTGTCGAATTCGCCGAACGGATCGGGCACCGAGGTCAGCGGCTTTTGCAGATGCTCCTTCAGCATCTCGGGATTGGGAACATTGCCCGGAATCTTGCGCATCCCGTCGAGATCGTCTGAAAAACAGATCAGCCGCGTCGGAATGTCCGAAATCAGCTCGAAGGCGCGCCGGATCATCGTGGTGCGCAGCACCTCGCCGAACGTGCCGATATGGGGCAGGCCCGATGGCCCATAGCCGGTCTCGAACAGCACATAGCCCTTCTCGGGCGGCGCCTTTTCATAGCGTTTGAGCACCCGGCGCGCCTCTTCAAACGGCCAGGCCTTGCTTGTGAGAGCAGCGTCGCGCAGTTCCGACATGGGGGAAATCTCCGAATCCTGCCGCGCAGACTCTCCGCGCGGGCCTGCGTTTCCTATTGTTCCCCCGGGCAGAGGTCAATATTCACTGGGGGAAGCCCCGGCCGCAAAGGACGCCAATGATGAACGATCAAACCTCCCATCCCATGTCACCGCAGGATTGCCTGGTCGCCGTGATGATCGCGGTCTCCGCCTCCGACGAGAAGATCCGCACCTCCGAGCTGGTCAAGATCCAGACCACGGTGAACAACCTGCCGGTGTTCGGCGGCTATGATATCGACCGGTTGAAAACCATGTCACAGACCGTGTTCGATCTGTTCGATCAGGAAGACGGGCTCGATGCGCTTTTCGGCCTGGTGCGCGACAACCTGCCAGAGCGGCTGTTCGAGACCGCCTATGCCCTGGCCTGCGATGTCGCCGCCGCGGATGGCTCGATCGGCGCGCAGGAGCTGCGCCTGCTCGAGGAAATCCGCTACGAGCTCAATGTCGATCGCCTGCATGCCGCCGCCATCGAGCGCGGCGCCCGCGCCCGCCACATGACGCTCTGAATGCTTCGTCTCGCCGCCCTCTTCCTGCTCTCTTTCGCGCTGCCTCTCGGCGCGGGCGAGGTCGAGGCCCGTATCGACCTCTCGGATCAGGAGATGACCGTGCTGCTCGACGGCACGCCGCTCTATTTCTGGCCGGTCTCCACCGCCCGTGCCGGCAAGTTCACACCGCTCGGCCTTTATGGCGTGCAGTCGATGAAGCGGATGCACTACTCCACGCTTTACAACAACGCGCCGATGCCCTGGTCGATCTTCTTTTCCGGCAATTTCGCGATTCACGGCACCGATCAGACCGCCCGCCTCGGAGCCCCGGCCTCGGCCGGATGCATCCGCCTGCATCCCGATGATGCCGAAACCCTCTATCGCATGGTGCTCGAACATGGCCGCGCCAACACGCTGATCCATATCGTGCGATAGAGCCGTAGGGTCGCGTGCCTGCACGCACCATTGCCCAGACCCGAAGCCCACCCGGTCGTTCAATCCGCTTGCGCCGCGGCGCCCCGGCGCGCCAATGCCGACCGCTCACCGATCAAGCGCGATTCGCGGCCGGCAAAAGAGGCGGCTTGTTTCCGGCCTCAGTCAGCCGCGAAACAATAGAGCAGCCCGGCGCCGCCGGTGCTGATCAATGCCTCCTGGCTACAGCCGCGCGATCCATGGGCCGAGTTCCACGAGGTGTTGCCGCCGCCATGGCGGTCGTGATGGCCCACCTGCGCGCTGCCTTCGCCCGAACTGGTCCAGTTGGAACAGGTGTGATCGTCGGTGTCGCTGGGGAAATACGCCATGCCATCCGCCATCGATCCGGTCAGGATGTCATGCTCGTTGGGCTGATCTCCGACCCCTTTGACGAGGTTGCCGTTTTCATCGAGTGCCGTGCTCTTGATCATGTTCGGGTTGAGGTGCAACTCGTCGAGATCCTTGGCGATCAACTCGCCCTTGGCATTATGCCATGGCCCGGTGCCGATCCGATAGCGCGCCGAGATGCCGCGCTTGCCCTCTTCCTGGGTGCTGAGATAGGCCCGCCATGTCCGCCCGGTGCTGCCCGCCGCCTCGGCGAGGCTGGCGCAATAGGCATCGGCTCCGTCCAGCCCGCCAAGATCGCCACCATTGCCCATGCCCTTGCTGGTCACGAAAAAGCCCATCGGCTGATCCTGCGCCGCCACCGCCCCGGCACAGGCCACAAGCGCCGCCGCTGCAAATGACGTGAATTTTGCGAATTTCATGTTGATCTCCCTGAATGCCTTTTGTGAGATCACCATCCCAAGCAGGCAGATGCGGCGTCAACAAAACTTCTCGCGAGTGGCGCCGCCCCGCTCACGTTCCGTAAAGCGCGCCCCAGCGTTCGATCAGCTTCTGCTGCAGCTTCTTGGCCCGCGCGTTCCAGCCGCGCGCGCCCTCAGGCCTTTCGCGCTCGGCGCGCTCGAGGCGCGCGCGCGTGGCTTCATCGGCGGCAAAGATGGCAAAGGCCAGCTCGGTGCCATCGGCTGCGCGCATATACCCCGCCAGCCCGCTCACGAAATTCAGCGTGCCGGTCTTGGCGAAGACCTTGATCGGATGGCCCTTGTTCACCTTGCCGTTGTCATGGCGCAGCGCGATCGGCTTCAGCATCGGCTTCAGCGCCCCGGCCTTGTGCACCTTGACCAGAGCGCGCGTCATATCCGCCGCCGTCAGCCGCGAGGCATCGCCGAGCCCGGAATGATCGACCAGCCGCGCCCGGCTCATGCCAAGCCCGCCCGCAGCCCAGCGGCTCATCTCGCCGGCACTGGCCTTCAGCGTCGTCGCGCCGCCCTTGCGCTTCGCGGTCGCGGCCAGCCCGACCATCTCGGCCGTGAGGTTGTTGGAATACTTCAGCATGTCGCGCAGGATGATGCGCAGCTCCGGGCTGGCATGGCTGGCCAGCGTGGTGCCGCCGGGCCGCGCCTTCGTCACCTGCGGCTTGCCCAACACGATGCCTTGCGAGCGCGCGAAGGTGCGCAGCACTTCTGCTGCGTAAATCTCGGTCTGGCGCACAGGCAGCCAGCGTGCGCCGCCCTTGCCCAGCGCCTTGCTGGCAACGGTCCAGTGATCCTCGCCGCCCTGCTCGGCATAGGTATAGACCGGCAGGCTGCGCTCAACGACCCGCATCCTGGCGACACTCACCTCGGGGCGGTATTTGTCCGAGCGCGCGTCCATCGTGGTGATCCAGCCGTTGGCGCCGCGCTTCCATTCGAAATGCACCCGGTTGTGATTGAGCGCGATGCCGCTGATCGCCGGGTTGTAGCCGACGTGATCGGGCTGCGCCCTGTCGATCTCGTGAAGGCTGGGCAGCGCCCCGCCCCAGACCTTGAAGCCGCCGCTCACTTCGCGCACCCCGGCGGCTTTCAGCTTGCGCGCCAGATCGGCCATCGCATTGGTATCGAGCGTCGGATCGCCGCCGCCCGCCAGCACCAGATCGCCCTTCAAGACCCCGTTCTGCACCGGCCCGGTGGCGATCAGCCGGGTGACGAAGCGATGCCCCGCGCCCAGCGTATCGAGCGCATAGAGCGCGGTCACCGCCTTGGTCACACTGGCCGGCGGCTGCGCCAGATCGCCCTCGCGCGCTTCCAGAACCAGCCCGCTGCCGGTATCGGCCACGGCAAAAGCCACATGCCCGCCGAGCCGCGCCTCCTCAACCAGAACGGCAGTGCTCGTGGCCTGCGCCTTGGTCGCCACCTTCGCGACCACCGTGGCCCGCGCTCCCTTGCGCGCCACCGGTCGCAGCGAGACCTTAGGCGCCTCGGCAAAAGCCGGCAGGCCCAGGCCCACCAGCCCGGCACCCAGGAAAAACCGTCTCGAAATGCGTGTGTTCATGTCCGCGACTTAACCCCAAGCAGCGGCTCCGGGCAAGCCCGTCCGCGCGCCGCTCACAGGGGATTTATCGGCCATTTACCGCCAATCGCCGCGCGCCCGGATCTCGCTCGACGAGATGTCGATCATCGGCACATTGACAAAACACCAGCGCGGCGCTTCGCCCTGGGCCAGCGCCGGCGCGTGGCGCGGCCCAAGCCGGGCATGGGCGTAGATATCCGCCGCCTTGGCGGTGCGCGCCGCGATCCGCTGGCCGGGCCGCGCCAACACGCCGATCGGCACATTTTCCATGATCCAGCGCCAGTCCTGCCACCGGTCGAACTCATGCAGGTTGTCCGCCCCCATCAGCCAGACAAAGCGCACCCCGGGATAGGCCTGCATCAAGGCCCGCAAAGTCTCGGCGGTATAGCGTGTCCCCGCCCGCGCCTCGAAATCGGTGATCTTTATCCGCGGATGCTGCATCACCTCGCGCGCCCGCGCCATGCGCTGCGTCAACGGCGCCGGTCCGTGCGCCTTCAACGGATTGCCGGGCGACACCAGCCACCAGACCTGATCGAGCCCGAACCGCTTCAGCGCCTCGCGGCTGATATGCGCATGGCCCTCATGCGCCGGATCGAACGACCCGCCCAACAGGCCCACAACCTGGCCCGCCCGCGCATATGCTAGCCCCTGTCTCATCCGCCCGCTTGTCGCCCCGCACGCCAAAGACTGTCAACGCGATTCCCGCCTCCCTTCATCTTTCCCGCAATACTCCGGGGGTGCGGGGGCTGGCCCCCGCTGGTTGCGACCGGGCCTTGCCCTCATCGCCCGATTGCCCCCGCCCTCGCCACAGGCTATCACCACCGCTGACACCGCAACACTCCGCGCAAATGAGGGCACGCACATGGCTTCCTATCAATATGTCTATCACATGCAGGGCGTCTCCAAGACCTACCCGGGCGGCAAGAAATGCTTCGAGAACATCCACTTGAGCTTCCTGCCGGGGGTGAAGATCGGTGTCGTCGGCGTCAACGGCTCCGGCAAATCGACGCTGATGAAGATCATGGCCGGTCTCGACACCGACTATACCGGCGAAGCCTGGGCCGCCGAGGGTGCCCGCGTCGGCTACCTGCCGCAGGAGCCCAAGCTCGACGAAAGCCTCAACGTGCGCGACAACGTCATGCTCGGCGTGGCGGAAAAGAAGGCCATTCTCGACCGCTACAACGAGCTGGCGATGAACTATTCCGATGAAACCGCCGAAGAGATGGCCAAGCTGCAAGACGATATCGACGCCCAGAACCTCTGGGATCTCGACAGCCAGATCGACGTCGCGCTCGAAGCCCTGCGCTGCCCGCCCGACGACGCCATGCCCGCAACCCTCTCTGGCGGCGAGGCCCGTCGCGTCGCGCTCTGCAAGCTCTTGCTCGAAGCCCCCGACATGCTGCTGCTCGACGAGCCGACCAACCATCTCGACGCCGAAACCATCGCCTGGCTGCAACAGCACCTGATGGACTACAAGGGCACCATCCTGATCGTCACCCACGACCGCTACTTCCTCGATGACATCACCAGCTGGATCCTCGAGCTCGATCGCGGTCGTGGCATCCCCTACGAGGGCAATTACTCGGCCTGGCTGGAACAGAAGGCCAAGCGCCTGTCCCAGGAGGCGCGCGAGGACAAGTCCAAGCAGAAGACGCTCGAGCGCGAGCTGGAATGGATGCGCCAGGGTCAGAAGGCGCGCCAGGCCAAGCAGAAAGCCCGGATCAACGCCTATAACGATCTCGCCAACCAGTCCGAGCGCGAGAAGGTCGGCCGCGCGCAGATCGTCATCCCCAACGGTCCGCGCCTCGGCTCGAAAGTGATCGAAGTCAACGGTCTCGCCAAACACATGGGCGACAAGCAGCTGATCGAGGATCTCAGCTTCTCGCTGCCCCCCGGCGGCATCGTCGGTGTGATCGGCCCCAACGGTGCGGGCAAATCGACCCTGTTCAAGATGCTGACGGGGCAGGAAAAGCCCGATGCCGGCAGCATCGAATACGGCGACACGGTCAAGCTCTCCTATGTCGATCAATCCCGCGACGATCTGAAAGCGGGCGATACGGTCTGGGAAGCGATCACCGGCGGCGCCGAAGTGATCGAACTCGGCGACGCGCAAGTCAATTCCCGCGCCTATTGCTCGTCGTTCAACTTCAAGGGCGGTGATCAGCAGAAAAAGGTCTCGCTGCTGTCAGGCGGCGAGCGCAACCGCGTCCACATGGCGCGCCTGCTGAAAGAAGGCGGCAACGTGTTGCTCCTTGACGAACCCACCAACGACCTCGACGTCGAAACCCTGCGCGCGCTGGAAGACGCCCTGGTCGATTTCGCCGGCTGCGCCGTGGTGATCTCGCACGATCGCTTCTTTCTCGACCGTATCTGTACCCATATCCTAGCCTTCGAAGGCGAAGCCCATGTCGAATGGTTCGAAGGCAACTTCGAGGATTACGAGGAAGACAAGAAACGCCGCCTGGGCGCCGATGCGCTGGAACCGAAGCGGTTGAAGCACAAGAAGTTTGCACGGTGAGCAACCCCGTAGGGTGTGTGCTTGCACGCACCTTGCGCCCCTTCCAACCGCGCAAAAAGGTGCGTGAAATCACGCACCCTACACAGCGCGTTGTGTCACCCGCCTATCCCGGTGAACCGACGAATACGGCCAATCTTCCGGCGTCTCGACCAGGCCATGTCTCACCGGATTGATCCAGCAATACCGGATTGCAGCATTCACATCGCTCTGGCTCCGCAAATGATGTTCCCAAAACCTGCGCTGCCAAATTCCCCGTTCCAACCGTCTTTCATGGCTTGCCCTGACATTGCCCTTCGGCAAACCCATTGAAAACCGCGTCTTGATCATCCGCCACCGCACCGAATAATCGCTATCCCCCTCCGGCATCTTCCACACGCAGTGCATATGATCGCCCAGCACCACCCAGGCCAGTATCTCGAACGGTCGCTCCGCCATCGTCGCACGAACCGCCGCGCGCAAGGCCACCACCTCACGCAGCAACAGATCCGATCCCCGCTCTGCCAGGCAAACGGTGAAGAACACACACGCACCCGGAATGCGCAATCTTTGATAGCGTGACATGCCCCAACCCTGCCCGCGCCATGGTTAACAGGCGGTTAAACCCGCCCTTCCCCCTCCCCGGCGCCAATCCGCCCGAAACCCAACCGGCCAAGAAAACCCGTGCTTTATCCCCCACAACCCCCCATATGCCCCCTGCAGACGTTATTCTATTTCGACCCACTGTCTCCCTTCAAACGGCGTTCAGTCCATCGATCCAGACCGACTACGCCAGGCTGTCGCACCAACGCGGACAGCATCTAAAGGAGACTACGGATATGGCCAATGGCACCGTAAAATGGTTCAACACAACTAAAGGCTTCGGCTTCATCGCACCGGAATCCGGCGGCAAGGACGTTTTCGTCCACATCAGCGCCGTCGAGCGTTCGGGCCTGACCGGCCTGGCAGACGACCAGAAAGTCACGTTCGATATCGAACCTGGCCGCGACGGTCGCGAAGCCGCGATCAACATCGCGCTGGCATAAGCCAAAAACATCCTGATCCGTCAGGGCTGCAAAGGGTGCGTGGTTTCACGCGCCCTTTCTTTTTGCCCGCGCGCCTTCCGCCAACCTCTAGCGCCCGCCCGGTTAACTGAATCCCGCGTTAACTTTTCCGCACTTTGCGACAGCCGCAGCGCAGCCGGATGTCAGCCGGATATCACCCCCCATTTCGCAGCCCTCCCCGACACTTGACGATTTCGTGCGGTGCGTTGAGATTCCCTTCATATTGCGCTAACGATTCCCCATATAGTTTTGTGCCAACCATCAGAGGCCCGCTCATGATTTCTCGCCGCCATTTCCTTGCCACTACGGCCGCAACCCTCGCCGCGCCCTCTCTCGTGCGCGCGATCGAGCTCGATCCGATCCTGATGCCGCAGGAGGTCCGGATCGGTCCGGCCTATGCCCCGGGGCAGTTGCTGGTCCTGCCCAAGGCGCATTTCCTCTATTTCGTCACCGAGCCGCGCAAAGCCCTGCGCTACGGCGTCGGCGTCGGCAAAGCCGGCCTCGACTTCACCGGCACCGCGACCATCAGCGTCAAGAAGGAATGGCCCACCTGGCGCCCGACCGACGAGATGATCGAGCGTGAGCCGCAAACCTACGCCAAGTTCAAGGACAACGAATATGTCCAGCCCGGCGGCCCCGGCAATCCGCTTGGCGCCCGCGCGCTCTACCTGTTCCAGAATGGCCGCGACACCTATTTCCGCATCCACGGAACCACCGCGCCGAAATCCATCGGCCGCTCGGTCTCCAACGGCTGCATCCGCATGCTCAACGAACATGTGATCGACCTCTACCAGCGCGTGCCGATCGGCACCAAGGTCACAGTGGTCTGATCCGACAACAAGGCGAATCCGATGTCCTACACGCTCAACCGCATCATCACCGGCGCCGGCTTCGACGAAGTCGATGCCCGCACCCGCAAGGCCCTGCAAGACAAGGGGTTTGGCGTGCTGACCGAGATCGACGTCAAGGCGACGATGAAAAAGAAGATCGACAAGGACATGGACGAGTATCGCATCCTCGGCGCCTGCAATCCGACCATGGCCTGGGAGGCCATCGGGATGGAGCCGCGCGTCGGCGCGATGCTGCCCTGCAACGTGATCCTGCGCGCCGTCGATGGCGGCGTCGAGGTCTCCGCAATCGATCCGCTGGCGTCGATGTCGGCGATCGACAATCCCGGTCTGAAAGGCGTCGCCGGCGAGGTCGGCAAGATGCTGCAACAGGTGGTCGACGCGATCTGACCCGGTCCGCAAACCCTGCCGCCTGAACCCGCCTCGGAGTTGATCCGGGGCCTCGTCCTACTGCTCCGGCACCTGCCTCGGTCGTCCGTCCTCATCAATCGCAACGAAAGTAAACACCGCTTCGGTCACCTTCTCGCGCCGCCCCTTCAGATGGCGTAGCGCCCAGGCCTCGGTGGCAATCCCCATCGAGCTGCGCCCGACCCGCTGCACCCGCGCATAGACGCACAGAACATCGCCCACCTGCACCGGCCGGATGAATTTCATCGCATCCAGTGCCACGGTGGCAACCCGCCCCAGCGCCCGCTCCGAGGCGACAATACCGCTGGCGATATCCATCTGGCTCAACACCCAGCCGCCGAAGATATCGCCGTTCACATTCACGTCCGCCGGCATTGCCTGCGTGCGCAATGTCAGATTGCCTTGCGGTTCCAGGGGCTCGCTCATCCTTGCCGTCTCCCTATTAATAATCTGGTAAGGATATGCCCCTAGGATCCCCGTGTTACCAGCGAATTCCCGCGGCGCCACCACTGAACCCGAAAAATGCCTTACTTCCGGCACATTCGCGGCGATAGTTGACCGGAGGGAGTGGCAATGAATAAGGTGAACTCATGGCAATCTTGATCGTGCTGTTTTCAGGCTTTGCAGGAATGCTCACCGCGCTCGTGGCACTGATCGGCTATGACGTCGCCTGGTCGCAGGCACTTGTCATCTATCTGGTGGCCTCAACCCTGCCCGCGGCGCTGTTGATGGCCGCGCTCTATCTGCAGGTGCTGATCCGCAACGCGCTTGCTGCGCCCGATACCGCTGTCGAAGCCACGATCAAGGCGCAGCGCCTGCGCTGATCTCCGCCCGGTTTCCCGAGAGCCCGGCGCTCGCCAGTCCCGTCTCAGACCGCTCCCTTCACCCAAGTCACGATCGACGCCGCCGGCATCGCCCCGGATTGCCGCGCCCTTTCGCGTCCGCCTCGGAACCCGGCCATGGTGGGAATGCCGCGAATACCATAGGTTTGGCCCGCCTGCGGATGGTCCTCGGTGTTCATCTTCACCAGCCGTGCCTTCCCACCAAGCTCTTGCGCGGCCTTGGAAAATTCCGGCGCCATGCTCCGGCACGGGCCACACCACGGTGCCCAGAAATCCACCACCAGAGGCAGATCGTCGTTGCGCGCCGCCTTCTGCAGCGTAGCGAAATCCACCTCGACCGCCTTGCCGGAGATCAGGGGCGCGCCGCATGTGCCGCATTTCGCTCCAGCGCCCAGCTTGTCCGCAGGCACCCGGTTGACCTGGGCACAATCGAGGCAGGTCACTTTCAGGGAATTGGCCATTTCAGCCTCCGCTAAAATCACATTCACCAAGCGATATATGTCGGCGAAACCGGATTGAAAGCCCTCTCGTCAGCTTTTCAGCACCCGGTCGGTCAGGTTCAGCCGCCCCGCGATGATCGGTTTCATTACCGCCGCAAGATCGGGCTCCGCCGCGATCAGCTGCTCCAGCTCATCCAGCCGGTTCGTCGCCACCAGTTGCAGTGCATCCTCGCGCAGCGTGCCATTTTCTCTTCTTGGCATCTTCGCCACCGGCTGCACCATCTCGGCCCGCCCCTCCGGCACCAGCGCGCGCAGCTCCGCCGCGCCCAACGCACTCTCGGCAAAGGCATAAATCCCGACGCCCCGCGCCGGCAGCGCATAGGTAAACAGCGACACATCGCCGACCCCCGGACGCGCCAGCGCCTTGCGCACCGCTGCACCGTCGCGTGCAATCCGGTCCTCGGTGCCTTCCCCGTCCGACCAGTTCATCAGCCGCCGGGTGACGAAATTATAGGCCCGCTTGCCGGTCGCCATCCAGATCCGCGTCGGCCATGCCTTCCGCGCCAGCATCCGCCGCTCCGTCGCGGTCAGAAGATGCGGCGCGAAATTGCGTTTCTGCTTCAACAGATGCCGCAGATCCTCGCGCGCCATCACCCGGAAAAGCTTGCCCCGCCGCCGATGCACACTGGCCAATTGGAAATCAATCACCGCCGCGCGCCCGTCCGGCGTCATCAGCCAGTTCTGCGGTTTGGCGATATCGTTGTGGGTCACCCCGCGCCGCCGCATTTCACGCAGCAAGCGCTTGGCATCGTTGTACCATTTCGCCTCACCGGGTCGCGCCAGCTGTAGTGGTGTGCCCTGCGACCAGCTGCGCAAGAGCCCTACCTTGTCGGCCCGCAGAAGCTCCGGCACGCCCTCGATCCCGCTGACCGCGCGCAGCCCGCGAACCTCCTTGCGGGCGAGGAACCACGCCAGCGGTTTCGCCCACCAAGGCACACCATCCAGCTTGCGCAGAACCACCTTGCGCGCCGGATCTTCGGCCAGATGGCCGGAAATGGTCTCCGAAAACACATCCCTCTTATGCACCGTCTCGGGCACGAAGGTCAGTGTTTCAGGCGGGTTCGTCATATCCAGATCCAGCGCACCCCGGGCTTGAACCGGGGCACGCAATCCTCTCAGCCAGAGGTTACTCGCTGGTGCTCGACCAGCCCGAAACCGCCTTGATTTCGAGGAAATCCTCGATGCCGTAAACCCCGCCCTCGCGGCCATTGCCCGATTGCTTCATGCCGCCAAAGGGCGAGCCCGCCCCGCGCGAGGTTCCGTTCATCTCGACCATGCCCGAGCGCAAGGCCCGCGCCATCCGGTTGAGCCGTGCGCCGTCCTGGGTCTGGACATAGTTGGTCAGCCCGTAAACCGTGTCATTGGCCATCTCGATCGCCTCTTCCTCGGTATCGAACGGCGAAATCGCCAGCACCGGCCCGAAGATCTCCTCGCGATAGATCCGCATCTCGGGCGTGACATCGGCAAACACCGTGGGCCGCACGTAATAGCCCTTGTTGAGCCCGTCGGGCCGCCCGGTGCCACCAGCGACAAGCCTGGCGCCCTCGTCGATCCCGGCCTGGATCAGATCCTGGATCTTGCCCCATTGCACCGCGTTCACCACCGGCCCGATATGGCGACCCTCGTCATGGGCATTGCCCACGGTCACCGAGCTTGCCACGGCCGCGGCTTCTTCCACCGCGTCGTCGTATTTCTCGCGCTGCACCAGCATCCGGCTCGGCGCGTTGCAGCTCTGGCCGGTGTTGTTCATCATGTGCAGCACACCGCGCTTCACCGCCTTGTCATCTGCATCGGAGAAGATCACGTTGGCGCCCTTGCCGCCCAGTTCCAGATGCACCTTCTTCAGCGTATCAGCGGCGGATTTCGAGATCAGCGTGCCTGCCCGGGTCGAGCCGGTAAAGCTCACCATGTCGACATCGCGATGCGCCGTAAGCTGGCTGCCCACGCCCACACCATCGCCATTGACCAGGTTGAACACGCCCGGCGGAAAGCCCGCCTCGTCAACCATCTCGGCAAACAGCATCGCATCCAGCGGGGTTTCCTCCGAAGGCTTCAGGATCATGGTGCAACCTGCCACCGCCGCGGCCCCGACCTTCAGCGTCACCTGGTTCATCGGCCAGTTCCACGGCGTGATCAGCGCCGCCACGCCCACCGCCTCATAGATGATCCGGTCGTCCGGCGCATGATCGCCCAGCGGGCGGATGAAGTCGAACTTCTTCGCCGCCTTCACGAAATTCTTCAGATGCCAGAGCCCCGCACCCACCTGCTGGGTCTTCGCCATGTCGATCGGCGCGCCCATCTCCATCGTCATCAGCGGCGCCAGCTCGTCCGCGCGGCGCTGATAGACCTCGATCAGCTTTTCCACCAGCGCGATGCGCTCCTCCTTGGGAGTCGCCATCCAGCCGGGCAGCGCCGCCTTGGCCGCTGCGACGGCAGCGTCAGTATCGGCCTGCCCGCCCAGCGAGATCACCGCCGCCGCTTCTTCCGTCGATGGGTCGATCACCTCGTGATCCCTGCCCTCGATCGGGTTGACCCATTTGCCGTTGATGTAGAATTGCCGCTTCTCGATCATCGCATTTCCCTCTCGATTTGTTTGGGGCGCTCAGAGCCCCTTGGTCCGGATTCGCGACACTCTGTCACCGCGGCAGACGACCCGCAAGACAAGGGGTGTAAAAACCCTGCGGCACACCATAGCTATAAGGCCAACGAGTCGCTCAAACCAAAAAAGGAGACACATCATGGGTCTGCGCATCAACGATACCGTTCCCGATTTCACCGCCGAAACCGACCAGGGCAAGATTTCCTTCCACGACTGGATCGGCGACAGCTGGGCGATCCTGTTTTCCCACCCCAAGGATTTCACCCCGGTCTGCACCACAGAATTCGGCGCCGTGGCGCAGCTGGCCGATGAATGGGCCAAGCGCGGCACCAAGGTGATCGGCATTTCCGTCGACAGCGTCGCGGAGCACAAGAAATGGAAAGGCGATATCGAAAGCTTCGCCGGCGCCAAGGCAGGCTTCCCGATCATCGCCGATGAAGGACTGGAGGTCAGCAAGGCCTTCGACATGCTGCCCGCCGATGCCTATCTCCCCGATGGCCGCACACCGGCAGATTCGGCCACCGTGCGCTCGGTCTTCATCATCTCGCCCGACAAGAAGCTGCAACTCTCGATGACCTACCCGATGTCGGTGGGGCGCAACTTCGCCGAAGTGCTGCGCGCGCTCGACGGGCTGCAGGCCACTTTCGGCACCCCCATCGCCACCCCCGCCAACTGGGTCAAGGGCCAGGACGTGATCGTCGCCATGTCGCTCAACGATGACGAGGCCAGGGCGAAGTTCGGCAAGGTGGATATCAAGCTGCCCTACCTGCGCACCACCGCCGATCCGACCTGATCATCCAGCTTCTTGCGAATACATTGAATGGCCCCGTCTTCCCCAACCGACGGGGCCATTCCCGTTTCAAGGACAGCTGCCCTTGAAACGGGGGTCTGCCCATCCCGGCAAGACCCCCCACGCCTCTGACACGTCAGAGACTACCCGCGAGTGGGTTTCGTGCTCGCGCCACGTGGGAAGAGCCTCAATCGACCTATCCCTTACCTGCGCGTCAACTTGCTTGCGAAGGGATTTAGAACATCGGGCCCGTCAAATCAGGGGGAATAATCCACGGAATATTGCCATAACCCGACGTCAAGCGGAGCGGGCGGGCATGGACGCGCCGTTTGCGCACACAGATTGAACTGAGACGTCGCCGGAAGATGTGTCTGCTCAGTCGCGCACCAGATCGATGAGTGGCGTAAAGGCATACATCGCCGGGCGCCGTCCGGCAGAGGGTGCAATCTGGCTGATCAGGCCGGCATCGCGAAGCTTGCGGGTCATTGCCATGGCGACATGCGAGGGAATTGAACCTCCGCCAGTGAAGCGATTGTTGCGGAAGGTCGGATTGGCGAACATGAAATCCAGCGCCTCCATCGACCATTGGCTGTTCAGCTCTTCTCGAAACCGCACCTTCATCTCTTCATAGAGTTCCTGAATACGGAGGGCGGTCTCACAATTCTTCAGTGCCTGCCGCGTCAACATTTCCAGAAAGAAGATGCACCATTCCGTCCAAGCCCCTTGTGCCGACACGTTGCGCATCGCGTCAACATAGTCATCCCGGTATTCCTCGAATGTCGCACTCACGTAGAAATGGGGCGCGCGGATGAGGTTTGCCTCCCAAAGCATGAGGGTGATGAGCATGCGCCCAATTCGGCCGTTGCCATCCTTGAACGGGTGAAGCGCCTCGAATTCGACATGTGCAATCGCGGTTTTCAGCAATGCGTTGCTTGGATCCGAGCCGATGTAAGCCATCAGATCCTGCATTCCCTGCGCAAGCGCTTCGGTGCTGATGGGCACAAAGGAAACACTTCGCTGACGTTTTTCGCCGATGTAGTTTTGTTCCGTCTTGTAATTGCCGGGCTGCATGTTCGCGCCGCGCCCGAAGGACAAGAGCATCTGGTGCGCCGAACGTATCAGATGTTCGGTAATGGGTTGCCCCTCAGCCATCGCGTTCTGCATTCGACGCAATGCGCGCGCATAGAGCAAAGTCTCGACCGCTTCGGACCGTGCCTTGTGAAAAGCTTCGGCGTCCCCCGATTCCTCTTCCGCTTCGATCTGGAGGATCTCGTCCAGCGTTGAGATTGTCCCTTCCATCCGCGATGACACGACAGCTTCCTGGTTACGCAAAGGCGCAAGCAGGATTTCGCTGTTATGCATTGTCGCCAGCATTTGATCATACCGGGTAACTGCCGCGGTTGCTTCCGCAATTGGATTCAGCAGCCGCGCGTAGTCCAAAGCTTTTGGAGGGAACGCTCCATAATGGTAGCTCACCGCGTCACTGGTATCGATGGATTTCATTTGTCGTTCTCATCTAGCTGCTTCGCACACATCAACGCCGGTTGTAGAAGGTGAGAACACGACAATCAAGTTTGTTGTGTTCAATCGCCGCCTCCAAGCACAAAAAGAGATCTTGATGTTCTCTTGCATACCGCAACATCGTTTGTTGTGCGCAGCGCGGGCGCCCGAGCACGCCAAGAGAAAAACCCCGGCGTTTCCACCGGGGCCTCCCATTTCATCATTGAACGTCAGAGGGTTCAGTCGTCCGCCGTTTCCGACTTCTTCTCGGGCGCGGCTTCCTTGCCGGTCTCCTGATCGACAACCTTCATCGACAGGCGAACCTTGCCACGATCATCAAACCCGAGCAGCTTGACCCAGACTTCCTGACCTTCCTTCAACACATCCGAAGGATGGTTCAACCGGCGGTTCTCGATCTGGCTGACATGCACCAGCCCGTCGCGCTTGCCGAAGAAGTTCACGAAGGCGCCGAAATCGACGATCTTCACAACCGTGCCTTTATAGATCGCGCCTTCCTCCGGCTCCGCCACGATCGCATGGATCATGTCATAGGCCTTCTGGATGGCTTCGCCATTGGGCGAGGCGATCTTGATCACGCCATCGTCGTTGATATCGACCTTGGCCCCCGACAATTCGACGATCTCGCGGATCACCTTGCCGCCCGAGCCGATCACTTCGCGGATCTTGTCGGTGGGGATGTTCATGGTCTCGATGCGCGGCGCATGGACGCTGAAATCGCCAGCCCCCGAAAGCGCCTTGTTCATCTCGCCGAGGATATGAAGCCGGCCGTCCTTGGCCTGCGCCAGAGCCTTTTCCATGATCTCTTGCGTGATCCCGGCCACCTTGATGTCCATCTGCAACGAGGTGATGCCGTTTTCGGTCCCGGCCACCTTGAAGTCCATGTCGCCGAGGTGATCTTCATCGCCCAGGATGTCGCTCAGGATCGCGTAGGAGCCGTCCTCTTCCAGGATCAGGCCCATCGCCACACCGGCCACAGCCGATTTCAGCGGCACACCCGCATCCATCATCGACAACGAGCCGCCACAAACCGACGCCATCGACGACGAGCCGTTGGACTCGGTGATTTCGCTGACCAGACGCAGGGTATAGGGGAAGTCGGTCGCCGCCGGCAGAACCGCCTGAAGCGCGCGCCATGCCAGCTTGCCATGGCCGATCTCGCGGCGTCCGGTGAAACCGAAACGGCCAACCTCGCCGACCGAATAGGGCGGGAAGTTGTAATGCAGCAGGAAGTTCGATTTGAAGTTGCCATGCAGCGCGTCGATGAACTGCTCGTCGTCGCCGGTGCCCAGCGTGGTCACGACCAGCGCCTGGGTTTCGCCGCGGGTGAACAGCGCCGAACCATGGGTGCGCGGCAGCAGGCCGTTCTCGCAGACGATCGGGCGGATCTCGTCGGTCTTGCGCCCGTCGATACGCTTGCCGGTCTTGACAACATCGCCACGCAGAATGCTGGCTTCCAGCTTCTTCATCGCCGAGCCGAGATTGCCGTCTTCGCGCTGTTCTTCGCTCAGCGCTTCGGTGATCGCGTCACGTGCGGCAGACACCGCCGTGGTGCGTTCCTGCTTTTCGGTGATCGCAAACGCGGCGCGCATGGCTTTCTCACCGGCCTTTTTCACCGCTTTGTAAAGATCGCTGTAATCCGGTGGCTGGAAGTCAAACGGCTCTTTCGCCGCATCTTCGGCCAGGTCGATGATCAGGTCGATCACCGGCTGGATGGCGTCATGGGCGAATTTCACCGCGCCCAGCATTTCCGCTTCCGAAAGCTCATAGGCTTCCGACTCGACCATCATCACCGCGTCCTTGGTGCCGGCCACAACCAGATCGAGGCGTTGCTCGGGGTTGTTGCGCAGGTCGTGCATGTCGTCGACCTCGGGGTTGAGGATGTATTCGCCATCCTCGAAACCGACACGGCAGGCGGCGATCGGGCCCATGAACGGCGCGCCGGAAATGGTCAGCGCCGCGCTGGCGGCGATCATCGCAACCATGTCGGGATCATTGACCAGATCGTGGCTCAGCACGGTGCAGATCACCAGAACTTCATTCTTGAAGCCGGGTACGAACAGCGGGCGGATCGGACGGTCGATCAGGCGGCTGGTCAGGGTTTCTTTCTCGGTGGGCCGTGCCTCACGCTTGAAAAAGCCGCCCGGAATCTTGCCGGCAGCATAGTATTTCTCGTTGTAATGAACCGTCAGCGGGAAGAAGTCCTGCCCGGGTTTCTGCTGGCGGGCATAGGTCACGTTGGCCATGACCGAGGTTTCGCCATAGGTGGCGATGACCGAGCCATCGGCCTGACGGGCAACCTTGCCCGTTTCCAGAGTGAGGGTTTCTTCGCCCCACTGCATCGATTTCTTCGTAATGTTGAACATGTATCGTTTCCTGTTAGGGAGCACTCCCGGGCGTTCCCGGGTCTCCCGTTTGATTGGCGGCCCCATTGCCGCCGCCCCCTATCCTCATGCACGCGCCCGGGGGCTTGATAGGCGTCACGTCTCAGATGTGGGCGCTATAGAGGAGTTTGCGTGGATTGGAAAGCCGCGATATCAGCAGCGCCGACCCCATAGCCTGCCGGCATCCGCAACAGAGGCCCAGACCGCGCCGGGATTTTTCGCAGAAAGATCGCTGAGCCGGAGCCCGTGCACCGCCCGGCGGGCCTGTTGTCGACCAAATCCTGCAACACGAAGCCGCTCTGGCGCGAAGGTCCAAAGCTGCCTTGCGGCACAGCTTGGCCCCGGACCTGTCGCGACCATGCAGACAGCCGCACCCGTCACCGGGCCAGTACATCCGGGTCAGCGCAGCATCTGCTGCTGAAAGATCCCTTCGGCTGGCGGCGGAGCCGGTGCAGCGGCCGGTGGTTCGCGCGGCGCCGCCGGCGCGGCCGGTTCGGCTGCCCTGGCCCGGCGCGCAGCGATCTGATCCGTGATCGACTGGAATGGCTTGGCAACGCCGGGATCGGACGCTTGCTGGCGCGCATAGGCGTCATGGGTCAGGCGGATCGTCTGGCCGGTGGTGAAACAGCGCGCATCAATGCCGAAGCGCCTGGCCTCGCGGGCGATATAGTCGTGCCGCTTGGCTTCCCAATCTTTCTGGTTGTCCAGCATGTTGTCCAGCGCCGCGTTCATGTCGGAAAACAGCCAGTTGGAGTAGCGATCCTTGAGCTTCCAGGTGTATTCCACGCCGACATTGATCTTGCCATCCGGTCCGATTTGCGCCGGCGCACTCACCCCGACCGCGTATCCGGTATAGAAATCGAGCTTGGAAACCAGATCCTCTATGCCGCGAACCAGGGTGTTTTCCGAGGCGCTCCGCCATTCGCCATCGTAGAAATCGGTGGCCTTGTTGGCATTGGTGATGTCGATGCCGTATTTCGCCTCCGCGGCCTTGCCGCCGCCGCCGGCTTCAAAGGAAAAGCCGAGCTTCACCCCGGCCACCTTGTGGCCCATGATCGCCGCCGGATCGTCGGGATCGGTGGTGACAAGGGTCAGCGCCCCCTCGCCCTGCAAGCTGCCAAGCCCGGTCTCCTTCAGCGTCGATGTCTTCGCCACGATTTCCGAAATGAAGATTTTCCGGTCGGCATTGACCGAAAAGCCGATCTCGACGCGGCCGAAATCCACCCGCAAGTCACGTTCGTCGGCAAAGCCCTCGTCCATGTCATGCAGCTGCGCGGCGATCTCGTTGAGCGCATCGAGCAGGCGGGCTTTGACATCCGGTGCCAGCGACAGGTCCCCGAGCCGCGCCGTGGCCTCGGGCGACAGGGCATAGAGCATGTTTTCCCGTGGCACATCGGCCAGCGCCGGGGGCGGGGCCAACCCGGCCTCGGCCCGCGATTTCGCACAGTCAGGTGGCGGATCCGCCGCCGGGTCCGCATTCATGATCACCGGATTGCCGCTCAGCGCGGTGCGGTTGGACCGGTCGCGCAGCGCCGACAGGATATTGTCGAGCGGATTGCCGCCCTCGAGCCCCTCCGCCCTGGCACAGCCCTCGAAGATCTTGGGATCGCTGGGCAGTGGGTGGCGCGAGCAGCCATAGCCCGAAACCACACAGGGCGGGCCGGGATGTTGGCAGGAATAGCGTTTGTCATAGTCGCCGATTGTGTCGGGATGGTAAAACTGGCTGGTCCCCGAGCTGCCATAGGCGGCGGCGCGGCACACGCAGTTGAAGTAATCCTGCGGCACGCCGACCCCGAGGCTTTGCAGCACCAGCAACTGGCGGTCATGCGGCAGCCCGATCCAGCGGGTCAGCGCGTGGGTGTCATGCGCGTTGCGCTCCTCAATGTCCTGCGCCACCAGCCTGTCGGCCAGCGGGGCGGCAAACAACAGGGCGATCGCGGCGGCAAGTCGGGCCGCGCGAAACCGGCGGCTGGCATTGCGTCGGGAAAGGTCGGCGTGGCGCATCATTTTTCCTCCACAAGGTCGGTGGCCAGCAAATCGGCAAAGGCATCGGGGTCGAAGGCATCGGCGTCGAGCAGCCGCCAGCGTTCGGCTTCGCTCATACCCTCGGGGGTCAGCCAGCCGCCGGTGATGCGGCGCAGGGTCACGTCGCCGCTGTCTTGCTTGGCGGCGCCACCGGGCGACACCGCCATCATCAGGCTCCGGCTCTGGCGCGGGCCGCGCATCAGCCAGTCCCGCCCCAGAGCCAGGGCGATCCAGTCGGCGCCGAGGCGCAGCCGCACGCTGCCATCCCAGCCCTCGCGCCATTGCCCGGCAGGCAGGACACGGCGCCAATGGTCATAGCTGAAATGGCCGGTATGAAGCTGCACCTCCAGGCCCCCTGCCTGCGGGCCGCTGGTCAGTTCGCGCAGGGTGACGACCGCTTTCGCCTTGTCTTCGAAGCTGGCCGGGTCGGTATGCAGGAATATCCGTGTGCCCAGGCCCTGCGCCGGATCGAGCGCCAGCGTCAGCTCATAGGGGGTCGTCTCGACGCGGTAATCCAGATCGGCGACAACCCTGTTGCCGACCAAGGCGATGCGGTTCCAGTCGGGGACGGGATCGCGCCGTCGCAGGGTGAACCCGTCGGCCTGCTGGCTGGTCAGCACGGTGGCATCGGCCTTGCCCGAAGACCGCACGTCCCAGGTCTGATCCGGCTGGGCATCGAAGAACACGGTCTGCGGCAGCGGCGCGACGCCCGCTTCCGGCAGGTCGGGCGGGCGATAGTCGCCGGGCCGCCGCACCACGCGCACACCGCGCAGCACCAACGCGCCCTCGCCCGAAACCGTGCGCATCGCATGGATGAACACCCGCAAGCCCGCACCGTCCATCGCCTGCGGGAACGGCACGACCCCGTCTGGCATGCCGTCGCCTTCGACCCGCATGCCAAACGGCGTCAGCACCAGCGAAACCCGGTCGGGTATCGCCGCCAGTCCGACCGCTTCCAGCCCGCCCTCCTCGAACCCGCGCAAGGCGCTCAGCGCCTTGAATGTCCCGTCTTCCTGCCGGGTGAACCGCAGGACATAGGCGCCCCGGCCGGTCAGGTTGCCGGGCAAGGCATAGCGGCTCTCCAGGCTGATCTCGAAATCTCGCGACGCGGCACCGTCGAGCGCCAGGTCGATCCGCGCCTCGGCGTCGCGGCGGAACCGGTCCAGCCAAAGCACCGCCTCGGGCGTGGCGATCCCGCTCCAGGAGCCCTTGTCCTCAGCCGTCCAGTTGACCCGAAGCGCGCCATCCGACAGGCGGATGAACTTTGCGACCTCGCTCTCATAGCGCGACACCGGCTGCCAGATCCGGCCCAGCGCAAAGCCATCGAAAATCACCGCGCTTTGCGCCGCCTGCGCGATGGCTTCATGCTTGGGCGAAGCTTCGAATGGAACGCTGTCGACCGACAGCCGCTTGAGCACCAGCGATGCGGCGCGGTTCTTCCTGTGGACCTGAACATAGGTCTGCAACGCCCATTGCCGCCCGCTCAAATCGGCGCTCATCGCCAGCTCGGCCAGCTGGGTTCCGCCGCCGTCGCGGATATCGAGCACTTGGTCGGGCCGCAGCAGCAGATGCAGCACGGTTTCCCCCTCGGGCCAATGGAAATAGGCGGTGAGGCTCTGCTTGGGGTCTCGCGCCATCACCTCCAGCTTGCCGTTGCCCTCGCCCAGCGTGCTGAACTGGAAGCGCAGGTCATGCACCTCCCACGGGTCTTTCGCGCCGTCCTCCGCCGCGCTCAGCGCAAAGGAAATGCCGGTGCTCTGGTCGGCGTCAATGATCGCGGTGATGCGCTGCGCGCTGGCGTCGTCGCGCTGCGGCATACTCACCACCGCTGCGGTGGTGGCGAAGCCCAGCTTGGCCCAGCCGTGATAGTCCGGAAAAGCCAGGGCGATGGCATCGCCGGTCAGCCGGGCGTGGGTTTCGAAATCGGCGGAGTTGAAGGCAAAGGGCACCAGTCCGGCCAGGGACTTGCCGTCAAAGATCAGTCCGGGCTGCGCATCGCCCGAAGCCGGTTCGCCCGCCGCGCTCGCCGAGGCCGCCGGCGGTTGCGTCGCTGCCACCAGGGGCGACGTTACGGGCGCCGCCCGGGCGGGGGCGGCGCCGGTGTCGAAGGTAAAGCCCATCGCGATCCGCTCCAGCGCCTCGCTCAACGCCTGCGGCGCCGCCTCCGGGCGGATCGAAAGCAACAGAAACGGCGCGCGCCCCTCCGCCGCCGCATCGGCGCGATAGATCAACACCCGGCCGCGCGGATAGGGCATCGCGATCCCGTTGATCGCATAGACCTTGGCAATCGTCTCGACCGCGTGAACCGTGCTACCGGCAATCTCCGGATAGCCTTCGTCCTCGATTGATTTCACCACCAGCGAATCGCGGTAGAGAACGCCCATATGTTCGTCGAGAACCTGCGCCGCGCTCATGCCGCGATCGGGGCGCGCCACGGCGGCCAGAAGCATGGCATCGCGCCCCGGCGAGACCAGCAGCGCCTGCCGCAACCCCTGCGAAACGGTGGTCTGCACGCTCCAGCCCTCGGGTTGGGGCAGCGCGAAGGCGCCGTCGGGATCGTAAAACATGCCCGCCTGCGCCGGTCTCCCCGCCCCTGCGGCAGCGCCCGGTGGCGCCGGTTCCGGGGCTGGCGCGGCGGCGGATCGGGCCGGCTGGCCATCCAGCGTCAGGCCCGCCAGCAAGCCTTCGAACATCGCTTCATGCTCGGCCAGCGGCACATCGCGCCCGACCAGCTGAAACAGGAAGATCTCGCCTTCCGCATCCTTGTTCTGAAACGCCACTTCAAGGGTGCGCTCGCCCCCGGCCTCGATGTGAATGAACAAGGCCTTCTGTCCTGCCATATCCAGCATTTCATGCCGCACGATGTCGTCATAGCCGAGCAGCGGCTCGTCGGGAAACCACCAGCGCGCCAAAAGCAGAAACCGCGCATCCGGGCTTTCGAAATCGTATTCCTGATCGCGGCGGCTGTAGGTGATCTTCCAGTCGCCAGGCACGTCAAAGCTGGCGCTGCGCAGGTCATAGCTCTCCGCCTGCGCCGCCTGAGCCATCGAAACAGCGGTGAAAACAGCCAGCAAAACGCGCATGAATGCAGCGCAAAACAATCTCATGGAAACCCCCGTGAAAACCAATTTCCTGACTTCTGATGCTACTACCAAATCAGCCAAAAGGCGTTGATTCAAATCATTACAACCCGCTCTCTTCGGGTGTAGAATTCACCTGTAGAGGAGGGTCGCATGAACCGGCAATCTGGCCTGTCTGCACAACACCGGCGCGTGATGCACGTAGCGGTCGGGTTTCGCCGATGCGCTGATCCTCGCGCACGCACGCACCGGCATCGCCCTGCCGCCACAAGCCCGGTTAGTGTCTGCGCTCATGGCGCAATGGGTAAGCGTCGCCCGGTCAGCGGGCGCGCCCCGAACTCGGCATTCACATTGCAAGGATCCTGAATGATGGTGACCAAGACATTTCCCGCCCATTGCATTGCCCGCCGCGCCGCGTTGCTGGCCTGTGCCGGGTTGCTCAGCATCACAGCCCCACTGTTCGCCCAATCGGCCTCCGATCCCGGCGCGCCCGAAGTCTTCGTGCCGTTGCAGTTGCCCTCCGGCTGGCAACCGCGCCGCGTCAACGGCATCGACCTCGCCCTGCCGCCCGACCTGCGCACGCTTCAGGACCACCGCGACGAGAAATTCTGGGGCCAGGCCGACGAAGCCACCCGCACCGGCTTTGCCATCGGGCTGAAGTTCACCGATACGCCCGAACGCGATCTCAAGCGCGATGGCGCCATCGCCGCGGGCGCCCTGGTTCTGCCCAACGGTCAGATCTTTCGCCGCTACGTCGCGCAAGCCCCCGACGACGCCCGCGATCCGGCGCGGATGGAGACCCTGGTGTCCGAATTGCCGATGCGCGGGGAGGATCGGCTGATGGTCACGCTGCTGGTGATGAATAAGGACATCGCCCCGTTTCGCCCGCTTCACGCGCAGTTTCTCAGCGGCCTGGCCCTGCCGCCGCCGGGCGGCCAGTTGCAGCGCGATTTCCTCGGCGGTGTGCTGCGGATGCCGGTCGGGCCGGGCTGGTCCGGGGCAAACACGGCGCAGGAGGACGAGGTCTATCTCTTTGGCGACGGGCTTGACGGGCGCATCCGGCTCAACCGCGGTGACGTGCGCACCGGCGGCATGCAAAACGGCACCCCCGGAACGCCGGTCCTGTTCCTTGGCCAGAAGGCCCAGTTCTTTGCCCATGAAGACGGCTCCGAGACCGTCGACAACGACAGCGGCGATGTCGGCCAGGCGCGCCTGATCGTGCTGGAAACCTGCCTGCCGGACGGCGCGGTGATCACCCTCCGGTTCTCCGGCATGCCGGCGTTGTTTCATGATCCGGGCGTTGCCGAAATGGTTGCCGGCGCCGAGATCGTGATGCCCGAAGGCGCGGCGCCATGCCCTGCCGAGCGCCTTCCCTCGGGTTCGCGGCTCGATCCCGCCGCCGCCCGCACCGAGATCGCCCCGCCGTTCGACGCGTCCGCGCCCGGTGCCGTCCAGGCGCGGGCCGATGGCACGGCGCTGGCCGGGCTTTACAGCTATCGCCTGCCGATCGGCTGGACCGCGACACCCGACGCCCGAGATCAGCGCATCCGCTTTGCCAGTGATGACGGGCAGGTCGCAATCGTGCTCGCGCGCGGCGCTGCCCTGTTCGATGCAGACGGCCCGGCGGCTCTGGTGCCCCAGGGCACGTTCCACAAGATCGGCATCATCCTGGGCTGGCCCGCCGAAAAATGGGAATGGGACGGGCCCGGCGCGCCGTCAGGACTGCATCGCCTCTATGTCCATGCCCATTGCCTGCCCGGGGGTGAACGGTTCGGAATGCTGGTCTCGGGCTCGAAGACGTTTCAGGACGGTGGAGAGCTGTCGAAACTGCTGCGCGACGTATCGCTGCACATGCCCGAAGCAATCACACCCTGCGACGATCCGGCCGAAGGCATCGGCCAGACGCCTGCGGTCGCCGCGAACCCGGCCCCACCTGTCGAGCCATCGAACTCCCGACAGGCGGCCCCGCTACCTGATCCAACCGCCGCTGCGCAAAACTCGCAAACGGCGGCAGCGCCCGACATCCCGGCGCAGCCTGATGACGACGCCTGGTTCGGTCAGCCGCCGGCGTCGACCCTGCCCTCACCGGCAACCAGATCGCTGGCCGAAGGCGGGGCAACGCCGGGCAGCGCGACGGTGCATGCGCCGATGCAGACGACCACACCGTTGGCCGCCCCGCCGCCCCCGCCAGCCGCAAATCCGGTGGGTTCGATGCAGGATCCGGACCGCTTTGAAGACATCGCAGGCGGCTATGCGCGCTATCACAACAGCCGCTATGGCACGTTCATCGCCTATCCCTCGGGCTATTTCCTGCCCGCGCCGCCGCCGGGAAACGGCGATGGCCGCCGCTTCACTTCGGCCGATGGCACGGCGCAGTTCTATGTCTTCGCGCAATACAATGCCGAGGG
The DNA here is from genome assembly GCA_965366835.1 of uncultured Rhodobacterales bacterium. Taxonomy (GTDB): domain Bacteria; phylum Pseudomonadota; class Alphaproteobacteria; order Rhodobacterales; family Rhodobacteraceae; genus JAKGBX01. Next base: position 45,220 of record CBDUGF010000009.1, read on the forward strand.
CCTGAGCCAGGACCAGCAGATCGCCCGCGACAAGGCAGATTCCGCCCATATCGGCACCAGCTATGAGCGCGCCGGTCCGGGATGGTATGTTCTGTCCGGCGTCGCTGGCCCCGACATCTTCTACCGGCGCGTGATCGAGGATGCGACCGGGCTGATCCACGTGTTCGAAATCACCTATCCGAAGGCGCGAAAGGCCGAGTTCGATGCGGTTGTCGCCTACATGGCGCAGAGCTTCGGATCACCCGCCGGCAACTGAGCAATCCCGGCGCCCGCACCCATTCGGGTCGGGCGCAGCATCTGCGGCTCAGCGCCGCTCCTCGCCGCTCAGTTCTTCCAGGATCGGACAATCGGGCCGGTGATCTCCCGCACATTCCTCGGCCAGCCGCGTCAGGGTGGAGTGCATCGCCTGCAGATCGGCGATCTTCGCCTCGATCTTTGCCAGGTGCTTTCGGGTGATCTTCTTGACCTCGGCGCTGGCACGCGACTGGTCCTCGTAGAGCGCCAGAAGTATCCGGCAGTCCTCGATGGTGAACCCCAGCGCGCGGGCGCGCGCCAGGAAGATCAGCTTGTGAAGATCCGCTTCTCTGAAGACGCGATAGCCATTGGCTTCGCGCCTGGGTTTGACGAGGTTGATATCCTCGTAATAGCGGATCGTCTTGGCCGGCAGGCCGGATTGGCGCGCAACATCTCCGATATTCATCACATCCTCCATCATTCCGCCGGGGCGGCAACGCCCTGCGGCCGGCCCAGATCGGGGGTTTCCGTCTCATCCATGAGCGGCGCGACCCGGCGCAGTCTCAGCGCGTTCGTAAGAACGAAGACCGAAGACAGCGCCATCGCGCCCGCCGCCAGAACCGGCGACAGCAACAGGCCGAACGCCGGATAGAACACGCCCGCCGCCACCGGGATCAGCAAGGTATTGTAGCTGAACGCCCAGAACAGGTTCTGGCGAATGTTGCGCATCGTGCGCGCCGACACTTCGAAAGCGTTCACCACCCCGCGCAGATCGCCCGACATCAGCACGACGTCGGCCGATTCGATGGCAACATCCGTGCCGGTTCCGATGGCGATGCCGACATCGGCATGGGCCAGTGCCGGCGCGTCATTGATCCCGTCACCGACAAAGGCGATTTTCCGGCCGTCCGATCCGAGCCGGTCGAGCGCCGCGACCTTGCCATCCGGCAATACCCCCGCAACGACATGGTCGATCCCGGTTTCGGCGGCGATGGCTTGCGCCGTTTCCTCCTTGTCGCCGGTGATCATCGCCACCTTCAGCCCCAGCCGGTGCAGCGCCGCAATCGCCGCGCGGCTCGATGGCTTCACCGGATCCGACACCACGATCACCGCCGCGATGCGCCCACCGATCGCGGCATAGAGCGCCGTGCGCCCGCGCCGGGCCAGATCGGTTTCCGCCTTGGCCAGCGCGCCGGGGTCGATGCCTTCGCGCTGCATGAACCGGTCGGCGCCGACCAGAACCTCCTGCCCGCCGACCTGCGCCTTCACGCCATAACCGGTGACGCTGGTGAAGCCGGTCGCGTCGAGACGCCCGGCGTTTTCGCTGCGCGCCGCGCGCGCGATGGCCTGCGCGATGGGATGTTCGGATTGCGCCTCGACAGCCGCCACATGCGCCAGCACCTCCGCCCGCTCGAACCCGTCGGCCAGCACAATATCGGTCAACTCGGGGCGCCCTTCCGTCACCGTGCCGGTCTTGTCCAGCGCGACGATACCCACCGAGGTCAGTTGCTGCAGCGCGTCGCCCTTGCGGAACAGAACCCCCATTTCCGCGGCGCGCCCGGTGCCCACCATGATCGAGGTCGGCGTGGCAAGGCCCATCGCACAGGGGCAGGCGATGATCAGGACCGACACGCCCGCAACCAGCGCCAGGGTCAGCGCCGGATCAGGGCCGACAATCAGCCAGACCAGAACCGTCAGCGCCGCTATCGCCATGACAGCGGGCACGAACCAGAGCGTGATGCGGTCGACAAGCCCCTGAATCGGCAGTTTCGCTCCCTGCGCGTCTTCGACCATGCGAATGATCTGCGCCAGGGTGGTGTCGGCGCCGACCCGCGTGGCGCGAAACCGGAAGCTGCCGACCCCGTTCACCGTGCCCCCGGTGACCATGTCGCCCTGCGACTTGGCGACCGGAACCGGCTCGCCGGTGATCATGCTTTCATCGACATGACTCTCGCCGTCGGTCAGTTCTCCATCCACCGCAATCCGCTCGCCGGGACGGACCAGAACAATGTCGCCCGCGCGCAGCTCTTCAATCGCCAGTTCCACCGTTTCGCCATCGCGCAGAACATGCGCGGTGCGGGCCTGAAGCCCCAGCAGTTTCTGGATCGCCGCGCCGGTCCGGCCCTTGGCGCGCGCCTCGAGGAAGCGCCCGATCAGGATCAGCACGACAATCACCGCCGCCGCCTCGAAATAGACCGCGCGCACCGCCGACGGCAGCAGCTCCGGCAGGAACGTCGCGATCACCGAATAGACATAGGCCGCGCCGGTCCCGACCGCGACAAGGCTGTTCATGTCCGGCGCGCCTTTCAGCAGCGCCGGGATGCCCTTGAGATAGAAGGCCCGCCCCGGCCCGGCCAGCACGACGGTGGTCAGAACGAACTGGATCAGCCAGCTGGTCTGGTGCCCGATGGTCTGGCCGATCAACTCGTGCATGCCGGGAACCAGATGCGCGCCCATTTCGAGCAGGAACACCGGCAGCGCAAGGATTGCCGCCAGGATTGTGCGTCGCGCGGTCTCGCGGGCCTCCGCTTCCTTGCGCTCACTGCGGTCCTGTGTCGCGCTGGCCGAGGCGATCTCGGCCGGATAGCCCGCCCCGGTCGCTGCCGCGGCCAGCTTCGCCGGGTCGGTGACACCCTCGAGATAGGATACCGTGGCGGTTTCCGCCGCGAGGTTCACGTTCACCTCGAGAACCCCGGGAACCGACGCCAGCGCCTTGTCGACGCGCCCGACGCAGGATGCGCAGGTCATCGAAGCCACGTTGAATGTCACGCTGGCGCGGCGGGCCGGATAGCCCATCTCGTCAAGCTTCCCTGCCGCCTCGATCAGCCGGTCCGGCCCGTCCACCGTCAGGCGGGCGGTTTCACTGGCCAGGTTCACCGCGACATCGCTGACCCCCTCCAGCGCACGGAGCCCGCGATCCACCCGCCCGACGCAGGAGGCGCAGGTCATCGAGTCGATGGATAGCGTTGCGGTTTGAGTGTTGGCCATGGCCGTCTCCGGTATTTCTGTCTCGATACAGCACATAGGGCTTCCAGTAACTGTAAGGTCAAGGGCAGGCCCCGAAAAACTTCAATGCCCGAATAACGCTTGACCTTCCCCCTGCTGGAATTCCCATATCGCAATCAGACACCGCACAGGAGCAAGACAAGTCATGGAATTCAGCGTCCCGGAGATGAGTTGCGGACATTGCACGGCCGCGATCGAAAAGGCGGTGAAACAGGCCGACCCCGCCGCGACGATCAATTGCGATCTCTCGACCCGCCATGTGGTCATCAGCACATCGCTGCCCGAAGCCGAGATGAGCGCGGCGATCAAACAGGCAGGCTACGAGTCCGAAGCAATCGCGACAGGCCTGGGATAGTCCAAGGTCCGCAAGCGATGCATCTTCAAGCAAGCCTGTCATTGGCGTTTTCACCTGCCGGCACGGGCCTTCACAAGCGGCGAGCGCGATGCCACCGGTGGCAGCCCGGCGAGAATGTGCCAGACAAGCGCCGCCCAAGCGGCGGTTGGCGATTGCACTGATCCCACCCGAAAGCGAGATGATGCCGTGAGGCAGGATTGAACTCTCGCACTCAGGGTGACGCGCAGCGGCGCGCGTAAGTCGAGCCCGACAAGAAAGCCTGACGTGGTTCTGACATTTGCCCTGGAAAAATGGTGCTGTGAGAGAGGATTGAACTCTCGACCTCTCCCTTACCAAGGGAGTGCTCTACCACTGAGCTACCACAGCCCGCTGACGTTCCGGCGCGCCTCAAACGTGTGGGCGGGTGATTAGACGCAATTCCCCCCGCGTGCAAGCGCAATCTGGACTGTTTTTGCTGCCTCCTCTATGAGGTCAACATGAGCAGCAAAACCCCCGCCAAACCGACGCAGAGCCGCGACGAGCGGCTCAAATCGGCGCTGAAAGCCAACATGGCCCGCCGCAAGGCGCAGGCCAAGGCGCGCAGCACGGCACCCAAGGGCGGCAACGAGAAAAAGGACGGCTGAAGCCATGGATCAGATCATCGTCACCGGCAATGGTGAACTCCGGGGCGAAATCCCCATCGCCGGCGCCAAGAACGCCTGTCTCACGCTGATGCCGGCCACGCTGCTCAGCGAAGAGCCGCTGACGCTGACCAACGCGCCGCGGCTTTCGGACATCAAGACGATGACCGAACTGCTCAGCTCGCTCGGCGCCGAGGTCACCTCGCTTCAGGACGGCCAGGTGCTGGCGATGTCGAGCCATGACATCGACAACCACGTCGCCGACTACGATATCGTGCGCAAGATGCGCGCTTCCAACCTGGTGCTCGGCCCGATGCTGGCGCGGCTCGGCCATGCGGTGGTCTCGCTGCCCGGCGGCTGCGCCATCGGCGCGCGGCCGATGGATCTGCATATCCACGGGCTCGAAGCCCTCGGCGCCGAAATCGAATTGAAGGACGGCTACCTGCACGCCAGCGCGCCCGGCGGGCTCAAGGGCGCCACGGTCGAATTTTCCTTCGCCTCGGTCGGGGCCACCGAAAACGTGCTGATGGCCGCGACCCTGGCCAAGGGCACCACGGTGCTGAAAAACGCCGCCCGCGAGCCCGAAATCGTCGATCTGGCCACCTGCCTGCGCAAGATGGGCGCCCAGATCGAGGGCGATGGCACCTCCACGATCACCATTCAAGGCGTTGACCGGCTGCACGGCGCCACCCACCCGGTGGTGACCGACCGGATCGAGCTGGGCACCTACATGCTGGCGCCCGCCATTGCCGGCGGCGAAGTGCTCTGCCTCGGCGGCAAGCTGTCGCTGGTCGGGGCCTTCGTCGAAAAGCTCGACCAGGCCGGTGTCGATGTGAGCGAGACCGAACGTGGCCTTCTGGTGCGCCCGCGGGGTGGCCGGGTCCAGGCCGTCGATGTGACCACCGAGCCGTTCCCCGGCTTTCCCACCGATCTTCAGGCCCAGATGATGGCGCTCTTGTGCACCGCCAATGGCACCTCGGTGCTGGAAGAGAAGATCTTCGAGAACCGCTTCATGCACGCGCCCGAGCTGATGCGCATGGGCGCCGAGATCGACGTGCATGGCGGCCACGCCACGGTCAGGGGCGTCGAGCGGCTCAAGGGCGCGCGGGTGATGGCGACCGATCTGCGCGCCTCGGTGTCGCTGATCCTCGCCGGGCTGGCGGCGGAGGGTGAAACCGTGGTCTCCCGGGTCTATCACCTCGATCGCGGCTATGAGCACGTGGTGCGCAAGCTCGAAGGCGTCGGCGCCAGGATCGAGCGGGTGAAAGAGAAATGAGCCAGGACGCAACCTTCGAAGAGGGCCACGAGGCGCCGCTCAACCTTGGCGCGCTCGATGCCGACGATCTCAAGGTGATCTCGGCGCTGGTGCAGGACGCGGTGTTTGCGATCACCGAAATGCGCTTTCAGGCGCGGACCCGGCGCTTCGCGCTGCTGCTCAATCGCTTCCGCTGGGAAGACAAGGGGCGCGACCGGCACGGCCCGGAACGGGTGCAATCGCTGCTGGTGTTCGACAATGTCCTGCATGTGGCGAGCCAGGGGCTGGACCGCTCCGAGCCGGACCTGATCCTGTCGCTGCTGACGCTCGACTGGCAGCCGGGCGAAGACGGCGCCGGGCAGGTCCTGCTGACCCTGGCCGGAGATGGCGCCATCCGGCTCGAGGTCGAGGCGCTGGAAGCCACGTTGAAGGACGTCACGCGGCCCTACCGAGCACCCTCCAAAAAGGTGCCGGGCCATCCTGACGACTGAAGGCGTTGCGCCGCCTGACGGCGTCGCCCGGTTCGAGGCATTGCGCCGCCTTCGGCGTCGCGGGGGGCGCCTCGCTGCGCTCGGCGCCGGCAGGTGGCGACGCGGCGCAACAGCCGATCGGCGGCGCGAGTCGCGAATTCGGGATTTGAGTATTTTTTGCCAAGAAAAAGGGCAGGGCAGCGTTGTGGCTTTCATGGCTTTGCGGCTTGAGCCCCGCGGTCTGAGCGCCTATCACGCTGGCCAGGACAGACCCGCCAAGCCCAGGGAGTGCAACAGATGCCCGTGATCCTCGATGCCACCGACGCCGAGTTCGAAGCGCGGTTTTCCGCCCTGCTGGCGGCCAAGCGCGAAGACAGCCCGGATGTCGATGCGGCGGTGGCCGGGATCATCGCGGATGTGCGCGCGCGCGGCGATGAAGCGGTGATCGCCCTGACGGCGAAGTTCGACCGGCTGGCGCTCACCCCCGAGACGATGCGGTTTTCGCCCGAAGAGATCGACATGCATTGCGCCGCCGTGCCCGCACATGAGCGCGCCGCGCTGGAACTGGCGGCCGAGCGGATCCGCACCTATCACGCCCGCCAGATGCCCGAGGATGCGCTCTGGGAAGAAGACAGCGGGGCCCGGCTCGGCTGGCGCTGGAGCCCGGTCTCGGCGGCGGGACTTTATGTGCCGGGCGGCTTGGCGTCCTATCCGTCCTCGGTGCTGATGAACGCGATTCCGGCCAAGGTGGCGGGGGTCGAACGGCTGGCGATCACCTGCCCGACACCCGACGGCGCGGTCAACCCGCTGGTGATCCTGGCGGCGCGGATCTCGGGCGTCGACGAGATTTACCGCATTGGCGGCGCGCAGGCCGTGGCCGCTCTGGCCTATGGCACCGGGAGCATTGCGCCGGTCGACAAGATCACCGGGCCGGGCAATGCCTATGTCGCCGCCGCCAAGCGACGGGTGTTCGGCAAGGTCGGCATCGACATGATCGCCGGGCCATCCGAGATCCTGGTGATCGCCGATGCCGACAACGATCCCGACTGGCTGGCGCTCGACATGCTGAGCCAGGCCGAGCATGACGAAAGCGCCCAGGCGATCCTGATCACCGACAGCAAGGCGATGGCAGGCGCGGTGCAAGTGGCGATCGAACGCCATCTTCAGACGCTGGAACGGCGCGCCATCGCGAGCGCCAGCTGGCGCGATTACGGCGCGGTGATCCATGTGCCCGATCTGGCCATGGCGGCGCATTTGTCAAACCGGGTGGCGCCCGAGCATCTGGAGCTTTGCGTCGCCGATCCGGTGGCGCTGGCCGACAGGATCAGCCATGCCGGGGCGATCTTCCTCGGCGCCTGGACGCCGGAAGCGATCGGCGATTATGTCGGCGGGCCGAACCACGTCTTGCCCACGGCGCGCTCGGCGCGGTTCTCTTCGGGGCTGTCGGTGCTGGATTTCCTCAAACGCACGACACTGGCGCAGATGACACCCGAGGCACTGCGCGCCATCGGCCCGGCGGCGGAAACCCTGGCCATTTCCGAGAGCCTCGAGGCACATGGGCTGTCGGTGCGCGCCCGGCTCAACCATCTCAACCAGATGTGAGGCAGCGCCGGAATGCGCGGCGGCAGAGCCTTGTGGCAACACCTGCCCGGTTTCGCACCCCGCCCCATTGGCAACCCGTGCGATCCGCGCTAGCACTTGCCCCGCGCAGGACCAGGAAACGTTAAGGCGAAAGTGCGAAAAGTCATGTCCCGGATCAGCCAGATAGAGCTCGACGACAGCAACCTCCCGCCGCCGACGCCGGAGATCGAACAGGAGCGCAAGGTCGCCATGTTCGACCTCTTGGAGGAAAACAGCTTTACCCTCCCGAAGCGCGATGACCGCATCGCGCCGGACGGGCCCTATCATGTCGATCTGTCGATCCGCGAGAAGCGGCTGGTGTTCGATATCACCACCGAGAGCGGCGAGAAGGCGTCGGAGTTTCACCTGTCGCTGTCGCCGTTTCGCCAGGTGGTCAAGGATTACTGGGCGATCTGCGAGAGCTATTTCAACGCGGTGAAGAACATGCCGCCGAGCCAGATCGAAACCATCGACATGGCCCGGCGCGGCATCCACAACGAAGGCGCGCGGGTGCTCCAGGAGCGGCTCGAGGGCAAGGCCGATGTCGACACCGATACCGCCAGGCGGCTGTTCACGCTGGTCTGCGTGCTGCATTTCGGGGCCTGACGCCGCAATGCCAGGCCCCCTGCCCCAATCGGTGCTGTTTTGCTGCGATCACAACGCGGTGCGCTCGCCCATGGCCGAGGCCATCGCCAAGAAGCTTTACGGCGCCGCCACCTATCTGCAATCGGCGGGCCTGAAGAACGATCTCGATGTCGACGGCTTTGCCATCGCCGTCTGCGCCGAGGTCGGGGTCGAGCTGGAGCGCCACCGTTCGCGCACATTCGAGGAAATGGGCGACTATGGCGATCACCTGTCGTCCTATGACCTGATCGTCGCGCTGTCGCCGGCCAGCCACGCCCGCGCCGAGGATCTGACCCGGCCGTTCCACACCGCTGTGGAATTCTGGCCGATCACCGATCCCACCGGCCAGGGCGAAACCCGCGCCGCCAAGCTCGACGCCTATCGCCGTACCCGTGACGAGATCATCGGCCATCTGACCCGGGCCTGGGGCGGATCGCTGCCTGCGTGAGCCGGTTTGTCCGGTGAAAGCGGCGTTGCGCGCCTTCGGCGTCAC
>CBDUGF010000010.1:0-53802 GCA_965366835.1 uncultured Rhodobacterales bacterium
ACCTCAACCTCAGCCACCTGCCCGCCGAAGCCCTGCACGAGCGCCTGCCCGGCATCTCGGAATCCGCCCGCATCTTCGCCGGTGTCGACGTGACCAAGGAGCCGATCCCGGTTCTGCCCACCGTGCATTACAACATGGGCGGCATTCCGACCAACTACTGGGGCGAGGTGCTGAACCCGACCGCGAAAGACCCCAATGCCGTGGTCCCCGGCCTGATGGCCGTGGGCGAGGCCGGCTGTGCTTCCGTGCATGGCGCCAACCGCCTCGGGTCGAACTCGCTGATCGACCTTGTGGTGTTTGGCCGCGCCGCCGCGATCCGCGCCGGCAAGGTGGTCGATCCCGAAACCTCCGCCGCCGAGTACAACAAGGCCTCGGTCGACAAGGCGCTCGATCGCTTCGACGGGCTGCGACACGCCAAGGGCGGCGTGCCCACCGCCGAACTGCGCCTCGAGATGCAGAAGACCATGCAGGCCGATGCCGCCGTGTTCCGCACCTCCAAGACGCTGGCCGAAGGCGTGAAGAAGATGACCGCGATCGCCGCCAAGCTCGACGATCTGCACGTCACCGACACCTCGCTGGTATGGAATTCCGACCTGATGGAGACGCTGGAGCTGACCAACCTGATGCCAAACGCCATGGCCACCATCGTCGGGGCCGAGGCGCGCAAGGAAAGCCGCGGCGCCCATGCGCATGAGGATTTTTCCAAGCGCGACGACAAGACCTGGCGCAAGCACACCATCGCCCGCATCGACGGGCCCAAGGTCAAGCTGTCCTATCGCGACGTGGTCAAGGATCCGCTGACCACCGAGAAGGAAGGCGGCATCAGCCTCAAGAAGATCGCCCCCAAGGCGCGGACCTTCTGAACCGGATGCGCGCCGCGGTCATCATAGCCCTTGCCAGCCCCGCGCTCATGGCCTGCGCCGATATCGGGCTGGATGCGCGCAGCGCGGCGCATTCGCGGCTGGTGGAAAGCCATGCCGAACGCGGCGCCGCGGGGAACGCCCCGGCGATGGCCGATTGCATCGTCGACCGGCTCAGCACCCGCCAGCAGGCAGCCCTTGCCGTGGCCCAGCACCCGGCCGAGATGGAGGCGATCATCGCCGGCGCCTCCGATCAGGCGGGCCTCGCGCAATGCCTCCGGAAAGCGGGCAAATCCTGATGATTGCCGCGCCACATATTCCTCCCGAGCGGACCCGTAAGGAGCCCAGACATGGTTGAACTCACTCTTCCCAAGAATTCCCGGATGATCACCGGCAAGACCTGGCCCAAGCCTGAAGGCGCGAGCAATCTGCGCAAGTTCCAGATCTATCGCTGGAACCCGGATCAGAGTCAGAACCCGCGGGTCGATACCTATTTCGTCGATCTCGACGATTGCGGCCCGATGATCCTCGACGGGCTCATCTACATCAAGGACAAGGTCGACCCGACGCTGACGTTCCGGCGCTCCTGCCGCGAGGGCATCTGCGGCTCCTGCGCGATGAATATCGATGGCATCAACACGCTGGCCTGCATCTATGGCATGGACGAGATCAAGGGCGACGTGGTCAAGATCTACCCGCTGCCGCATATGCCCGTGGTCAAGGATCTGATCCCGGATCTGACGCATTTCTATGCCCAGCACGCCTCCATCATGCCCTGGCTCGAGACCAAGACAAACCGGCCGCAGAAGGAATGGCGCCAGTCGATCGAGGACCGCAAGAAGCTCGACGGGCTTTATGAATGCGTGATGTGTGCCTCGTGCTCCACATCCTGCCCGTCCTACTGGTGGAACTCCGACAAGTATCTCGGCCCGGCGGCGCTCTTGCATGCCTATCGCTGGATCATCGACAGCCGCGACGAGGCCACCGGCGAGCGGCTCGACGATCTCGAGGATCCGTTCAAGCTCTATCGCTGCCACACCATCATGAACTGCACCAAGACCTGCCCCAAGGGGCTCAACCCGGCCAAGGCGATTGCCGAGATCAAGCGGCTGATGGTCAACCGGGTGGTGTGATGGCCGAACCGGGCGACGGTCCACAGGCACGGCTCGATTTCAAATCGAAGGAAGAGTTCCGCGCCGCCTGTCACCAGATGGCGATGCGGATGCACTATCTCAATCGCGTCGCCATGGGCGAAAGCCATTTCTCCTGGGAAGTGGCCGATCTGCTGGCGCGGCTGGGCCGGGTGTTTGACGCGCATTACGACGACAAGGCGGTGCAGAGCGCCTTTGGCAGCGGCTACGCCAAGGGCGCGCTCAGCGATGAAGAGCGCCGCGCCTATCTCTACAAGCTGCTCTACGAAGGCAAATAGGGCGCGGTTCCAAAGGGTTTTCCCGGTGGCATCGCCGCCAAACGTCTGATCCGCCCCAGTGCGCTGCGCCGCGCGCGGATCGGGCGCGCGACTTGCCAGGCGTTTTCCCGTGGCCCGCCCTGCGCAAAAACTGCGCAATTACCTGCACTAGTCTGCGCATTCAGTGCCCTACCCATTGTCCTCACAAACATTCATGCAAAGGACAGTGCCATGCGAAGCTCCCCCGGTTTTCGATTCTTCATCGTCGGGATTCTCACCCTCCTGATGTTCATCCCCGCCTTTTTCGTCTCGGCAATCATCAATGAACGCGCCGGTTACAATCGCAGCACCGGCGAAAGCGTCGGTGAGGAATGGGGCGGGCGCCAGCATCTCAGCGGCCCGGTGCTGATCGTGCCGGTCGAGGAGGTCGTGCGCGTGCGCGAAAAGCACGAGCTCACCGATCCCGTCACCGGCGTGCAACAGCTCGACGGCAAGGGCAACCCGATCTTCGTGTTCCGCGAGGTCGAGAAGACCGAACAGCGCGCCCCGGTCTATCTCTACCCCGACAGCTTCGACGCCACGCTCGACAGCACGACCGAGGAACGCTATCGCGGCATCTTCCGGGTGCCGGTCTATCGCGCCGACGTGACGCTCGATTTCGATTTCCCGACCGACCGCCTGGCCGAGCATCTGCAGGGCGCCGAATATGCGCTGTGGGATCAGGCCCGGCTGCGGCTGCATGTCGGCTCCAACCGGGCGCTGCGCGGTGCCGCGCGGCTCGAGACCGGCGGCACCGCGCTCAAGCTCGAACCGCTGGCCCCGTCGGATGACAGGATCCAGGGCATCGAGGCCGCCACCGGCGATCCGCGCAATCACGACACTTATGAATTGCGGCTTGCCATGAACGGCGCGCATTCGTTGATGCTCGAGCCCGCGGGCCGCGAAAGCCGGGTGCGGATGCTCAGCGACTGGCCGCACCCAAGCTTCATCGGCGCCTTTCTGCCGGATGAAAAGAAAATCACCAAGGCCGGGTTCTCCGCCGCCTGGAGCATTCCGCATCTCGCCCGCGCCGTGCCCCAGATCGCCCGCGAGAGCCATGAGCGCAACGCCCGCAACCTCAGCTCTTTCGGGGTGCGGCTCTACCAACCCAATGATTTCTATCAGAAAAGCTACCGCGCCGCGCATTATGGCCTGCTCTTTATCGGGCTCACCTTCCTCACCATCTTCCTGATCGAAGGGCAGGCCGGGCGCCCGGCGCACCCGGTGCAATACATCCTCGTCGGGCTGGCGCAATCGGCGTTTTTCCTGCTGATGCTGGCGCTGGCCGAACAGATCGGCTTTGCCATGGCCTATCTCGTCGCCGCCTCGGCCACCGTCACGCTGATCACGGGCTACGGCGCGCTGGCGCTCAGGCTCGGCCGGCGGACATGGCTTCTGGCAGGGTTGCAGGCGGTGCTCTACGGCGTGCTCTACCTGATCCTGCGCAGCGCCGATTACGCCCTGCTGGCCGGTTCGGTGCTCACCTTCGCGGCCATCGCCGGCACCATGTTCGCCACCCGCAACGCCAACTGGTATGGCGAGGGGCAGACCCGCCGTCGCTGGTTCTTTCGTGCCGCGCCGGCGGTGCCGCCGTCAGGCGATGCGCCGCAAGGCCTTTGACCAAAAGAAGCGCCGGGCGGTATTGACCCGCCCGGCGCCATTGCAAGGGTTGGCCTGCGCTCAGGTCACCGACAGGGTCATCGTCGAGCGGTTGCGATGTTCATAATCGTCGTCGCAGCTCACGATGGTGCGCTTGTAGGCCCGCAGGTCGAGCAGGTAGCAGCACGGCTCGGGGAAGGCCGCCACGCCATTGGTGATGGTCAGCCGGAGTTGTCCGCCTTCCCATTTCGGCGCCGTGGCCCCCTGGAGCAGCGCGCCGCCATATCGCGGCCCGATGAAATCGGCCCCGATGTTGCTCAGCGTTCCGGCGCTGAGCAGGTTGAGCGCGTTGTTTTCGCCCCAGACCGCCTGCATGGTGTAAAGCGCCAGATGACCATCCGGATCATGCGCCAGGAAGTCGATCACCAGCGGACTTGCCGTCGAGATCGCATCCCGGTCGATACTGCCGCAGGGTCCGATGGGTGCCCCGCCGACGCTGATCGAGATGAAGTCGGTATCCGGCTCCGTGGTCTCGAGATGCACACCGCCCGGAGGCACCGGATGGCTCGGCGAAGTCGGATGCCCCGACCCCGGCCCGACCAGGCGGTTGTCGATCGCCACAATCACGCCGTTGTCGTCCTGGCTGCCGCAAAGCGTCGGAATGCCGAGATCGGTCAGGCTGCCGCCGGTCTCCTGATAGGCCCTCAGCCGCAGCTGATAGACCCCGTCGGAGATCAGCTGCGCGGTCTGCCAGTTGATAAGCCGCATGTAATCGCCGACCCAGATCTGGGCGCCATTGGCGATCTCCCAGTGATCCAGCGTTTCGATCACCCATTTGCCGTCGACCGTGGCGAAGTTGAACATCACGCTCTTGAACGAGACAGTTCCCGGATCGAAATAGACCCGCCCGACACCGCCTGTCGATCCCGGTGGCAACGCGGCCCAGGTGGCCCCGCCATCGCCGGAATACTCGAAGGCGTAATAGTCGATCCAGTCGACACAGGTACCCTTGATCGGCACCGTGCCGGCATAGGGTCGGTCATAGGAGTAGACCCAGGCCGAGGGTGCCGGCGGGCTCGGGCTGCGATAGCCTTCGGGCGTGGCCTGGGCGCCGACATTGCCGCCGATATTGGCCACCAGGTCGTCGCAGACATGGCTCAGCACGATACAGCCGTCTTCCTCGCATTCCGGCGGGCGCGGCTGGGCACAGCAGGCCTCGTCGGTCGAGACCAGCGTGACATCGAGCGTGGTGGGAATGTTCCAGCGCGCATCGCCGCAGTCTTCATCGAGGATCACAACCGCGCCCTGGCCGCAATCCTGCGTCGCGCGGAAGATGATGTCGGGCGTGCAATCGGCCCAGGGGTGCCATGGATACCAGGGCCAGATCCGCAAGCTTTCCAGTTGCGGCGACACCGGCAAAGCGCGCAGCAGCGCGGGCCGCAACGCATCGAGCTTGCCCGGATCGGTGATCCGCTCGGACGGGCGCGTCAGCCCGGCCTCGCCGACGGTGAATTGTTTCAGCACCGCCAAATCGGGTACCGGATCCGGCTTGGGCCGCGGGATCAGCTCGGGCACCCTCGGCACCACCTTGTCGATCACCTGCAAGACCTTGGGGTCGATCTGCCAATGACGGGTCCGCCACCACCACCACGGCCACCAGCCACAGCACCAGCGGAACTTGATCGAGAAATTGCCGTTGGCATCGGTGGTCGCACAACCGATCTGCTGTTTCGAACACCACCACCAGAACCGGTCGACATCGAAGGCACAGACCTCGGCCCCCGGCACCGGGCTGCCATCGGGGCAGACCAGCCGTCCGTTGATGGTGAAAGTACGGCACCAGATCAGCCACCAGCGCCAATACCATGGATGCACGATCAGCGGTTTCAGCACCAGCTCGCGCTCTTTGGCCCAGGCCCGCGACGTCACCGCCACGCTCAGCGTCTGCAGGCCTTCCATCTCGTCATCTTCGGCATCGGGCGGGCCGATGATCACGCGCCCGGCCATCGGCTTCTTGAGCTTGAATTCGGCCTCGCCGGTGCCATCGCGCCCGAGCTTCACCCCCGTCGCCGCGACAACGCCGCCTTTGCCGACAAGTACCGCCTTGAGTGCCTTGAGCTCAGATCGGTCTTCGATGCCGGATGCATCGACCGGAACGCGGAGTGTAAATTTTCCTGACTCGTCATTCGGTTTCATGAACCTCTCCCTTCAAAAAAAATTTTGCGAAATGCAGTCCGAGAATAGCACAGCGTAGGCGTGTAAAACCTGCTGGATTGCATGCTAAGAGGGATGAGCCAGAGTTGGCCGGTTTTCGCACTCGCCTTGAGCGGGTTTTGGCCGTGGGTAATGAATCCCTGAATTGCGCGCGGATGAGTCGCACCCCCGGCAGGTCGTTCTGGACACTTGCCCACCCAACGCCCTAGCGTGGCTCTGGCAATAAACCGGGGCAAAACCGGGCGGGGGACGACGACATGGAGCAAGACATCATCATCGTGGGCGGCGGGCTGGCCGGGCTGGCCGCTGCGCATGCCGCCACAAGCCGCGGCCGCAAGGTTCTGCTGCTCGATCAGGAGGGCGAGCAGAGCCTCGGCGGCCAGGCGTTCTGGTCGCTCGGCGGGCTGTTCATGATCGACACGCCCGAGCAGCGCCGCATGGGCATCCGCGACAGTCTCGATCTCGCCCGAACCGACTGGATGGGCAGCGCCGGGTTCGACCGCCCCGAGGACGCCAATCCGCGTCGCGTCGCCGAGGCCTATCTCGATTATGCCGCCGGGGCGATGCGCGCCGATCTCGCCGCCATCGGCATGCGCTGGTTTCCGGTGGTGGGCTGGGCCGAGCGCGGCGGTGGCTTTGCCGATGGCCATGGCAATTCGGTGCCGCGCTTTCATATCACCTGGGGCGCGGGCGAGGGGGTGGTGGCGCCCTATGTGCGCCTGGCGAACGAGGCCGAAGCCGCCGGGCTGCTGCGCTTCGGTTTCCGCCACCGCGTCACCGGGCTCGAGGTCAGCGATGGCCGCGTCACCGGGGTGCACGGCGACATGCTCGGCCTCGATCACGCCCGCCGCGGCACCTCGACCAATCGCGAGGTCACCGGCGATTTCACCTATCACGCCGACAGCGTGATCCTCGCCTCGGGCGGTATCGGCGGCAATCACGCCATGGTGCGCAAGGTCTGGCCGGTCGACCGCCTCGGCCCGCCGCCGGCGCGCATGGTCGCCGGGGTGCCCGATTATGTCGATGGCCAGATGGCCGAGGCGGCCAAGCAGGCCGGGGCCGGGGCGATCAACGAAGACCGCATGTGGCACTATACCGAAGGGCTGGCCAACTGGGATCCGATCTGGCCCAACCATGGCATCCGGGTGCTGCCCGGCCCGTCCTCGATGTGGTTCGACGCGCTCGGCGTGCGCATGGAGCCGCCCTGCCTGCCGGGCTTCGACACGCTGGCGACGCTGAAGCGGATCTTGCAGACCGGCCACGAACACAGCTGGTTCATCCTCACCCAGAAGATCATCGAGAAGGAATTCGCCCTCTCCGGCTCGGAGCAGAACCCCGATCTGGTCTCCGGCAAGCTCTGGGAGGTGCTGAAGGAACGCACCTTCTCCAAGGGCGCGACCAGGGCGGTGGAAGCCTTCAAGCAGCATGG
Organism: uncultured Rhodobacterales bacterium; assembly: GCA_965366835.1. Taxonomy (GTDB): domain Bacteria; phylum Pseudomonadota; class Alphaproteobacteria; order Rhodobacterales; family Rhodobacteraceae; genus JAKGBX01. The sequence continues at coordinate 7,550 of CBDUGF010000010.1, forward strand.
CGAGGATTTCATCGTCGCTGATGACCTCGAGCAGCTCATCAGCGGCATGAATGGGCTCACCCCGGATGCGCCGCTCGATCCCGCCCGCATCCGCGCCCAGATCGAGGCCCGCGACGCCCAGATCGCCAACAGGTTTTCCAAGGACGCCCAGATCACCGCAATTCACGCCGCGCGCGCCTATCGCGGCGACCGGCTGGTGCGCACCGCCAAACCGCACCGCATTCTCGATCCCGCCAAGGGGCCGCTGATTGCCGTGCGGCTCAATATCCTGACGCGCAAATCGCTGGGTGGCTTGCACACCGACCTGCAATCGCGCGTGCTGCGTGCCGATGGCACCGCGTTCGAGGGGCTCTTCGCCGCTGGCGAGGTGGCCGGTTTCGGCGGCGGCGGCTATCATGGCTACAACGCGCTCGAGGGCACTTTCCTCGGCGGCTGCATCTTCTCGGGGCGCGCGGCAGGGCAAGGCGCCTGAGCTTCCCTTGCCGCTGACAGCCGATTTTTCGCAGAATAATCGCCGGCCCGTGCCCGGCCTGCGCCCCGGTGATCGCGCGCTGATCCGCAACCGAGGCGCCTGCACGATGCGCACTATCTGGTACACCCTCTTCACACCGTGCTCCTGGCGCGCACGCGCCATGCCCGACCTCCCCCACGGGAGGGCATTCTTCCACCACCCGTCGCGCGCGAAGCGGCTGATGGTCTCGCGCAACGGGTGGACCGCCCGGTTTCACGCGGCCCTCCCGAGGTCGGGCATGGCACGCGCGCACCTGTCGGCAGGCATTGTGCTTCGCCGCATTCCGTCCGATCCTCGGCTCAAACCTCCAGGGAGCAACCCGATGCCCACACCCCCCGACGCTCAAGCCCGCCGCGCCATCGCCCCGGTGATCTGCTATCCCAACGAAACCCTGCCCAAGCCCGATCTGGCGCTCTACAAGGCGGCTCGAGACGGAGCTGAAAAGACCGGCGAGGTGTTGATTCCGCCGCGCGACGCCCGCTGCTTCCATGTCCCCGCCGGTCATTTCTTTCGCATCACCTCGGTCAAAGGCCCGCAGGTCGGCGATCTCAACCTCTGGAACGCAGCCGACCTTTCCGAGCGGTTCTACTCCGGCAAGACCCGCGCCCTGCACGGCACCCATCTCAGCACCGGCGAGCGGATGTGGAGCAGCTTCCCCGCCTTGCGCCCGATGGCCACGATCACCGGAGACACGCTCCAATGGTATGGCATCGACCCCTATGGCGGCGCGGTGCATGACGTGATCGGCACGCGCTGCGATCCCTATACCGGCAATCTGCTCAAGGGTGCGCAATATCACCATTGCTGCCATTCCAACCTGACCCGCGCGCTCGCCGCCGAGACCGGCCTGCCGCTCGCCGAAGCCGAAGCGCATGTGCATGACGTGCTCAATGTCTTCATGTGCACCGGGTTTACCCGCGACACCGGGCAGTATTTCATGAAGGCCTCGCCCGTGCGCCCCGGCGATCACATCGAGTTTTTCGCCGAGATCGACCTGCTTGGCGCGCTCTCCGCCTGTCCCGGCGGCGATTGCTCGTCCGAGCATACCTCCGATGCCGCCGCCTGCTTCCCGCTGCTGGTCGAGATCTTCGCCCCTGCGCCGGGCGCGCTCGAAGGCTGGGCGCCACCGCCGCTGAATGGCTATGACCGCTCGCACGGGGCGTAGGGTGCGTGATTTCACGCACCTCTGCCGCTCGCCCGGTTAACTGAATCCGCCGTTCATCATTGCCTGTTTCACCGGCAGCCGGGAGTCAGCCGAATGTCAGCCGGGAGTCATACACCCTCCGGCGCCCCGAAAACCGCCGTTAACGCCCATGAACGTAGTGGATACGATTGAACAATCCGCGATATCTTGCGGTTTCTTCGGCCATCTCCCCGGGGTTGTTCGCCCGCAACGCCGCCGCGATCCGCGCGCCCAGTTCGGGCATGTCTGAAGGGCCCATTCCCCATCTGACAAGCTCCGGCGTTCCGATGCGCAAACCATTGAGATCATGCGGCAATTCCGCCACCGGCAGGCCAATGCCACAGGCCAGGAACCCGGCCTTGCGCAGGGTTTTCGAGGCCGCCTGTCCGCCGCCGAAGCCCTCCGCCTGCACCGCGAATTGATGGCTCCGGGTCGCGCCGCCCGCGCCCTCGAAGACAGGAATATCGTTGTCTTTCAGCGCCTTGGCCAGCGCCTGCGCGGTCTCGATCATGGCGCTGGCATAGGCATGCCCATGGTCCTTCCAATCCAGCATCGTCATCGCCAGCGCCGCCGATTTCGCCGCATCGAAATTCGCCGTCATCCCCGGAAAAGCGATTGAATCCAGCCGCTTGGCAATCTCCGCCTCGTTGGTCACGATCAGCCCCGAGGGCGGCCCGCCGAGGCTCTTGTAGGTGCTCATCGTCATCAGATGCGCGCCTTCGTCGAGCGGATTGCGCCAGGCTTTTCCGGCAATCATCCCGCATTGATGCGCCGCGTCGAACAGCACCCAAGCCCCTGTTCTGTCGGCAATTTCCCGCACCGCCCGCACCGGATGCTCGAACAGGTTGAGCGATCCGCCGACGGTGATGATCGCCGGTTTCACCCTTTCGGCCAGTTCCGCCAGCCCGTCCAGGTCCAGCGTATAGCCATCCGCATCGACCGGCGCCTCGACGCTGGAAAGCCCATATAGCCCGGCGCAACCAGAGATGTGATGCGTCACATGCCCGCCGATTTTCGCTGCCGGAACAATGATTTGATCGCCCGGCTTGCTCAGCGCCATGAAGCCATAGAGATTGGCGATCGCCCCCGACGGCACCCGGATCTCGGCATATCTCGCGCCGAACACCTCGGCACATAACTCGGCGCAGATCACCTCGATCTCTTCGATCGCCTCCAGCCCCATCTCGTATTTGTCACCGGGATAGCCCAACGACGGCCGCGTGCCCAAACCGCTTGCCAGCAAGGCTTCGGCGCGCGGATTCATCACATTGGTCGCCGGGTTAAGATTGAAGCAATGTCTTTCGTGGATAGTTCTGTTGTCGCGGGCCAATTCCTCGATCCGCGCCGCAATCGCCGCAGACTCCTGCCCGGCGACGCGTCTTGCGATCTCTCGCACCCGGATCTCGCTGATCTCCGGGATCCAGTCGCGCTTTGCCAGGTTTTCAGTCAAACGCCGCCTCCAGCGCGATCTCCACCATTTCGCCGAAGCTGCGCTCTCGATCTGCGCTGGGCAGCGCCTCCTCGGTCAGCAGATGATCCGACACCGTCAAGACCGCCAGCGCCCGCGCCCCGAGCCGCGCCGCGACCGTGTAGAGCTCAGCCGCTTCCATCTCCACGGCGAGGATACCGTGACGCGTCATTTGTTCATTCAAATCAGGGCGTTCGTCGTAGAACACATCTGCGGAATAGATCCCGCCGACATGGGTTGTCACGCCTTTGGCCTCGGCTGCCGCCACCGCACGGCGCAGCAATCCGAAATCGGCGCAGGGTGCGAAATTCAGCTCCTTGAAAAAGCCGCGCGACGGGGTCGAAAGTGAACTGGCGGTCATCGCGATGATCACGTCGCGGATGTTCACGCTGGTCTGCATCGCACCGCATGAGCCGATCCGGATCAGCGTCGTCGCGCCGTAATCGCGGATCAGCTCGTTGGCATATATCGACAGGCTCGGCATGCCCATCCCCGAGCCCTGGATGCTGACGCGGTGGCCCTTCCATGTTCCGGTAAAGCCCAGCATCCCCCTGGTTTCATTGACACTTCTGGCGCCTTTCAGAAACGTCTCGGCGGCCCATTTGGCGCGCAGCGGATCGCCCGGCATCAGGACGGTTTCGGCGATTTCTCCGGGTTTGGCCCCGATATGGATGGTCATTGCTGGGCTTCTTTCATTGGTGCTCTGACATGCGGCTTGCACCGCACTCTAGAGTCAAAATCACCAAGGCTGCAATGGCGCGGCAGCTCAGATGCGATAGGCTCCCGATCCGAAGATGAATTGCCAGCGGCTGCCGTCGGACATGGTGACATAACCCGAGCCGCGCGTCGCGCTTTCGAAATGCGCGGTGCCGATCCCGGTGAGGCCATTGTTGCAATTCACCGGAAAGCTGACGGTCCTGATATCATGGTATTGCCGGTAACGCCCGACGCAGACCGACTTGCCGTTGGTGGCATGAAAGGAGCCGCCTTCGAGGAATGTGTTGGTCGCGCTGCCGCGAAATGTCATCCCGTTTTCGCCAATCACCGTAACGGGATAGGCGACATCGCAGGCGGCAAGCGTCAGGCCGAAAGTGGCGGTGGCGAAGAGTTTGAATAATCTGGTCATCGAAAGCACCTTGTGAAAAAGATGCCCAACACCTGACCGATACTAGCGATGAAGCAAAGTCCGGTTAACCCTACCTTGAAACCCGTGGCCCGGGGCGGGTCATTCCGCCGCTTCCACCTTGGCATCGGCCAGCGCCACGATATCCATCATGATCGTGTTCAGCTCGAAATCCTTGGGCGTATAGACCCGCGCCACGCCCCATTCGAGCAGCCGCCGGGCGTCCTCATCAGGGATGATTCCGCCAACGATCACAGGCACATGGCCGAGGCCTGCGTCTCGCATCCTCGCAAGCGTTTCTTCCACCAGCGGCATGTGCGAGCCCGACAGGATCGAGAGGCCCACGACATGCGCCTCGCCATCCTTGGCGGCGGTCACGATCTCTTCCGGGGTCAGGCGGATGCCTTCATATTCGATGTCCATGCCGCAATCGCGAGCGCGGAATGCGATCTGTTCGGCGCCGTTGGAATGGCCATCGAGCCCGGGTTTGCCGATCACGAACTTGAGCCTGCGCCCCAGCCGGTCGGAGACCGCATCGACCGCCGCGCGGATATCCTCCAACCCTTCGGTCTTGTTCGACACACCGCGCGAAACCCCTGTCGGGCCACGATATTCTCCGAACACGGCGCGCATCTGCGCCGCCCATTCGCCGGTCGTCGCCCCGGCCTTGGCCGCCTTGATCGACGGGCCCATGACATTGGCGCCGCTCTTGGCTGCTTCGCGCAACTCGCTCAGCGCGGTCTCGACCGCCCCATCGTCACGCTCGCCGCGCCACGCGTTCAGCCGGTCGATCTGTTCCTGCTCCACCGCCGGATCGACGGTCATGATGCCGCCATCCCCGGTCATCAGCGGCGAGGGCTCGCCTTCGGTCCAGCGGTTCACCCCGACGACGGTGGTTTCGCCCGCTTCGATGCGATTGAGCCGCTCGGCATTGGACTCGACCAGCCGCGATTTCATGTAGTCGATCGAGGCCACCGCGCCGCCCATCGCATCGAGATTGGCCAGTTCATGGCGGGCGCCCTCTTTCAGCGCCTCGACCTTGGCATCGACCGCCGGGTTGCCATCGAAAAGGTCATCGAATTCAAGCAGATCGGTCTCGTAGGCCATGATCTGCTGCATCCGCATCGACCATTGCTGATCCCACGGCCGGGGCAGGCCGAGCGCCTCGTTCCAGGCGGGCAATTGCACCGCCCGGGCGCGAGCTTTCTTCGACAGGGTCACGGCCAACATCTCGATCAGGATACGGTAGACATTGTTTTCCGGCTGTTGCTCGGTCAGGCCCAATGAGTTGACCTGCACACCATAGCGGAAGCGGCGGAATTTCGGGTCTTCCACGCCATAACGTTCAAGGCAGATTTCATCCCAGAGATCGACGAAGGCGCGCATCTTGCACATCTCGGTGACAAAGCGGATTCCGGCATTCACGAAGAAGGAAATCCGCGCCACCACGCCGGGGAAATCGCTTGCCGGAACCTTGCCCTTCAGCTCGTCGAGTACCGCAATCGCGGTGGCCAGCGCAAAGGCCAGTTCCTGCTGCGGCGTCGCGCCGGCTTCCTGCAGGTGATACGAACACACGTTCATCGGGTTCCACTTGGGCACGTGGGTGTAGCAGTATTCGGCCACGTCCCCGATCAGCTTCAGTGATGGCTTGGGCGGGCAGACATAGGTGCCGCGGCTCAGGTATTCCTGGATGATATCGTTCTGCACCGTGCCCTGAAGTTTGGTGACATCGGCGCCCTGTTCTTCCGCCACCGCGATATAGAGCGCCAATAGCCAGGGTGCGGTGGCGTTGATCGTCATCGAGGTGTTCATCTGTTCGAGCGGGATCTGGTCGAACAGGCTGCGCATGTCGCCCAGATGGCAGACCGGCACACCCACCTTGCCGACCTCGCCGCGGGCAAGCACATGGTCGCTGTCATAGCCCGTCTGGGTTGGCAGATCGAAAGCCACCGAAAGGCCGGTCTGGCCCTTGGTGAGGTTGGCGCGATAGAGCGCGTTGGAAGCCTGCGCCGTGGAATGCCCGGAATAGGTGCGAATGATCCAGGGGCGGTCTTTCTTCGTCTCTTTCTGCGGATGCGACATCGGCGGGCCTCGTGAATTGGCGTGGGCAATTTTCTTGCGTCCGGGTGTTGATACTTGGAATTTTGTGGCGCTGTCAATTCGCTGCGTTGCGGCATCCCCGAACGCGCACGCTATTTACCTGTGCGCTCTTCCCTGCCACGTTGCCAGAATGATGACCCCGGTTCAAATGCCGCTTTGGCTTCTTTTGGTGATCCTGGCTTTCGCGGCCTATGCGGCGCTGGAGAAGGTCATGCTGCCCTCGGTCCGCTGGTTCTTCCGGCGGCGGATGGAGCGGGTTGTGGCCCGGGTCAACGAGCGGCTCGACCGACCGATCCAGCCGTTCAAACTGGCCCGGCGGCACGACATGATTCAGCGTCTGATCTATGACCCGGAAGTCTCGAAGGCGATTGTCACGCATGCCGCCGAAGAGGGCGTTCCTGAAAACGTCGCGTTTGAAACCGCCCAGAGATACGCTCGGGAAATCGTGCCGTCGTTCAGCGCATCGCTCTATTTCGGTTTCGCCATCAAGCTGGCCAAGCTGATCAGTACCGCGCTCTACCGGGTGCGCCTGGGCCATTATGCCGAACGCCGCCTCGCGGACGTGGAGGAAAACGCCACCATCATTTTCGTGATGAATCACCGTTCCAACATGGATTACGTGCTGGTCACTTATCTGGCGGCTGAGCGCAGCGCGTTGAGCTATGCGGTGGGAGAATGGGCGCGGGTCTGGCCCCTGAGCCGTTTGATCAAGGCGATGGGGGCCTATTTCATTCGGCGCAAATCCCGCAACAACCTTTATCGCAAGGTACTGGCGCGGTATGTGCGCCTGGCCACCGATGGAGGCGTGATGCAGGCAGTATTTCCCGAAGGCGGGCTCTCGCTCGACGGGGCGCTGGCCCCGCCGCGCATGGGTCTGCTGAAATACGTGGTCGAAGGCCACGATATCGCGGAGCGCGATGTGGCCTTTGTTCCGGTTGCGCTGAACTATGATCGGGTGTTCGAGGATCGCATCCTTGTTGCGGCAGGGCAGGCCGGCGAGCGGCGGTTTCGCGCGAAAATCTCGCTGATCGCAAAATTCCTGCTCAATCAGCTCTGGCTGCGCCTGCGCGGGAGGTATCACCGGTTCGGCTATGCTGCGGTGAGTTTCGGCGCCCCTGTTTCGCTGCGCGCTTTCCTTGAAGAGCGCGGAGCGCAGGACGACGATATCGTGGCGGCTTTGGCACAGGATCTGATGCGCCGGATCGGCGAGGAGGTGCCGGTCTTGCCGGTGCCGCTGGTGGCCACGGCGCTGCTCAGGGCCGACGCGCCATTGTCGCGCGCGCAGCTTGAGGAGGCTGTTAACGATCTCATGACAGAATTGCCCAACGCCCACGTGCATATCCCGCGCGACGATCAAAGCTATGCCGTTGAAGTGGGCTTGCGAAATCTGCGTCGCCGCCGTATCGCCATCGAAAAGGACGGGATGTTCGCGGTTTCACCGCAGGACGCGCCGCTCATGGCCTATTATGCGGCGTCTATAGCCCATCTTTTTCGCGGATATGGCGAGTAAGGGCGGCTTTTCTGCGTTTGCACGGTTATAAAGTTTCAAAAAACACCCTCCGGGCATTGCATTGTTTCGTATCGACCGATATTTCCTTTTTCTGAAACGCTGCGATTCTGCGCTGCGGCAAGACTGTGATGGAGCAAGACATGGCATTGGATACCGAAACCGGAATCGCGGCTTACGACGCGCCTGAAAAGGATCTTTATGAAATCGGTGAAATGCCGCCGCTCGGTTATGTACCCAAGCAAATGTATGCCTGGGCCATCCGCCGCGAGCGCCACGGCGAGCCGGACAAGTCGTTCCAGCAGGAAGTGGTCGATACCTGGACCATCGACAGCCATGAAGTGCTGGTTCTGGTGATGGCGGCAGGCGTGAACTACAACGGTGTCTGGGCCGGTCTCGGCGTGCCGATCTCGCCGTTCGATGTTCACAAGCAGCCTTATCATATTGCCGGTTCCGACGCCTCGGGGATTGTCTGGCAGGTGGGTGACAAGGTGAAGACCTGGAAGGTCGGCGACGAGGTTGTCATTCATTGCAATCAGGACGATGGCGAAGACGAGGAATGCAACGGCGGCGATCCGATGTTTTCACCGACCCAGCGGATCTGGGGCTATGAGACCCATGACGGATCGTTTGCGCAGTTTACCCGCGTGCAGGCACAGCAGCTGATGCCTCGGCCCAAACATCTGACCTGGGAAGAGAGCGCGTGCTACACGCTGACCCTGGCAACCGCCTATCGGATGCTGTTCGGTCACCATCCGCATGAACTGAAGCCGGGCCAGAACGTGCTGGTCTGGGGCGCGTCGGGCGGGCTGGGTTCTTATGCAATCCAGCTGGCGAATACCGCCGGGGCGAATGCGATCGGTGTGATCTCGGACGAGAGCAAGCGCGATTTCGTCATGGCGATGGGCGCCAAGGGCGTGATCAACCGCAAGGATTTCAAATGCTGGGGCCAATTGCCGACGGTGAACACGCCGGAATACAATGAATGGCTGAAAGAGGCGCGGAAATTCGGCAAGGCGATCTGGGATATCACCGGCAAGGGCGTGAGTGTCGACATGGTGTTCGAGCATCCCGGCGAGGCGACCTTCCCGGTCTCGACCCTGGTGGTGAAGAAGGGCGGCATGGTTGTGATCTGTGCCGGCACCTCGGGGTTCAACACGACTTTCGATGTGCGCTACATGTGGATGCACCAGAAGCGTTTGCAGGGCTCGCATTTTGCCCATCTCAAACAGGCCGCGTCGGCCAACCGGCTGATGGTCGATCGTCGTCTCGACCCCTGCATGTCCGAGGTGTTCCCCTGGGCCGAAATCCCGTTGGCCCATGTCAAGATGTTCAAGAACGAGCACAAGCCCGGCAACATGGCCGTGCTGGTTCAGGCGCCCAAGACCGGGCTGCGCACTGTTGAGGATGTTCTCGAGGCGGGGAAATCCCGCTGACAAGTCAAAGTTGCAAGCGACGCCCGCCCGCGAATCACCGAGGCGATTCGCGGGCGTATTTCGTTTTCAGGGGCGCCATCTTGGAAATCAAAGCCTTGGAATTTCCGTTCTCGCTATTATTGGGGAGGGAATATGGGGGAATATCGCGAAAAATCGGCACATGGTAAAGTTGTGTTAACCCATCGTTAACCAATCGGAAGCGAGACTCACCATGAAAAACGACTGGATTCTGGATGTTCTCGCGGACTTGAAGACATTCGCTTATTCCAACGGGCTCAGGGCACTTGCCGAGCAGCTCGAGGATACAGCGCTTGTGGCTGCCGCCGAGATTGCGTCCGCAGGGGAAGGATTGCCGAGTGACGCGAAGCCTGAGACAGGGAAACCTGAATGCGATCCTGGAGGACTTGGAACAGGCTTCTGACCCGGCAGCGCTTCAGGAGATTTCCGAACAACTCCGCGACCACCTTGAAATCGATCATCTCGTCTATCACTGGGTCAGCAGTTCCGGTGAGCAATATGGCTGTGGCACCTACAGAGATGATTGGGTGCAGCGCTACATCGAGAAAGAGTATCTGCGCGTTGATCCTGTGATCCAGGGATGCTTTCAGAGGTTTCACCCTGTCGACTGGAAACGTCTGGCCTGGACGAGCAAGGCCGCGCGCGCCTTTCAGGCCGATGCGCAAGCGCATGGTGTCGGCAATCAGGGGTTTTCAGTGCCCATTCGCGGGCCGAACGGGCAGTTCGCCCTGTTCACCATCTCGCACCACTGCGACGATGAGACATGGGCCGCGTTCACCGAGAAGAACCGGCGCAGCCTGATCCTGATTGCGCATTTCTTCAATCACAAGGCGCTGCAATTCGAACCCGGCCGCGCCCCCGAGCAAGCCCAGACGCTTTCGCCCCGCGAGGTCGATGCGATGACCTTTCTCGCCATGGGTTACAGCCGCGCCCAGGTGGCGGAAACGCTCTCGATCTCCGAACATACTCTGCGGGTCTATATCGAATCCGCGCGCTTCAAGCTGGGGGCGTTCAACACGACCCATGCGGTTGCACGCGCGCTGTCTCGCGGGTTGATCGTGATTTGAACCTTTACCCACCGCTCGCTGCGGCAGTCGACCGTTAACCAACCGCATTTACCCCTCTCTTCAGATGGCAAGAGAGGGTTCACATGCTGCGGTTCGTCTATGGGGCACATCTGGGTCAATTCGAAAAACTTCGCGCGTCCATGCACCGCGACAGGGCTTTTCAGTTCCGTGATCGGCTGGGCTGGCCGGTTGATGTGGATGATCGCGGTGAGGAACGCGACCAATACGACCACGATCAGACGCTCTATGTCATCTGGGAGCAGCCGGATGGCCGCCATGGCGGCTCGATGCGCTTGCTGCCGACGCTGGGAGCGACCATGATCAACGATCACTTCCTGCATCTGACGGGTGGCCAGCCGGTCAGGAGCGGTTCGATCTGGGAATGCACGCGGTTTTGCCTGTCGCGTGGCGCGACCCCGCGTGTGGCAGCGGCTTTGATGCTGGCGGGAGGCGAGGTGATGCAACGTTTCGATATCGAGCATTATGTCGGTGTGTTCGATGCGCCGATGAAGCGGATCTACCAGAAAATAGGGTCATCGCCGGTTATTCTTGGCTCGGTCGGACACGGGCGGCATCAAACCAGCGTCGGTTTGTGGCAATTCACCCAGGAGGCGCGCCGCGCCATCGCCCGGAGCGCCGCAGTTTCTGCACCGCTGATGCGGCTCTGGTCTGACCGCAGTTTCGGCCCGCTTGAAAGCATCCGCAAGAGCGCCTGAGAACGCTTTGTTGTGATTGGTTTGGCGGGCCGGTAGGGTCACTTCATGAGCGCCGATCCCATTATTTTTTCGCATGACCAGGCCGAGGCTTTCGATCGAATTTCGGAGCATCTGCGGGGGCAGGGCGTCGATCTTGAAAACGGTGTGCTCACGCCGGCAACAGAGCAGTCGGACCTGGTTCTGGCTGTAATGGGCAAGGCGGGATCGGGCAAGACGATGCTGCTTTCAAAGGTGTTCGAAGCGCTCGAGGAATGCGGCGTCGAGATCATCACGGGGGACTACGAGAGCCGCCGCCGCAAGGAACGCCGCTCGGTCGCGATCCTGGCACCGACCAACAAGGCCGCGAGCGTGTTGCGGATGCAGGGCGTGCCGGCGACCACGATTCACCGCATTCTCTATACTCCAGTCTACGACCCGGAATACGAGCGGATCGCGCAATGGCTTGCGGGCGAGGGCGAGCAGCCGGAAATCGAAGGCCTGAGCGAGGCCGCCCTTGCCCGGGCCGCCGCGTTTTACAAGCAAAACCGTTCGATTCCCGGTGCGCTGGCAACGGCGGGCCTGCGGGGGTCTGATTTCATCACCGGATGGAAACGCCGCGAGGAACCGCTCGACCTCGGCTTTGTCGATGAATCCTCGATGCTGGATGACAAGCAATTCGATGATCTCAAGGAAATCTTCTCCACGTTGTTCCTGTTCGGCGATCCCGCACAGCTTGCCCCGGTGAACCAATCCGGCGCGATGGTATTCGACCGGCTGGAAGAGAGCGCGAAACTGGAGCTGAGCCGGGTGCATCGGCAGGAGGCCAGCAATCCGATCCTCGATCTGGCGCATGCGCTCTCTGATCCCAAGATCGGTTTTCAGGAGTTCGAAAACCTGGTGGAAGAGACCGCCAAGACGGATGACAGGGTGGTTTGGGGTCAGCGGGTCGAGGTGGATCTGATGGCGCGCAGCCCGGTTCTGGTGTGGCGCAACGTGACGCGGATCCGCCTGATCAATGCCTTCCGGAAGGTTCATGGCGCCCCGGAAGACGCGCTGCTGGCTGGCGAACCGCTGATCTGCGACGGCATCGAGCTGCCGCTGAAACACCGCAAGCGGCGGCTCGACCTCGAGGCAAGGGGGCTGATCAAGGGCGCGCAGGTGGTCTATCTCGGGCCAGGAAGGAAGCCGGGGTTTTCCAGACTGCATGTTGTCGGTGCGCTCGATCCGCAGGTCTCGGCGGCCTCGATCGTGAAGATCGAACTGCCGGATCAGGAAGAGCCTTTCATTCCCTTTGCCGCCCGGATGGGGGCGACCTTCCTGCACGGAGCCGCAGTGACAATCCACAAGGCCCAGGGCTCGCAATGGGAGAACGTTCAGGTCTTTGCCCCCGATCTCTATGCCGCGGCGCGCATGGGCCGGATCGAGGCAGGTCAACCGCTTTGGAAACGCCTGGCCTATGTCGCGATCACGCGCGCGCAGGAGCGGCTGTTTTGGGTGGTGCGCAATCGGCTTTCGAAACCGACGCAGGCGCTTTCCACCGACGATCTTTTGGTGTCGCCGTTGCCCTTGCAGCTTGATGAAGAGATCGTCTGAGCCGGTTCAGCCGCGGCGGAACATCTGGAAGAAGGCGGAAGCTCCCCACCCGGCGAAAATCGCGATGGCCAGCGACATGAGGCCATAGATCAACGGCCTTTCGCGCGAGAGATTGAACAGGAACCGTTCCAGCCCAACCTTTCGCACCTCGATCGAAGTTTCGAAATTGGAGACGACGCTGCCTTTTCGGGTGAGAAAGATGCGGGTCTTGTAGGTGCCTTCGGTCAGGTTCGACGGCAGGGCGATCGAAGTCCTGAACAGCGTTTCCTGCTGCACGTCGACCTTGCTATCGAGTACCTGGTAAAGCTGATTGGCGCGGCGAATGCGGATCACGGCTTCGGTAAAGGCCTCGACATCCCTGATATGAGAAGGGGCGCCGACCGACCGGATCGCCTGTGGGATCGAGATATGGAAACGAAGATCTTCGGTCTGAGTTAAGACTTCATCGAAGGGGGCGCTGGTGGCGACCGCATAAAACGCCGGTGCTGCGTCGATTTCGAGCGCATCCACGTTGACCCAGATGCCGAATTTCTTTTCCTTGCGCCGCACGGTGAGCGGCAGCGACGGCCCCTCGATGGCCACGACGACACCCAGAGGATCATCTGCGGGTGCCGGGGAATCGCGTTTGATCGCGCCGAAGATAAGGATCTCGGAACCATCGAAATCGGCGGTGATCGCCACGCGGTTCTGGCTGAGTCCGAGCACGACTTCCTCGGCTGCAAATGCGGGCGAGAACGCCAGGAGAAATCCGATCAGCAGGGCGACAGCACGCAGCATCAGTGCCCTCCGCCCGCGCCAAGCGAGAAAAGCTCGGCCGGTTGCAACAAGAGATCGAGCGCCAGCTTGCCGCAGACCAGAAGCACCATCATCGCCAGCAGGATCCGCAACTGCTCGGCCTTGAGCTTCACGCCGATCCGGGTGCCGATCTGGGCGCCGATCACGCCTCCGACCAGCAACAGAACCGCCAGCGCCATATCGACCGTATAGTTGGTCGTGGCATGCAGAAGCGTGGTGAATCCGGTGACGAAGATGATCTGAAACAGCGAGGTTCCGATCACCACCTTGGTGGGCATCCCCAGCAGATAGATCATCGCAGGGACCATGATGAATCCGCCGCCAACGCCCATGATCGCGGCCAGCACCCCGACGCAGAGCCCGACGATAACCGGCGGAATGACCGAAATGTAGAGCCCGGAGGTGCGAAACCGCATCTTGAACGGGAGGGTATGGACCCAGGTGCGCTGCCGGCGTTTGGCGGCTGCATGTCCACCGGTCTTGCGCGACCGGCGGATCGCATTCAGGCTTTCGATGAACATCAGCCCGCCGATGATGCCGAGGAAGACGACATAGCAGAGCTTGACCAGCAGATCGACCTGGCCCGCCGATTTCAGAAAGTTGAACAGCAGGACGCCCAACGCGGCGCCGACAAGGCCGCCGACCAGCAACACGGTGCCCATCTTGAAGTCGACCGTCTTGCGCCGCAGATGGGCCAGGACCCCGGAGAAGGACGATGCAACGATCTGGTTGGCTTCTGTGGCCACCGCGACAGCGGGCGGGATCCCGATGAAGAACAGAAGCGGCGTCATCAGAAAGCCGCCGCCGACGCCGAACATGCCGGACAAAATGCCGACCAGCCCGCCGAGTCCCAGGAGGAGGAAGGCGTTCACGGAGACTTCGGCGATCGGAAGATAGATTTGCATGGCAATAAGTAGCGCCGCTCGCTCGGGTAATTCAAGCCACCGAGCGGGTCATTTTGGCACAGGCGATCAAAAATATGGCGAAACGTGAATGTTTTCGCGGCTTGGTGTCACCGCTCCTTCACATATGGTTCGCCTCCGGCCCGCGGCGGGATGGCTTTGCCGACGAATCCGGCGAGAATAACCACTGTGAGGATGTAGGGCAGGGCTTCCATGAACTGGACGGGAATCACCACGCCGCCGAGATCGATGTTCTGGAAGCGTACGCCGATGGCCTGAAGCAGGCCGAAGAGCAGCGTGGCCGAAAGCGCATACCAGGGCCGCCATTTGGCAAAGATGAGGGCCGCAAGCGCGATGAAGCCGCGCCCGGCGGTCATGTCCTTGACGAAGCCGGCCTGAAGCGCGGTGCCGAGATAGGCGCCGGCGATGCCACAGAGCACGCCGGCGATGGCCACCGCGGCAAAGCGCAGCCCGACCACCGAGACACCCGCGGTATCGACCGATTCTGGGTTTTCTCCGACCGCTCGCAGGCGCAGTCCGAAGCGGGTGCGAAACAGGATCCACCAGGTCAGCGGCACGGCGGCGAAGGCGGCATAGACGAGGATGGTATGGCCCGAGAGCAGCTCGCCATAGATCGGGCCGAGAACCGGAACCTGTCCGATGGTATCGACAAACGGCAGGTCGACAGGCTGAAACCGGGCGGCGCCCTGCAAAGAGGGGGTACGACCGCCCTGTTCGAACCAGTCCTGTGCCACCAGAACGGTAATTCCGGCGGCGAGAAAATTGATCGCGACGCCCGAGATCAGCTGATTGCCGCGAAACGTGATTGAGGCGAGGCCGTGGATTGCCGAGAGCGCCATCGACGATGCAATCCCGGCGAGCAGGCCGAGCCAGGCCGAGCCACTTGTAAAGGCCACCGCCGCCGAGAAGAAAGCGGCCATGAGCATCTTGCCCTCGAGACCGATGTCGAAGATGCCCGCGCGTTCCGAATAGAGCCCGGCGAGACAGGCCAGAAGCAGCGGTGTGGCCAGGCGGACTGTGCTGTCGAGCACTTGTAGAAGCAGCGTGAGATCCATCAGCGCGCCTCCCTGCGGCGCAGCAACAGGAACAGGCGTTCCAGCGGCATACGCACCATGTTGTCGAGCGCGCCGGTAAACAGGATGACAAGCGCCTGGATCACCACGATCAGCTCGCGCGGGATGTTGGTCCAGAGCGCCAGCTCGGCACCGCCCTGGTAGAGAAAGCCGAAGAGCAGCGCGGCGATGAATACGCCGACGGGGTGATTGCGCCCCATCAGGGCCACGGCAATGCCGATAAACCCGGCGCCCTCGGTCGAGTTGAGCACCAACCGTTCGGCCTCGCCCTGGGTGGTGTTCACCGCCATCAGCCCGGCCAGCCCGCCCGAGATCAGCATGGCGATAATGGTTATGCGCACGCCCGAGATGCCGGCATAGTTGGCGCCGGTTTCGGAATGACCGAAGGCGCGGATTTCAAAGCCGAGCCGGGTGCGCCAGATCAACAGCCAGATCAGCACGCAGGCCAGAACCGCCAGAAAGAAGGTCACATTCGCCGGGGCGCCGCGAAACAGGATGGTGTCGGCGGTGGAAAACATGTCGCGAAAGGTGGGCAGATTGGTGGCTGCCGGGAACTTGGCGGTGGCCGGATCCATCGACCTTGGCGGACGCAGCACGTTGACCAGCATGTAGCCCAGCACCGAAAAGGCGATGTAATTGAACATGATCGTGGTGATCACAACATGGCTGCCGCGCCTGGCCTGAAGATAGGCCGGGATGAAAGCCCAGAGCGCGCCGAACAGCGCCGCGCCGATTGTCGCGCCAAGAAGCGCCAGGGTCCAATGCGGCCAGGGGACATAGAGGCAGACGAGCGCGACTCCCAAGCCGCCGAGCATGGCCTGGCCCTCACCGCCGATGTTGAAAAGACGGGCATGGAAGGCGACGGATACGGCAAGGCCGGTGAAGATGAAATTCGTGGTGTAATAGAGCGTATAGCCCCAGCCGGCGCTGCGCATCAGTGCGCCATCGACCATCAGCTTGAATGCAGCGCGCGGGTCTTCCCCGATGGCGACGATCACCAGCGCAGACAGGATCGCGGCGAGCAGCAGGCTGATAATCGGAACCAGTACGGCATCGGCCCATCGTGGCATTTTATCCATGGCCGAGACCTCCGTGGTGACAATGTTGGGTCAACGTCCGGGCCGGCAAAGAGGGTATAGATGCATGTGTTTGCGCAGAGGACGTTTCCGGATCGCGATCCCGGCACCGATCAGAAATGCGAGCGGCGACAGCCAGTTCCGGCGCAAGCGTTCGCGTCAGCCGATTCGTCCCTTTGGCGCGGTTTTCGGGGGCGCGGGCGGTGTCAGCGGCTGCTCGGTTGCTCATGCCGCGGCCTCGGCAATTCCCGCCATCAGCAGGCCCAGTTCTTTCTCGTCAGTCTCGCTTGGCAGGCGTTCGCCCATGATCCTGCCATCGAAAATCACCGCGATCCTGTCGGACATCGACATGATCTCATCGAGTTCCACGGAGACCAGCAGAATGGCTTTGCCCGCGTCGCGCAGGGCGATGATCTGCTGGTGAATGAATTCTATGGCGCCGATATCGACGCCGCGCGTCGGTTGTCCGACCAGCAATAGATCGGGATTGCGTTCGATCTCGCGGGCCAGGACCAGTTTTTGCTGGTTGCCGCCCGAGAAGTTCTTGGCGGCAAGGCGCGGGTTGGGCGGGCGCACGTCGAACCGGTTCATCTTGCCCTGGGCCAGCTCAAGCAGGCCGGCATTGTTCATCAGCAAGACGTTGGACTGATAGGCCGGGTCGTGGTGATAGCCGAAGATCAGGTTTTCCCACGCGGCAAATTCCATGATCAGCCCTTCGCGCTGACGGTCTTCGGGCACATGGGCGATGCCACGGGCGCGGCGCGACTGGCCATCGGAATACTTGCCGGTAAGGTCGATCTGCTGGCCGTTCATGCGGACATTGCCGCGCGCCGCACGCATCCCGCCCAAAACTTCGAGCAGCTCGGATTGCCCATTGCCGGCGACACCGGCGATGCCGAGTATTTCGCCCGCCCGCACATTCAGCGATACTCCCTTGAGCCGCTCGACACCGTCCTCGTCCGTCACGCGCAGGTCTTCGACCTCGAGCACAGGCGCGCCAGGATTGGCCGGGGCCTTGTCGACTCGCAACAAGACCTTGCGGCCGACCATCAGCTCGGCGAGCTGTTCGGGGCTGGTCTCGGCGGTCTTGACCGTGGCCGTCATCTCGCCCCGGCGCATCACGCTGACAGTGTCGGTGATGTCCATGATTTCGCGCAGCTTGTGGGTGATGAAAACAATGGTTTTGCCCTCTTCCTTGAGCCGCGCCAGGATGCGGAACAGCTGATTGGCCTCGGGCGGCGTCAGCACGCCAGTGGGTTCGTCGAGGATAAGGATTTCGGCATGGCGATAGAGCGCTTTGAGAATCTCGACCCGCTGCTGCATCCCGACACCGATCTCTTCGATGATCTCATCGGGATCTACATCGAGCCCGTATTCCCTGGCCAACTCCTGCAGCGCGCCGCGCGCCTTGGCGAGCGAGGGTTTCAGCAACCCGCCGTCTTCAGCGCCGAGGATGACGTTTTCCAGCACCGTGAAGTTCTGCACCAGCTTGAAATGCTGGAACACCATGCCGATGCCGGCTGCGATCGCGGCCTGACTGTCGGGGATCACGGTTTTGCGGCCGTTGATGAAAATTTCACCTGAATCGGCCTTGTAGAAACCATAGAGGATCGACATCAGCGTAGACTTTCCGGCGCCATTTTCGCCGATGATGCCGTGAATCGTTCCGGGCATGACCCGGATGGAAATGTCCTTGTTGGCCTGAACCGGCCCGAAGGCTTTCGAGATGCCTTTCAACTCGATGGCAGGTACGTCGTTCACATTTCCCCCTTCAGTTCCCCTTCAGCGATTGTTCGAAGGCCGCGCGGGGAGTCCCGTCGCGGCCTTCGTCAGAGCGGCCTCTGGCTCAGAACTTGTGCGCAGGGCAGGTGTCGTTCGCGTAGTAGCTCACGACTTCGATCTCGCCGTCGATGATCTTCTGGCGCGCCTCTTCCGCAGCGGCGCGCATTTCGTCGGTGATCAGGTCGGCGTTGTTATCGTCCATGGCATAGCCAACACCGTCTTCCGCCAGCCCGAGTACCATCGAGGAGCCGGTTTCAAGGTCGGCCCCGGCCTTCATCGCTTCATAGACCGCCACATCGACGCGTTTGAGCATCGACGTCAGCACCTTGCCGGGATGCAGATGGTTCTGGTTGCTGTCGACACCGACCGACAGGACCCCCTCGTCGGCCGCGGTCTGCAGCACGCCCACGCCGGTGCCGCCGGCGGCGGCATAGATCACATCGGCGCCTTCGCTGATCTGGGCCTTGGTCAGTTCGGAACCTTTCACCGGGTCATTCCAGGCGGCCGGTGTTGTGCCGGTCATGTTGGAAACGATCTTGATATCGGGGTTTACCGCCTTGGCGCCCTGGGCATAGCCACAGCCGAAGTGGCGGATCAGCGGGATGTCCATGCCGCCGATGAAACCGATGGTACCCGATTTCGATGCCATCGCCGCGAGCATGCCGACAAGGTAGGAGCCCTCGTGTTCCTGAAATGCGATCATCAGCACATTGTCGGGGATTTCCGGCAGGAAACCGTCGATATTGACGAATTTCGTATCCGGGTAGTCGCCCGCAACCGTCTCGAGCGGTGACGCGAAGGCGAAGCCGGTGGTGATCACCGGGTTGGCCCCGGCCTCGGCGAAGCGGCGCAGGGCCTGTTCGCGCTGGGCTTCGGATTGAAGCTCGATCTCGAGGAATTTGCCGCCGGTTTCTTCGGCCCAGCGGCTGGCCCCGGCAAAGGCGGCTTCGTTGAAGGATTTGTCGAATTTACCGCCGAGATCGAAGATCAGGGCCGGTTCGGCCAGAGCGGCGCCAGCCGTCACGGCCAGCGTGGCAGCGGCGCCCAGAAGTTTCTGCATCAGGGTCATTGGGTTCTCCCTATTGGTCAATTGGGGCGGCGGGTTCAATCCACGCATCGCCCTGTAAGCGAGCAGATCAGAGTTGATCATCAACGATTTAGGACGGAGTCGCGCGGCAGGGTCAACAGCAAACTTTCTCAGGCAGAGAGCGTTTTGGCCATGACGATCGCGTCTGCATGGGCTCCGCCGGTGAGGGCGTAGTAGCCCTTTCGGCGCGCAGCAACAGTGTATCCGGCGGTTTCGTAAAGTCTGATGGCGCCGGTGTTCTCGCTGTCAACTTCCAGAAAACACCGGCGGGCGCCGCGGCGGATGGCTTCGGATTCGAAGGCTTGCAGGCAATGCATGCCATGCCCCGAGCGCCGCGCCTTTGGGTCGGTCGCGATGGTCAGCAACTCGGCTTCATCCGCGGCGGCGCGACCCAGGGCGAAGGCGTGGGGCGGCGAGGGGCAGAGAAAGACGTGCGGGTTTCGCAGCAGATCGGAAAATTCGCCTGCCGACCATGGGCGTAGACGGGCAAAGGCGCGCGCGTGCAGGTCGGCAAGGGATTCAGGCGTCATTTTCAAGTATCGGAGGCGGCGAAATGCGCGAAGGCGCCGCGTCGGCAGGCCGGACATAAAGGGGAACTGGCGGGCTGATCCCTTTGCGGCGGGCGGCGAGATGGGCGATATTGATGGCGAGCCGCGAGGGGTCTTGCTGCATCGCAACCGGCAGATCGAATGACGCGGCCTGATCCGCCGCGATGAGCTGTGGCGCCTGGCCGGGCGCCTTGGCATAGAGCTGATTGCGCGGTGCGGGGACGGCGGCAAGCACCGGGTCGGCGTGATCGAGGGCAATCGCGGCGAAACTGTCGATTCCGAAGGCGGGAATGTCCAGGCTCAGCGCCAGGCCGCGCGCGGCCGAGACAGAAAGACGAATGCCGGTGAAATTCCCGGGGCCGATGCCGACGCCCAGGGCTGCAAGATCGGCCCAAGAGGCGTCTGCCTTTGCCAGCAATTCTTCGAGCATTGCCATCAGCCGCTCGGCCTGACCACGCGTCATCTCTTCGGTTGCGGTTCCGAGCACCTTGCCGTCGGAGACCAAAGCGGCCGCACAATGCGCGGCAGATGTGTCGAATGCGAGAATCACCAGACTCAGGCCACGACTGGACGCACCTCGGTGACTTCCGGGATATAGTGGCGCAGCAGGTTTTCGATGCCCATCTTAAGCGTCAGCGTCGACGAAGGGCACCCGGCGCAGGCGCCTTGCATGTGCAGGTAGACGACCCCTTGATCGAAGCCATGGAAGGTGATGTCGCCACCATCCTGTGCCACGGCGGGGCGCACGCGGGTATCAAGCAAGACCTTGATCTGATTGATGATCGCGCTGTTGGGGCCATCGGCTTCCTCGCTGGGTGCAGCGGTTTCCACGCCCTCGGCCATGACCGGCTGACCGGATTGGAAATGCTCCATGATCGCGCCGAGAATTGCCGGTTTCACATGATCCCATTCGACAGCCTCGTCCTTGGTGACTGTGACGAAATCATTGCCGAGGAACACCGCCTTCACACCACTGACAGCAAAAACCCGCGCCGCCAGAGGCGACGTGTCTTCGCCAACGGGGGCGGGGAAGTCGGCAGTGCCGCTGCCCATGACGGATTGGCCGGGAAGGAACTTCAACGTCGCCGGATTCGGGGTCGATTCTGTTTGAATGAACATTTTTCACATTCCTTATCGCTTTGATCAGATATGCGTCCGGGCCGGGCAGATGTCAATGTTTGGAAACGTTCTAATCCGGTCCGGATCCGGATATCCGGGATGGTCAGGTGATCGCCTCGATCCGCTCCTTGGACATGTCGCCCGGAACGATGGTGATCGGAATCGTCAATTCACCGGCGCTGCGGGTCAGCTGGGTGACAAGCGGGCCGGGGCCTTTCTTGTCGGTTCCGGCGCCCAGCACCAACACGCCGATCTCGGAATCCTCGGCCACCTGGGCCAGGATCTCGGAAATCGGCTCGCCTTCACGGATCACCAGTTCGGGATCGACATTCTGCTTGTCGCGCATCCACTTGGCGAACACTTCGAAATGCGCTTCGATACGTTCGCGGGCCTCTTCGCGCATGATATCGCCGACGCCGAGCCAATGATTGAATTCATCGGGCGGGATCACCGCCAGCACCTCGACGCCACCTCCGGTTTTCGACGCCCGCATCGCGGCGAAACGCATCGCGTTGAGGCATTCGCGGCTGTCGTCCAGCACAACGAGAAACTTGCGCATGAATGGCTCTCCCAGGGTTCTTCAGGCGATCATGAGGCAGGTGCTGCGCCAAGGCAACCGGGCAGTTGGCCGCGCCGGATCAACCCTGCGACGCCGCCCAATCCCAATACATCTCGCGCACCCGGCGCGCCACCGGGCCGACCTGATACTGGGTGTCGTCAAACGCGGTGACCGGGGTAACCTTTGACATGTTACCGGAGAGGAAGACCTCGTCGGCATCGTGAAAATCCTCGAACGTCAGGACGGTTTCATGCACTTTCACCCCGTCGGCAGCCAGATTGGAGATATGGCGCGCACGGGTGATGCCCGAGAGAAAGGTGCCGTTGGCGATGGGGGTGAAGATCTCGCCATCCCTGACCATGAAGACATTGGCGGTAGCGGTTTCGGCGACATTGCCCATGGCATCGGCGACCAGCGCATTGCCAAAGCCCTTGGCCTTGGCTTCGCGCATCATCCGCGCGTTGTTGGGATAGAGGCAGCCGGCCTTGGCATCGACCACCGCATCCTCCAGAACCGGGCGGCGGAAGCGGGTACGCGTGAGCGTGGTCGAGGCGGCGGGCGGGGCCATCGGGATCACTTCGAGACAGATCGCAAACCCGGTCTCGTCGGGTTTGGGCGCGATCGCGCTGGTGGTCATGTCGCCATCGATGCCCCAATACATCGGGCGGATATAGACGGCCTCGGATTTATCATACATTCCAAGGCCTTCGCGCACGATTTCGACCATTTCCTCGGTGCCGACCGTGGGGGTGAGCATGAGGGCTCTGGCCGAGCGGTTGATCCGCGCGCAATGCGCTTCGAGATCGGGGGAGAGCCCATCGAAATAGCGCGCGCCGTCAAACACGGTGGTGCCCAGCCAGGAGCCATGATCGGCGGCGCGCATCACCGCCGGATTGCCCTCATGCCAGGTGCCGTTGAAATAGGTGCGGATCTTGCTGCCGACAGCCATAGTGCCTCTCCCCTTGCTCGGTCGCGAGGTTAGGGCGCAAGCCGGGGCAGGTAAAGGGGGCCAAGTTGCGCAAAACGCGCGCTCTGCGATCGCTCGCTCAGCGCACCATGCCGACGATCTCGTAGGTGCGCTCGAGAATCGGCGCGGCGATGGCGCGGGCGCGGCTCGCCCCGGCGCGCAAGATACGGTCGATCTCGGCAGTATCACTCATCAGCCGCGACATTTCGCCGGAAATCGGCGCCAGCTTTTCGACCGCGAGATCGGCCAGCATCGGCTTGAACTCGGAAAACTGCTTTCCGCCGACATCGCGCAACACCTGATCGACGCTCTGATCCGACAATGCCGCAAAAATGTTAACAAGGTTGCGCGCCTCCGGGCGCTCCTCAAGCCCCTTGGCTTCCGAGGGCAGCGCTTCGGGGTCGGTCTTGGCCTTGCGGATCTTTTTTGCGATGGTGTCGGCATCGTCGGTCAGGTTGATCCGGCTGGCATCGGACGGATCTGATTTCGACATCTTCTTCGAACCGTCGCGCAGCGACATGACCCGCGTGGCGGCGCCTTCGATCACCGGCTCGGTGATCGGGAAGAACTCGACGCCGTAGTCGTGATTGAATTTCATCGCGATGTCGCGGGTCAGTTCGAGATGCTGCTTCTGATCCTCGCCCACCGGCACATGGGTGGCGTGATAGACCAGGATGTCGGCCGCCATCAGGGAAGGGTAGGCGAAGAGACCAAGCGAGGCGTTCTGCTGGTTCTTGCCGGCCTTGTCTTTCCACTGGGTCATGCGCTGCATCCAGCCCATGCGCGCGACACAGTTGAAGATCCAGGCCAGTTGTGCGTGTTCGGCGACTTGCGACTGATTGAAAAGAATGGATTTTTCCGGATCGATCCCGGAGGCGATGAAGCCCGCGGCGAGCTCGCGGGTTTGCTGGCGCAGCGCTTCCGGATCCTGCCAGACGGTGATGGCGTGAAGATCGACCATGCAGTAGATCGTCTCGATGCCCTTGTTCTGGGCCTCGGCAAAGCGTTTCAGCGCGCCGAGGTAGTTGCCCAGCGTCAGGCCGCCCGAGGGCTGGATGCCCGAGAACACACGGGGGGTATGGGCCACCTCGGTCATGCGATTTCTCCGTCTGGATTTATGGGTGCGGCTGGCTTACCCATGGGGGAAAGCCCCGTCAAGCAGAGCAGGCCCATGAGCAGCGATCCCAATGTCAATCCGGTCAACCCGATCAGCCCCGTGGTGGTGGTTTTCTTTCTCGTGATGCTGGGGATCGAGATCGCTATTTCGCTTGGAAACCAAGGGTTTGTGGGCGGGCCGCAGGCTGTCGGTTGGCGCGCCGGAGCGGTGCAGGACTATGGCTTCAGCGGCGCGGTGTTCGATTGGATGTGGGACAACAATCGTTGGCCGGCGGAACATTTGCTGCGTTTTGTCAGCTATCTCTTCGTGCATGGCAGCTTCATCCACATGCTGGTGGCAGGGGTGATGCTGCTGGCGCTGGGCAAGTTCGTGGGCGAGGTGTTTTCCTGGTGGGCGGTGGCGGTTGTGTTTGTCGGCTCGGGCATCGGCGGGGCTTTCTTCTGGGGGGTTTTACTCAACGATAACAGCTATTTGTATGGCGCCTTTCCGGGTGTCTACGGGCTGATCGGGGCGTTTTCCTACGTCCTTTGGCTGAAGCTGGGGCAGAGTGGGGACAACCAGTGGCGCGCCTTCACGCTGATCGGTTTTCTGATGGCGATCCAGCTGATCTTCGGGGCATTGTATGGCCTGCGCAGCGATTGGCTGGCCGATATCTCGGGTTTTTTCACCGGTTTCCTGCTGTCCTTCGTGGTCAGCCCCGGAGGCTGGATGCGGCTGCGCGCACGGCTGCGCCACGAATGAACGTACGGTGGGGTTAACGGCATTTGCGAGGCAAAAAACGGGGGGTGACTCCCGGCTGACCTCCGGCTGACTTGCGTATGACATACGCCACCGTATGTATTAACGCCGAATTAGGTTAACCGAGCGCCCGCCCGTGCAGCTTTTTCTTGGCAAAAATACTCAAATCCTGACCCTGTCGCGCGCACCGGCGTTGCCATTCCGGCGCTGCCGGCACGGTCTCCCGGGCGCCGAGCGCAGCGAGGCCCCCCCCGGGTGACGCCGAAGGCGGCGCAAACCCTGAGATGGCTTCAGCCGCCGCGTCGCAGGGCATCACGGAATTCATGCAGCGCGAATGCGCCGAGCAGCTGACCGGAGAGGAAATAGCTCGCCATTCCCGATCCCACCAGCATCAGCAGCGCCAGATAGCGCCAGCCCGGCGCGGTGATCAGCGGCCCAAGCAAAAGGTTCACCCCCCAGAGCACCACCCCCATCACCACCGAAGCCAGCGCGATCCGCCACAGGCGGCGCCTGAAGCGGGGGTCGAACCGGGCGATCTCGCCCATCGGCCTTGTGCCGCGCGCCAGCAGGACCACCATCGCCCATCCGGCCAGCGTGGTGGCGATGGCCGGGGCGATCCAGCCGATATAGGGGTGCAGCCCGATCGCCACCACGGCATTGATCGCCATCGCCCAGAGCGCGAAGCGGAACGGTGTGCGGGTATCCTCGCGGGCGAAGTAGAGCGGCTGCAGCACCCGTTGCAGCACGAAGGCAGGGAGGCCGAGCCCGTAGATCGCGGTCGCCAGAGCGATGGCGGCGCTGTCGTCGGAGGTCTGGGCGCCGCGCTGGAACAGCACCGAGACCAGCGGCAGAGGGATCACCATCAGCGCCACCGCCGAGGGGATGGTGAGCGCCAGCGCGATCTCGCCGGCGCGCGACAAGGCATATCGCGAGCCGGGCGCGTCGTCGTCGCGCAGGCGGCGCGAGAGATCCGGCAGCAGCACGATGCTGACCGCGATGCCGACAACGCCGAGCGGCAGTTGATAAAGCCGGTCGGCGGCAAACAGCCAGCTCACGGCGGATTCGGTGCGCGAGGCGACCTGCTGGCCGACCAGCAGGTTGATCTGCATCACGCCCGAGCTGAGTGCCGCCGGCAGCGCGACCGCGATGAGATGTTTCATCTCGGGGGTCCAGCGTGGGCGGCCCGGCCGGATGCGGATGCCGGCGTGTGAAGCCGCGACCCAGACCAGCGTGAGCTGGGCGATGCCGGCCAGCGGCACGGTCCAGACCAGCCACCAGATCACCTCCTGCCCGAGCCAGACCGCCAGCGCCATGGCGCAGACCACGAAGATGTTCAAGAGCACCGGCGCTGCGGCGGCGACGGCGAAGCGGCCGGTGGCGTTGAGAACGCCGGAAAACAGCGCCGAGAGCGACATGAAGACGATATAGGGAAACACGACGCGGCCATAATCCACCGTGAGATCGAAACGCGCATCGCCCGAGAAGCCTTCGGCGGTGGCCCAGACGAATGCGGGCATGAAGATCATCGCCAGCGCGGTGAGTGCCATCACCACCAGCGCCAGCCCGTTGAACGCCTCCTGGGCGAAGCCCTGGGGATCGTCGCCCGCTTCGTAGCGCTTGGAGAACATCGGCACGAAGGCGGCATTGAACGCGCCCTCGGCAAAGAAGCGGCGGAACATGTTGGGCAGCCGGAAGGCGGCGACGAAAGCATCCATCACCGGGCCGGGGCCGATGAAGGCCAGGATCATGATCTCGCGTACGAAGCCCAGGATGCGGCTCATCAAGGTCCAGAACCCCACGGTGAGGAAGCCGGAAACGAGGCGGATGGGTTTCATGGGTCTGCTCAAGCCTTTGGGGGGCGCGGGGCCGCTTTGCGTGGGCTTATAGCGGTTTGCGGGCAGGGGGGGAACGGGGGTTTTGACTGTCGGTTAGGTGCCCTTTGCGTCGTTCGTCACAAGGTGCGTGATTCGATGATTGGCGAGCGCATTGCCTGCTTCACCTCACAGTTTGTAGAGATCAAGAAACGATACGGCCTCCTTGGTGCATTGCTCAAAGTAAGCCGTTAGGTCAGTCGGTAGCCCAGTCAGATCATTGGCCGAAGCTTCTTGGTGAACCAAATATTCATAGTAGAATTTGACGCCCGCCATCGCGAGGTCCAGCCTTGGAATGTTCATTACTAACTGATCATCAAGGTGCGAAAGGAATTTGTCGCGATACTCACGCATCTCTTTTATGTAGTCTTCAAACTGGTGGTCTGATCGGTTGAGATGTGCGAGCATTTCAACTTCAAATATCTGGCTGGAAACGACTTTCTTCCAGTAGTGCTTACCCTTTCTATCACCGAAGAGCTTGCACCATTCGATCACCGCCATATCGAGGAAGTTGCCGTCGATGGTAACGAGTATTTGCGAGTATTTGCCGCCGGTAAGCCTGTCATGCCCTGCGCGCCGATAGGCAAAATTTCTGGTAAAATGACAACAAAGCAGGGCTACTCGGCGAAGACGCTGTTTTTTATTTAAGACATTCATTGTTCGCTCCCCCCGAAGTTCCTTCCCCTTGTTTAATCTTGTACGACAAGAAGATCATGGAAGGTATGCTCAATTCAATTGTCGTTGCTGCCAACGAAAACCCAAAGGCAGCTCCGTCCCGCATTGCTGCCGCCGGATCCACGCCGCTTCACCCCCGCGGCTGCCAGTCCATCCCCATGTAGCCATGGCCCTGTTTCAGTTCGGCCAGCATCGAGGCGATGCGCCGCTCGCGGGTATCGGGCCGTTTGGCGCGGGCAATCCAGGCCAGCCAGTCGTTGCGCTGATAGGGCGGACGTGCGTCATATGCCATGCGCAACCCGGTCTCGGCCAGCCGGGCCGCGACATCCCCGGGCATCGGCTGGATGGGCCGCCTGAGCGTCATTGCGCCGAGGCGCGTTCGACCCCGCGCTCGATCGCCTCGCGCAGCTTCTTCTCCAGCGTCTTCTGCTTGGCCTGTGAGTGGAATTTCAGACCGAACATGTCTTTCACATAGAAGCTGTCGACCACCTGTGCGCCGAAGGTCGCGATCACCGCCGAGGCGATGTAGACGTTGCTGTTGGCCAGGGTCCGCGTGAGATCGTAAAGCAGGCCGGGGCGGTCGCGGGTGTCGACCTCGATGATGGTGTAGATCTCGGAGCCGTCATTATCGAATGTGATGGTGGTGGGCACGCGGAAGGCGCGTTCGCGCTTCTTGATCTTGTCGCGGGTCTGGATCGCATCGCCGGTGATCACTTCGCCGCGCAGGGTCTTGCGGATCATCTGTTCCAGCCGCTTGAGCTTGTCCAGCGCATAGGGGTGGCCTTCGGCGTCCTGAATCCAGAATGCGGCGGTGGCGAAGCCATCCTTGGAGGTGAAGGTACGGGCATCGACGATGTTGGCGCCGACCAGCGCCAGCGCGCCGCACATCCGGCTGAAGATGCCGGGATGGTCGGTCATCACGAAACAGGCGCGGGTGGCGTCGCGGTCGGGATCGGGGTGCAGGTCGATGCGGACCTCGTCTTCGCCGAGGCCCTTCAGGAGCCGGGCGAAGACCACATGCGCGGTGACATGCAAGCCCTGCCAATAGGGCGGGTAATGGCGCGTGGTTTCGAGCTTGAGATCGGCCTTGTCCCAATCGGGCAGGGCGGCGCGCAGGGCCTTCTTGGCCTCGGTGCCGCGGACCTCGCGGCTGAGCGCCTCCATGCCGTCTTCGAGGGCGTGGCGGGTCTGGCGGTAGAGCGCGCGCAACAGCACCGCTTTCCAGTTGTTCCAGGTGTTGGGACCGACGCCGCGGATGTCGCAGACGGTGAGCAGCAGCAGCAGATCGAGCCGCTTGACCGAGCCCACCGCCTTGGCGAAATCGCGCACCGTGCGGGGATCGGCGATATCGCGTTTCTGCGCCATGTCCGACATCAAGAGGTGATAGCGCACCAGCCATTCCACGGTATCGCAATCGGCCTTGGACAGCCCGAGCCGGGGCGCCACGCTGCGCGAGATCTGCGCCCCCAGGACCGAATGATCGACGGCGCGGCCCTTGCCGATATCGTGGCACAGCATCGCCACCATCAGCACCTTGCGATTGATGCCCTTGCGCAGGATTTCCGAGGCGACCGGCAGCTCCTCTTCCAGCTCACCCTGTTCGATCCGGTTGAAATTCGAGATCACCTGGATGGTGTGTTCGTCGACCGTGTAGGAATGGTACATGTTGAACTGCATCATCGCCACGATCGGCTCGAATTCCGGAATGAAGGCGGCGAGCACGCCAAGCTCGTTCATCCGGCGCAGCGCGCGCTCGGGATTGCCGTGTTTCAGCAAAAGATCGAGGAAGATGCGTTGGGCTTCCTTGTTCTGTCGCAGCTTGTCGTCGATCCGGTGCAGATTGGCAGTGACCAGGCGCATGGCATCGGGATGGATCAACATGCCGGTGCGCAGAGCCTCTTCGAACAGGCGCAGCAGATTGACCGGATCGGACAGGAACATGCGCTTGTTCTGGATCGCCAGGCGGCCATGCACGATCTTGTAGCCATCGCGCAGCTTGCGGCGGCGTTTGAACAGCCTTTCGAGCAGCGGCGCACCCTTGGCATACACCGCTTCAAGCTTGGTCAGGAAGATCCGCGTCAGATCGCCCACCAGCGTGGCATGGCGGAAATAGTCCTGCATGAAATGTTCCACGGCGCGGCGCCCGCCGCGATCGAGATAGCCCATGCGCTCGGCGACCTGGACCTGCATGTCGAAGCTGAGCAGCTCATTGGCGCGCCCCGAGGCGAGATGCAGATGACAGCGCACCGCCCAGAGGAAATTCTCGGCCTTCTCGAACATCGCCAGTTCTTCGGGGTCGAGCACCTTGAGCCGCACCAGATCATCGACGTCGCGCACGCCATAGGTGTATTTGGCGATCCAGAACAGCGATTGCAGGTCGCGCAAGCCGCCCTTGCCCTCCTTGACATTGGGCTCCACCACGTAGCGTTCGCCCTGCTTGAGGTGGCGCGCGTCGCGCTCGGCCAGCTTGGCCTCGATGAAGTCGCGCGCGGTGCCCTTGAACAGCTGCTTGCGCAGGGTTTCTTCCAGTTCGGCGGCCAGGGCAGCGTCGCCGACAAGAAATCGCTGCTCCAGCAGCGCGGTGCGGATGGTGTAATCGTCGCGCCCGAGCCGCAGGCAATCGGCCACCGTGCGGCTGGCATGGCCGACCTTGAGATGCAGATCCCAGAACACGTAGAGCATCGATTCGATCACGCTCTCGGCCCAGGGGGTGATCTTGTAGGGCGTGAGAAACAGCAGATCGACATCCGAGGCCGGGGCCATGTCGCCGCGGCCATAACCGCCGACGCCGAGCAGCGACAGGCGCTCACCCTCGGTCGGGTTGGGCAGCGGGTGCAACCGGCTCGTGGCGATGTGGAAGGTGGCGGCGACGATGCAATCGGTGAGCCAGGCATAGGCGCGGATCGTCGGGTCGGCGCGGAACGGCTCGGCCTCGAAGGCGGTCTTGATCCGCGCCATGCCGGCGTCGCGGGCCTGGCCCAGGATGCGCACCATTTCGGGACGCAGCGCGGCCTCGTCGCCGGCTCCGTCGCAGGCGCGGGCGAGTGCGCCGAAGATCTCGGCCCGGTCGAAGATCTCATCGGCCGGGCGGATCAGGTCGTCGGGCGGATCGGCGAGCCCTCCGAATGGGGGGGCCGCGTCAGAAACCTGCGCCACCGAAACCGCCTGGCGCCGGGTCGATGACGAATACCTGCTTGTCGCGGATCTGGGCCACGGCGAGGCCGCGCTCATTGGTGCCGTCGGGGCGCAGGCGGAAGATGCCGGTGGCGCCCTGGAAGCCGGCGCCCTGGGTCAGCGCGGCGCCGGTCAGCGCATTCGGATTGCCGGATTTGACCAGCGCGCCGATGGCGGCGATGCCGTCATAGGCAAGCCCGGCGATGGGATGGGGATCGGTGCCGTAGGCGCTGTTGAAGCGGGCGCGGAAGGCCGCGGTCTTGCCCGGATCGGGCAGCGCGAACCAGCCGCCCTGAACTCCGGGGAGCGCCAGTGTCTGCGGCGGGATATCCCAGCGGGTGAGGCCGATATATTGCGTGGTCGCCGGGCTGAGACCGGCTTCGGGCAGCATCTGGGCAAAGAGCGGCAGGGCGCCGGCGGTGTTGGCTGTGAGGAAGATCGCATTGGCCTGACCGGCGGCGGCAGCGGCCTTGATCCGGGGCACGGAAGCGACCACCCCCTGCTGGGAGAATTCATAGGAGACGGTGCCTGCCATGGTGGCGCCGGTGCGCGCGATGGCCTGCTGGATGGCGCGGCTGCCGAGTTCTCCGGCGACGTCCTGGGAATGCACCACGAGGATGCGACCCTTGCCCTGGCGTGCGGCATATCCGGCCAGGCGGCTGGCGGTGTTCTCGAAGGTCGGGCCGAGCACGAAGACATTGCCGCCCGCGATGGTGGGGTTGTTGGAGAAGGCCAGCACGTTGACGCCTTTTTGCGTGGCGGCGATACCGGCGGCGTTGGCGGCCTCGCCGAAGACCGGCCCGAGAATGATCTTGGCGCCGTCGGCCACGGCCTGGGAGGCGGCGGCCTGGGCCACGCCGGCATTGCCCGCGGTGGCATAGACGCGCAGGTCGATCATCACCCCGTCGAGATCGGCGATCGCCAGGCGGGCGGCGTTTTCGAGGCTCTTGGCGAGGAATTCATCGCTTTCGCTGCCCGAGCCACGCGGCAACAGCAGCGCCACGGCGACCGGCGCCGACGGGTTGATGCTGGGGCCGCCGCCGGAGGCGAGGCCGCCGCCGAGCGAGATCGGCTCGCAGGCGGCGAGCCAGAGGATCGAGGCCAGCGCCAGAAGGCGGGCAGCGGCCTTGCGGATCGGGGACAAAACGGCAAACATGCAAAACCTCTCGCTCACTCAATGGGTCTGCCCGGATGCGGGCAGAAGGTTAACGCGAATAATAAACGTGAAAGATGCGGGGTCCAGTGGTGAATCTTGAACCGAGCCAACTTGCCCCCGGGCTCTATCTGATCGCGACCCCGATCGGGGCGGCGCGCGACATCACGCTGCGGGCGCTGGATCTGCTGGCCTCTGCGGATGTGATTGCCGCCGAGGACACCCGCAGCATGCGGCGGCTGCTGGAAATCCATGGCGTTTCGCTGGGGGCGCGGCCGCTGCTGTCGTATCACGATCACAGCGGCGAGGGCGCGCGGGCGCGGCTGATGCGGGCGTTGGAAGAAGGTAAATCGGTGGTCTACGCCTCGGAGGCGGGCACGCCGCTGGTGTCGGATCCGGGCTTCGATCTGGTGCGGGCGGCGCGGGCGGGTGGCTTCGATGTGACCTCGGCACCGGGGCCTTCGGCGGCGATCACCGCGCTGACCCTGGCCGGGCTGCCGAGCGACCGTTTCTTCTTTGCCGGGTTCCTGCCCAGCAGCGCCGGCAAGCGGAAATCCGCGCTCAAGGAGCTCGCCGATGTGCCCGGCACACTGATTTTTTACGAATCGCCGCACCGGATCGCGGCGGCGCTGCGCGATGCGGCGCAGGTGTTGGGGCCGGAGCGCCCGGGCGCGATCTGCCGCGAACTGACCAAGAAATTCGAGGAAGTGTTGACCGGAAGCCTGGCGGAACTGGCCGAACTGACCGCCGAAAGGGCGCTGAAGGGGGAGATTGTTTTCCTGGTGGGGCGGGGAAATTCACTGAAAATTAGCGAAATTGGTTTGGACTCGGAATTGATGGAGGCGCTTGATTCTGTGTCGGTGCGCGATGCGGCGGATCATGTGGCTGCGAAAACCGGGCTGAAACGGCGCGACGTGTATCAGCGCGCGCTTGAGCTGGCCAAGACGAGGAAGGCACAGACATGACGGCGCATTGTCCGGTGGAGGAGTTTCAGGGCGCGCCAGTGGCGATGCGGCGGCGGCGCGGCAAGCGGGCGTTTTACGCCGGGATGGCGGCGGAGGAGCAGGTGGCGCGGGACTATGCCAGCCGTGGCTTGACGGAGGAAAGCCGGCGCTGGCGCGGCCAGCGCGGCGAGATCGATCTGGTGATGCGCGATGGCGCGGCATTGGTCTTTGTCGAGGTCAAGCAGAGCGCCAGTTTCGAGCGCGCCGCCGAGAGCCTGAACGCACGGCAGATGGCGCGGATCTATGGCGCGGCGGAAGAGTATCTGGCGCAGGCGCCATTGGGTCAGCTGACCGAAACGCGATTCGATGTCGCCCTTGTCGATGGCGGCGGCGCGATCCGGATCGTGGAGAATGCCTTCGGCGCGTTCTGACATTGCACCGGGTGCGGGCTTGGGCCATGAAGTAGGCAACCCAAGCCCGAGGATTGCCCGAATGACCGTCGCCCCGACCAACAAGACCGCGCTGAAGATCGCCTTTCAGATGGACCCGATCGGTCCGATCAACATTGATGCCGACAGCAGTTTCCGGCTGGCCGAAGAGGCCCAGGCGCGGGGCCATACGCTGTTCTACTACACGCCCGAACACCTGTCGTTTCGGGAGGGCCGGGTGATGGCGCGGGGCTGGCCGCTGGAGGTGCGCCGGGTGAAGGGGGATCATTTTCGCCTCGGCGAGCGCCAGGATGTCGACCTCGCGGAATTCGACGTGGTCTGGCTGCGCCAGGACCCGCCGTTTGACATGTTCTACATCACCACCACGCATCTGCTCGAGCGGATTCATCCGCGCACGCTGGTGGTCAACGATCCGTTCTGGGTGCGCAACTATCCCGAGAAGCTGCTGGTGCTCGATTTTCCCGACCTGACGCCGCCGACCACCATCGCGCGCGATCTCGACACCATCCGCGCCTTCAAGGACGCCCATGGCGACATCATCCTCAAGCCGCTTTACGGCAATGGCGGCGCCGGAGTGTTCCGTCTGACCGAGAGCGACCGCAACCTCTCCTCGCTGCACGAGCTGTTCACCAGTTTCTCGCGCGAGCCGCTGATCGCGCAGAAATTCCTGCCCGATGTCAGCAATGGCGACAAGCGGGTGATCCTGGTCGATGGCGATGCTGTGGGCGCGATCAACCGGGTGCCGGCCGAGGGCGAGACCCGCTCGAACATGCATGTCGGCGGGCGGCCCGAGAAGATCGGGCTGAGCGAGCGCGACCTGGAGATCTGCCAAGCCATCGGCCCGCTCCTGCGCGAAAAGGGCCAGGTGTTTGTCGGCATCGACGTGATCGGCGACTACCTGACCGAGATCAACGTGACTTCGCCCACCGGGATTCAGGAACTGGAGCGGTTCGACGGCATCAACGTGGCGGCGATGATCTGGGATGCGATCGAGGCAAGGCTCGGATGAGCCCGAGCCTGCGTGCGCGGCTGATCAACCTCGGTTTGCGCCTGTTCGAAAAGCGCCGGCTGAGCCGGACCGAGGCGCCCGAGGATCTGCGCCGTGGCTTCGAGCGCAGCGCGTGGATGCTGTTTCACGCTCCGCGCGGCAGCTGCTTTGAGCCGGGGGCGCTGGCGGGCGTGCCTGCCTTGAAGGTCAGCGGCCCGGGCGCGCACGAGAACAGGCTGTTGCTCTATTTCCATGGTGGCGGCTATGTGATGGGCTCGCCCGCGACCCACAAGGCGATGCTGGCGCGGCTCTCGGCGCTGACCGGGTGCGTGGCCTGGCTGCCCGATTACCGCAAGGCACCCGAGCATCCGTTTCCGGGCGCGATCGAGGATGCGCTGGCCGTCTACGCCGCGCTTTGCGCCGATGGCCCGGCGGGCCGGATCGTCCTGGGCGGCGACAGCGCGGGAGGCGGCCTGGCTCTGGCTTTATTGGCGGAGATCTGCGCCAACGGCCTGCCGCAACCGGCCGGGACATTCGCGTTTTCGCCGCTCACCGACATGACATTTTCGGGCGACTCCTTTGTCGACAACGCCCGCGCCGACGTAATGCTGCCGGTGAGCCGGGCGCGCGACATGGAGGAGATGTATCTCGCCGGGGCCGACCCGAGCGATCCGCGCGCCTCGCCGCTGTTCGGGCGTTTTGCCGGCGCCGGTCCGGTCTGGCTCTCGGTGGGCGATACCGAAATTCTGCTGGATGACACCCGACGCATGGCGGCGCATCTGATCGGGCAGGGCGTCGCGGTAACCCAGGTGACGGCCCGCTATCTGCCGCATGTCTGGCCGATCTTTCAACGCCTGATGCCGGAAGCGAACGCGACATTGGACGAATTGGCGCGCTGGATCACTGCTCTTTCAGCGCCATCAGCCGGAAACTGACCGCCTCGGCGACATGCGGGTGGCGTACATCCCTAGATCCGTCGAGATCGGCAATCGTGCGAGCGACGCGCAGCACCCGGTGATAGCCGCGCGCCGTCAGCCCCATCCGTTCGGCCACCTTGATCAGCAGTTCTCGGCCCTCCGGATCGGGGGCGGCGATTTCTTCCAGAAGCTCGCCTTCCGCATCCGAATTCAACCGCGCCCCGGGGGTTGCCGAAAAGCGCGCCGTTTGCACTGCGCGCGCAGCCGCCACCCGCGCCGCGACCTCGGCGGAGCCTTCGCCCGAGGGCGGCAGATCGAGATCGCAATAGGCCACCGGCGGCACCTCGATTCGCAGATCGAACCGGTCCATCAAGGGGCCCGAGATGCGCCCGAGATAGTCTTCGCCACATTGCGGCACGCGGGCGCAGGCGCGGGCGGGATCGGAAAGATAGCCGCATTTGCAGGGGTTTGCCGCGGCCACCAGCATGAAGCGGCAAGGATAGCGCATATGGGCGTTGGCGCGCGACACCACGATCTCGCCGGTCTCGATCGGCTGGCGCAAGGTCTCCAGCACGGCGCGGGGGAACTCGGGAAATTCGTCCATGAACAGCACACCGTTATGCGCCAGGCTGATCTCACCCGGCCGGGCAGTGCGCCCGCCGCCGACGATCGCGGCCATCGAGGCAGTGTGATGCGGCTCGCGAAACGGGCGTGTGCGCGAGATGCCTCCCTCGTCCAGCAACCCCGAGAGCGAATGGATCATCGAGGTTTCCAGCGCCTCGGTCGGGCTGAGAGGCGGCAGGATCGAAGGGATGCGCGCCGCCAGCATGGATTTGCCCGAGCCGGGCGTGCCGACCATGATCATGTGATGCCGCCCCGCCGCGGCGATCTCGAGCGCGCGCTTGGCACGCTCCTGGCCCTTCACATCGCGCAGGTCGCGCACCTGCGGATCGCTCAGCACTTCGCCTGGCTCTGCCGGTGCAAGCGGCGACTGGCCGGTAAAATGACGCACCACATCGGCAAGGGTGTTCGGCGCCAGCACCTGCGCCGCACCGACCCAGGCGGCCTCGGCCCCCGAGGCGCGCGGACAGATCAGCGTGCGGTTCTGTTCGGCCGCCGACATGGCGGCGGGGAGCGCACCCAGCACCGCCACGAGGGAGCCGTCGAGCGAGAGCTCCCCAAGGGCGGTTATGGCTTCGGCGGCGTTGCTGGGAATGATCTCGAGTGCTGCCAGAAGCGCCAGGGCAATCGGCAGGTCATAATGGCTGCCCTCCTTGGGCAGGTCGGCGGGCGAGAGATTGACCGTGATGCGCTTTGACGGCAGCGCGATAGAGAGGGAGGAGAGCGCCGTGCGTACCCGATCGCGCGCCTCGCTGACCGCCTTGTCGGGCAGTCCGACGATGGAAAAGCCGGGCAAACCCGGGGTCACGGCGCATTGCACCTCGACAGACCGGGCCACGACGCCTTCAAAGGCCACTGTGTAGGCGCGCGAAACCATGGCTTCCCCTGCAAGCAAGCTTAATCTTGGTTAACATCTAGCGCGCAGATGGTTGAGGAATGGTTAACGCCGCCCGGCCCGCACGCGGCGGATTTCGCAGGCCGGCCCCATGCGCCCACCCGTGAGGTTCTGCGGGCGGGTAAGGGAAGTTTGATCTTTTTCTTGGTAAAAATACTCAGTATCCCGCCGCCACGACCCGCAATACGCCCGAAGTCCGGGCGCAGGATAGACGCGGATCCGAGCCGAGCGAAGCGAGGCTACCGGGCGACGCCGACAGGCGGCGCAATACCTGAAACAAGGCGCAGTCGGGCTATAGCAATGCCAGAAATGCTGGCCAGGCTTCGGGGTCGTTCACGGTTTTGTCGCGGCAGGTGGGGTTGCAGAAGCCGAACACCCGCCCGCTGGTCTCGAGATAGTCGCTCACCGGTTTGCCGGAATAGGGGCAGGTGCTGTTTTCGGAAGGTCCGTCTTGGACGGCGCGGGCGGCACGCGGCGTCGGACCCGGCCAGGGACGGGTCGGGAGATCAAGCTGGTAGGGCTCGGGATCGAGGCGCTTGGTCAGGCCAAGCGCGCGCCAGCGGCGAAAGGCCGGATCGGCCAGGGTGGTTGCGACGTAGCTGCGCGCCGTCTCTCCGACCGGCAGGTCGTAACCCGCGATGCGGGCGGCGACGGGGGCGAAAAACACATCCGCGAGGCTGTAGGCGCCGAAGAGCCACGGGCCGCCAGGGCCGTGACGCTGCCGCGCCAGGGTCCAGAGCGACTCGACCCTCTGGAGATCGGCCAGCACCTGATCGGACAGGGCGAACCCGTCGAACTGGTGCAAAAGCTGCATCGGGCAAGCGCTGCGCAGGGCAACAAAACCGGAATGCATTTCGGCCACCATCCAGCGGGCCAGCGCACGCGCGGCAGGATCGAGGGGCCAGAGCCCGGCCTCGGGATGGCGCTCGGCCAGGGTTTCGGCCATAGCGAGACTGTCACCGACGACGATTCCATCGTCGTCGCGCAGCACCGGGACCAGCCGCGCCGGGGCCAGATCGGCGAGGGCCTCGGCCATGGTGCCATCGTAGAGCCCGACCATGTGGGTGCAAAAGGGCAGGCCGAATTGCTCCAGCATGAGCCAGCCACGCATGGACCAGCTGGAATAGGTGCGATCACCGATGAAAAGATCATATGTCATGGGCACACCATAGGCGGCGTGTGACTCTCATTCCAAATGAAGCTTTGCGGGGTTGCCGATCACGGAAGATGATTGAAGCGCTCCGCCCGCCACCGGCCCTGATCAAAGCGAAGTTCGGTGACCGAGAGATTGTCGATCTTGTGGGTGAAGGCGGCAGTGGCATCGAGCCGCAGAGCCTGTTGCAGCTGGGTCAGGATCACGCCGAAATGTGCCACCGCGATGATATCGGGCGCCGAATTTTCGGCGAAAATGCGCGCCACCGCGGCGTCAACGCGCGCCGTGACCTCGTGCCAGCTTTCGCCGCCCGGAGGGCGGATATCGCCGGGATTGTCCCAGAACGCGCGGGCATGGGCCTGATCCTCGATCTCGCGGTGGTGTTTCAGCTCCCAATCGCCGAAATGCATTTCGCGCAGACCGGGATCATGGGGCAGGCGTGGGCGGGTTTGGGCAATCGCGTCGGCAGTGGCGGCGGCGCGAATGAGATCCGACGAGATCACCGGCGCGTCGCGGGGCAGGAAATCGCTCAGCCGCGCGATCTGCGCCGTGTCGGAAAGATCGGCGGGCAGATCGGACCAGCCGACCATGGACCTGGCATGGGTGGGGCCGTGACGGATCCAGAATATCCGTCTCATGAGGGCGATGCCTTCGCGCTGGCAGGTGCCGCGCGCGCCGGGCCGGTTTCGCCCACTGGCAGGAGGATGTGTTGTGCAACCATCGCGCATTCCTTATCTGGCAATGGAGTAGCAGAGGCCGGGAGGCGAGAAAAGAATGGTGCGGTGGGGAATGGTGATCTGGCTCGCGATGGCCGGGGCGGCGCTGGCGAAGGAGAGCCTCGAGCGCATGGCGCAGGCCGATGTGGTGTTGTTGGGCGAGGTGCATGACAACGCGGCGATTCACGCACGCCAGGCCGAGCTGGTGGCGGCGCTGAAGCCGCGGGCGCTGGTGTTCGAGATGCTGACATCGGAGCAGGCCGCCCGGGCCGTGCCGGACCTGCGCGGCGATGCAAGGGCGCTGGAGCAGGCGCTGCAATGGTCGCAATCCGGATGGCCCGATTTCGCGATGTATTACCCGATCTTCGAGGCTGCGGGGCAGGCCGAGATCTTCGGTGCGGCGGTGCCGAGGGAGGCCGCGCGGACGGCGATGCAGGACGGCATACCGCAGAGCTTTGGCGACGGTGCCGAACGGTTCGGGCTGACCGCGCCCCTGCCCGAGGCCGAGCAGGCGGCGCGCGAGGCGTTCCAGCATGCCGCCCATTGCGACGCGCTGCCGCCCGAGATGCTGCCGGTGATGGTGGGCCTGCAACGGCTGCGCGATGCGGTGCTGGCGCGCGCGGTGCTGGAGGCGTTGGAGCGGACCAGCGGGCCTGTTGCGGTGATCACCGGAAACGGCCATGCCCGCAGGGATTGGGGGGTGCCGGCGGTGCTTGAGGCGGCAGAGCCCGGGATCGTGCTTTTTGCGCTCGGGCTGCTCGAGGAGGGCAGCGAAGGCGATGGTCTTTTCGATGCCGAGGAACGCTTTCCACCCGCTGAGCGCGACGACCCCTGCGCGGTGTTCGAGAAGGGTTGAAGCCATTGTTTTCGCGGCCATAGCCCCGTAACTAGGGAGGTGAGCCGAAGAGGAGGCCCGAATGAGCGCGCAAATACTGGCCGGGAAACGCATCCTCCTGATCATCGGGGGCGGGATCGCCGCCTATAAATGTCTCGACCTGATCCGGCGTCTGCGCGAGCGCGGCGCGGCTGTGACCCCGGTTCTGACCCGCGCGGGCCAGCAATTCGTGACGCCGCTGTCGGTGGCGGCGCTGGCGGGGGAGAAGGCCTATACCGATCTTTTCGATCTCACCGACGAGGCCGAGATGGGCCACATCCAGCTTTCCCGGGTGGCCGATCTGGTGGTGGTGGCGCCGGCCACGGCGGACCTTCTGGCGAAGATGGCGGGCGGCCATGCCGACGATCTGGCGACAACGCTTTTGATGGCGACCGATACGCCGGTCCTGGCGGCGCCGGCGATGAACCTGCGGATGTATGAACATGCCGCGACCGTTCGGAATATCAAGCTTTTGCAGGGCGACGGGGTACGCTTTGTCGGGCCCAACGAGGGCGATATGGCCTGCGGCGAATTCGGCCCCGGACGGATGAGCGAGCCCTTGGAGATCGTTGATGCGATCAAGGCGGCGCTGGGCGATGGGCCGCTCAGGGGCAAGCGGATTCTGGTGACTTCGGGGCCGACGCATGAGCCGATCGATCCGGTGCGCTATATCGCCAACTGCTCGTCGGGCGCACAGGGCACGGCGATTGCAGAGGCACTGGCGGCGCTGGGCGCGGAGGTGATTTTCGTGACCGGCCCGGCGGCGGCGGCGCGGCCCGTCGGCGTGCGGGTGGTGGAAGTGGAGAGTGCCGCGGAGATGCTGGCGGCGGTCGAGGCGGCGCTGCCGGTGGCGGCGGCGGTGTTCGCCGCGGCGGTGGCGGATTGGCGGGTGGACAATGCCAGCGGCTCGAAGATGAAGAAGGTGGCGGGAAAAATCCCCGCCCTACGGTTTGTCGAGAACCCCGATATCCTGAAGACCGTGAGCCGGATGCAGAGCGGGCGGCCCGGGCTGGTGGTGGGCTTTGCCGCCGAGACCGACGATGTGATCGCCAACGCCACCGCCAAGCGCGCGCGCAAGGGCTGTGACTGGATCGTTGCTAATGACGTGAGCCCCGAAACCGGGATCATGGGCGGCACCGAGAATGCGGTGCACCTGATTTCCGACGCGGGCGTCGAGGATTGGCCGCGCATGGGCAAGAGCGAGGTGGCCAGGCGGCTGGCGGCGCGGATTGCCGAGGCGTTGGAATGAGTATTTCTGGAAAGATGAAAGGCGGGGCGTGGTTTCTGTCAAGCTGAGCTGGGTTGCGGGGGCGGACCGGGAAGTCGCGCTGCCGTGTTATGAAACGCCCGGCGCGGCGGGGGCGGATGTGCGGGCGAATTTCGTGGACCGTCGGGGCGTTACGCTGGAGCCGGGGGCGCGGGTGCTGATCCCGACGGGGCTGAGGATGGAAATTCCGCTGGGCTACGAGGTGCAGGTGCGGCCGCGCTCGGGGCTGGCGCTGAAACACGGGATCACGCTGGCCAACAGCCCCGGGACGATCGACAGCGATTATCGCGGCGAGCTGGGCGTGATCCTGCTCAATGCCGGGGAGGCGGCGTTCGAGGTCGGCCATGGCGAGCGGATTGCGCAGCTGGTGCTGGCGCCGGTGGTGCAGGCGGAGTTCGAGATTGCCGACAGGTTGAGCGGCACGTCGCGGGGCGGCGGCGGATTCGGCTCGACCGGGCGGGGCTAGGGCGATGCTGCCGGTTTTCGCGATTGCGCTGATGATCTGGGGGATGGGGCGGGCGCTGCGCTGGCCCGGGGCGATGATCTGGGGGCTGATCGCGCTGTTGTGGCTGACGGTTTTCACGATGCACCTGGTCTTGCCGGAGGGGCATGGGCTGCGGCTGGCGACAGGGGAGAGCCCGGTGCTGTGGGGGATGATCGGCGCCGGGGCGGTGGCGGCTATTCTCTATGCCAAGGGCTTGCAGTGGCTCAGGGCGCGGGCGCCGGAACAGTCGATCGCGAAGGCGCCGAAATCGGGGGCGTTTGAAGAGGGCGAACTCGAGCGCTATGCCCGCCATATCGTGCTGCGCGAACTGGGCGGGCCGGGGCAGAAAAAACTCAAGAATGCCAAGGTGTTGGTGATTGGGGCGGGGGGGCTGGGATCGCCCGCGCTGCTCTATCTCGCGGCGGCGGGCGTGGGGCGGATCGGGGTGGTGGATGATGATGTGGTGGATAGCTCGAACCTGCAACGCCAGGTGAT
This sequence comes from uncultured Rhodobacterales bacterium, assembly GCA_965366835.1. GTDB lineage: Bacteria > Pseudomonadota > Alphaproteobacteria > Rhodobacterales > Rhodobacteraceae > JAKGBX01. The sequence continues at coordinate 48,711 of CBDUGF010000010.1, forward strand.
CCATTCGGACGAAAAGATCGGCATGCCCAAGGTGCATTCGGCGGCGCAAGCGATGCGGGCGTTGAACCCGTTTGTCGATATCTGGCCGTATCGGCGGCGCTTGAGCGAAGAGATCGCCAGTGACTTGTTTGGCGAATATGATCTTGTCCTTGACGGGACCGATAATTCAGAGACCCGTTACCTGGTGAACCGGGCCGCCGTGAAGGCGGGCAAGCCGTTGATTTCAGGGGCGATTGCCCAGTGGGAGGGACAATTGTCGGTGTTTGATCCGGGCTCGGGCGGCCCTTGTTATCAATGCGTGTTTCCCGAAGCGCCCGCCGCCGGACTGGCGCCGTCTTGCGCGGAGGCCGGCGTGGTCGGGCCGCTGCCCGGGGTGATCGGGGCGATGATGGCACTGGAGGCGATCAAGCTGATCGCCGGGGCCGGGCATAGCTTACGCGGCGAGTTGCTGATTTATGACGGGCTCTGGGGCGAGAGCCGCAAGATCGCGACAAAGCGGCGCGACGACTGTCCGGTTTGCGGAAATCGCGCGCCAGAGTAGACTGCGCCCTGAACCAGGCAAGGGGGTTGGGTGCATGAAAGCCGTCACCTGTGCGCGATATGGCGGACCTGATGTTCTGAAAATCGAGGAAGTGGCGCGCCCCGACCCCGGGGAAGGCGAGATCGAGATCAGGATTGAAACCGGGACCGTGAACCGCACCGACACTGCCACATTGCGGGCGCATCCGTTTTTTGCGCGGCCGATGACCGGGTGGCTGCGGCCGCGCCACAGGATCACGGGGATGGATTTTGCCGGGACTGTCGCGCGGGTGGGGCAGGGCGTGGATCGGTTTGCGCCGGGCGATCGGGTGTTCGGGATGTCTGCCGAGCGGTTTGGGGCGCATGCGGAATTCCTGATCCAGCCTGCGGCAGGGGCAGTCGCGCATCTGCCTGCGCCTGTTCCGCTTGACAAGGCGGTGATTTGCGAAGGCGCCTGGTATGCCAGCGCCACGGTCGACCGGTTGCAGGCAGGCCAGACAATCCTGATCTATGGCGCATCGGGGGCGATCGGCACGGCGGCGCTGCACCTGGCCAAGGCTGGTGGCGCGGAGGTCTGGGCGGTTGTGGGTACGCGGCATATGGATCTGGCGCGCGAATTGGGGGCGGATCGGGTGGTTGACTATACCGCCGAGGATTTCACCGCCACGAACGCGCGGTTCGATCTGGTGATGGATGCGGTTGGTCACACGTCATGGTTTGCGTGCCGCAAGCTGTTGAAGCCGGGAGGCGTGTTTCGCGCCACCGACCTGGGGCCGGGATGGTCGAATATCTGGCTGGGGTTTTGGTCTGCGCTGAGCAGAAGCGGCAAGGTAAGCGTGCCGTTTCCTGCCGATGGGCCGGGGTTTGTGCAAAGATTGGCCGGGTTGATGCAGGCGGGCCAAATCCGCGGCGTGTTCGACCGGCGCTATCCCCTAGAGGAGGTGGCGCAAGCGTTTCGATATGTCGAAACCGGGCAGAAGACCGGGATTGTCCGGCTGGATATTGGCGCGGCGGCGGGGTGAACCGCCGCCTCACGCCTGGGTTGCAGCGCCTTCCCTGGAGCGCTTCAGGTTAGAACGGACTCGAAATACGCGGCCTTATGCGTGCCGCTAGAACGCGCATTTCGATCCACACACTTCAATGTAAACCTGAAACGCTTTAGAGCACCTGGGCGAGATCGGCGATCAGATCTTCGGCGTCTTCCAGGCCGACCGACAGGCGGAAGATGCCATCGCCGGCGAAGGCGCGATAGCTTTCCAGAGCGTCACCGGTGAGGCGGAAGGAGGTCTCCATCAGCCCGGCGGTGTCCATCCAGAAGATCAGCGAGCGGTGATGGCCGAGCGAGACCGCGTAGTGGATCACCTTGAGCTTCTCGATCATCTTTTCCGCCATCGCGGTGGCCTGATCGGCGGTGCCGACCTGAAACGCGATCATGCCCGACATGTTGGTCATCTGGCGCTGGGCCAGATCGTATTGCGGATGGCTGGGCAGGCCGGGATAGATCACCCTTTTGACCGGTTTGCGGGTCTCGAGCCATTCGGCGACTGCCTGCGCGCCCGCCGCGTGGGTCTTCATCCTCAGCGGCAGCGTGGCGGCGCCGCGCGCGATCAGCCAGGCGTTGAACGGCGACATGATGCCGCCATGATGGATCGAGGCTTCGAGCCGCATCTGCCTGATCAGATCGGCAGGGCCGGCGACCGCGCCGCCGACCGCATCGCCATGGCCGCCGATATACTTGGTGACCGAATGCATGATCAGATCGACGCCGAGACCGGCGGCGTCCTGACCATAGGGCGAGGCGAAGGTGGCATCGCACGAGAGCAGCGCACCGGCGTCATGAGTGAGCTTGGCCAGCGCGGCGAGATCGGTGAGCCGTCCGATCGGATTGACCGGGGTTTCGCAATGCACCAGCCTGGTGTTGGGGCGCAGGGCGGCGGCGACCGCGGCGAGATCGGACATATCGACGGTTGTGACCTCGATGCCGAGACGCGGCAGGGTATCGCGCGCGACCTCGGCGACACCGGCATAGGAGACATCCGAAACCACCGCATGATCGCCAGCGCTGAGGAAGGTGAGGAAGATCGCCATGGCCGCGGCCATGCCCGACGCGGTGCAGAGGCAGGCCTCGGTGCCTTCCATCGCGGCGATCTTGCGCTCGAGCATATCGACCGTCGGGTTGGCCCAGCGGGCATAGAGGAACGGACTGTCGGGGCCGAGATCATGGGCCGAGAACCCGGCGGGGGCTTCGCTCACGAAGGTCGAGGACATTTGGATCGCGGGGGCCGAGGCGCCGGTTGTGGGATCGGGGGATTCGCCGGCGTGAATGGCTGTGGTCTGCGGGCCGCGCGACTGGTTGCGTTTGGTCATGGTGGTCTCCGGTCTTGGGTTTGGCGCAAACTGAAGCGGCGGCGAGAGGATTGCAACCCGTGTGTCGAGCAAGGCGGGAAGGATTGGGCAGCGGGGGCGCTGCCCCCGAACCCCCGGGATATTGCCGGTCAGAGGAAGGTGCGGCGCGGATTGTGATGCGGGATGGGCGCGCGTATGTCTGGGCGGAGCGACAACAGGAGATGCGCATGACCAACCCGCTTTTGCAGGACTGGAACACCCCGTTTGAATTGGCGCCGTTCGATGCGATTTCGGACGGCGATTTCGCGCCGGCGCTGGACGTGGCGCTGGCCGCGCATGAGGCCGAGATCGCGGCGATTGTCGAGGAGGCGGCCGCGCCGGGCTTTGACAATGTGATCGGCGCGCTGGAGGCGGCGGGGGCGGCGCTCGACAAGGTTCTGGGCGTGTTTTTCACCGTGGCGGGGGCCGACAGCAACCCCAAGCGCGAAGAACTGGAGCGGGATTTTTCGCCCAAGCTGGCGCGGCATTTCGCGGCGGTGACGGCGAACAAGGCGCTGTTTGCCAAGGTCGAGGCGGTGTGGGAGGCACGCGAGGGGCTGGATCTGGGCGAGGAGCAGGCACGGGTTCTGATGCTGACCCGGCGTGGCTTCGTGCGCTCGGGCGCGGCGCTGGAGGGTGCGGACGAGGCGCGGATGAAGGAGATCAAGGCGCGGCTGGCGGAGCTGGGCACGGCATTCACGCAAAACCTGCTGGCGGATGAGCGCGACTGGTTCATGGAACTGGGTGAAGGCGATCTCGAGGGACTGCCCGGGTTTGTTGTGGACACCGCGCGCGAAGCGGGGCGCGAGAAAGGGGCGAAGGGGCCGGTGATCACGCTGTCGCGCTCGCTGATCGTGCCGTTCCTGCAATTCTCGCCGCGCCGGGATTTGCGCGAGAAGGCCTTTGCCGCCTGGGGCGCGCGCGGGGCCAGGGGCGGGGCGAGCGACAACCGCGGGATCGCCGCGGAGATCCTCAGCTTGCGCGAGGAGCGGGCGAAGCTGCTGGGATACGGAAATTTCGCTGAGTACAAGCTGGAAACCGAGATGGCCAAGACGCCGCAAGCGGTGCGCGACTTGCTGATGGCGGTGTGGGAGCCGGCCAAGGCGCGGGCCGAGGCCGATGCGGCCGTGCTGGAAGAGATGATGCATGAAGATGGCGTCAACGGGCGGCTGGAGCCGTGGGACTGGCGCTACTATGCCGAGAAACGGCGCCGGGCGGAGCATGATCTGGATGAGGCTGCGCTGAAGCCATATCTGGCGCTGGAAGCGATGATCGAGGCGGCGTTTTCCTGTGCCAACCGGCTGTTCGGGCTGGAATTCGCGCCGCTGGATGTGCCGCTCTATCACGCCGATTGCCGGGCCTGGGAGGTGACGCGGGGCGGCAAACACCTGGCGGTGTTCATCGGGGATTACTTCGCGCGCGGCTCCAAACGTTCGGGCGCGTGGTGTTCGGCGATGCGCGCGCAGGCGAAATATCCGCGAGAGCAGGCGCCGGTTGTGATCAACGTGTGCAATTTCGCCAAGGGCGATCCGTGTCTGCTCAGCTATGACGACGCGCGCACGCTGTTTCACGAGTTTGGCCATGCGCTGCACCAGATGCTGTCTGACGTGACCTATGAGAGCGTGTCGGGCACATCGGTGGCGCGCGACTTTGTCGAACTGCCGAGCCAGTTGTTCGAGCATTGGCTGGAGGTGCCGGAGGTGCTGCGCGAGTTTGCCCGGCATGTGGAGAGCGGTGCGGCGATGCCCGAGGCGATGCTGGACAAGGTGCTGGGGGCGGCGAATTTCGACCAGGGGTTCCGGACCGTGGAATTCGTGGCATCGGCGATGGTCGATCTGGAATTTCACGATGGCGTGGCGCCGGGGGATGTGATGGCGCGCCAGGATGAGGTACTGGACGGGCTTGGAATGCCAAGAGCGATCACCATGCGCCATGCCAGCCCGCATTTCGCGCATGTGTTTGCCGGGGATGGCTATTCGAGCGGATATTATTCCTACATGTGGTCGGAGGTGATGGATGCCGATGCCTTTGCCGCCTTCGAGGAGGCGGGCGGGGCGTTTGACCCCGAGGTGGCGCAGGCCCTGGAGGACAACATCCTGTCGAAAGGCGGATCGGTGGATGCCGGGGTGCTTTACGAGCGGTTTCGCGGGCGGCTGCCGGGGGTCGAGGCGTTGCTCAAGGGGCGCGG